>DASVDK010000329.1:0-11460 GCA_036381125.1 Thermodesulfobacteriota bacterium | reverse complement strand
GTGGGGGTCCTGCACGGCAGCAAGTCGTTCGTCCTGCAGGACCGGGACGGCCAGATCGCCGAGACACACTCGATCTCGGCCGGCCTCGACTACCCCGGGGTCGGCCCGGAGCACGCGTGGCTCGCCGCCACCGGCCGCGCGGAGTACGTGGCCGTGACCGACGCGCAGGCGCTCGACGCCCTGGAGCTGCTGGCCCGGACGGAGGGGATCATCCCGGCGCTCGAGAGCGCGCACGCCGTGGCGGTCGCCGCCGACCTGGCGCCGCGGCTCGACCGCGGGCGGCTGCTCGTCGTCAACGTCTCCGGCCGCGGCGACAAGGACATGCAGACCGTGGCGCAGGTGCGAGGAGTCACGCTCTGAGCCGGATCGCGCGGACATTCGAGCGGCTCGCCCGCGAGCGCGGCAAGGCGCTCGGCATCTACCTGACGGCGGGCGATCCCGACCTCGACACCACGGTGGCGCTGGTCCTCGAGGCCGCGCGCCGCGGCGCCGACTTCATCGAGCTGGGGGTGCCCTTCTCCGACCCCACGGCCGACGGGCCGACGATCCAGCGGGCGGCCGAGCGCGCCCTCCGCCGCGGCACCACGCTCGCGGGCTGCCTCGAGGCGCTCGGCCGGATCCGGCGCGAGAGCGACGTGCCGGTCGTGCTCTTCGGCTACTACAACCCGTTCTTCGCGCTCGCGCGCGACGGCGGCCCGGCGGGTCGTTTCCACCCCGAGCGGCTGGCGTCGGCGCTGTCGCGTGCGGGCGCCGACGGCGTCCTCGTCGTCGACCTGCCGATCGAGGAGCTGCCGGAGATCCAGCCGGCGTGCGACGCCGTCGGCCTCGACACCATCGTCCTCGTCGCCCCCACGACTCCGCCCGCCCGCCTCGACGCCGCGGCGCGGCTCGGGCGGGGGTTCCTCTACTACATCTCGGTCACCGGGGTGACCGGCGTGCGCGACCGGGTGGCGGCCGAGCTGGCCGACCGGGTGTCGGCGGTCAAGGCGCGGTCGCGGCTGCCGGTCGTCGTCGGCTTCGGCATCTCGACGCCCGAGCAGGCCCGCGAGGCGGCCCGGCACGCCGACGGCGTCGCCGTCGGCAGCGCCCTGGTCCGCCTCGTGGAGTCGCACGACGGGCAGCCGCGCGACCGACTGGTCGGCGCCGCGGGCGACTTCGTCGCGTCGCTGAAGGGGGCGCTGTCCCGATGAAGGTGCGGGTCCTCGGCTGTCACGGCGGCGAGTACCTCCACTTCCAGCCGATCAGCCTGCTCGTCGACGGGCGGCTCCTCATCGACGCCGGCGGCGCGGTGTCGAGCCTGACGGCCGACGAGCTGCTCGGCATCGAGGCGATCGCGGTCTCGCACCCGCACCTCGACCACATCAAGGACATCGCCTTCCTCGCCGACATCGTGGCCGACCGCGCCACGCGGCCGACGCTGGTGGCGAGCGTACCCGAGGTGCTCGGGCCGATCCGCACCCACTTCCTGAACGACGTGATCTGGCCCGACTTCACCCGCATCCCCGACCCGGCGCGACCGATCCTGGCCTACCGCACGATGGCGCGCGGCGCGCCGGAGCCGCTGGCGGGACTGCGCGTGGAGGCGATCGCGGTGGACCACCAGGTGGAAGGGGTCGGCTTCGTCGTCGACGACGGGGCGCGCGCGTTCCTCTTCACGGGCGACACGGGGCCGACCGCCGACATCTGGACCGCGGCGAACCGGCGGAGGAGCCTCCGCGCCGTCTTCATCGAGGCGTCGTTCCCCGAGCGGCTGCGCGCGGTCGCGGACAAGAGCGGGCACCTCACGCCTCGGCTGGTGGCGGGCGAGCTGGCGAAGCTCGCGGCGCCCCACCGCGACCTCCCCGTCTACCTCTATCACATGAAGCCCTGGCATCTCGACGAGGTGGCGCGCGAGGTGGAGGCGCTCGCGGACGGGCGGATCCGGATGCTCCAGCCGGGGCAGGAGATAGACATCTAGGCCGGCGCGGCAGCGCCGGCCGGAGGCGAGCGGCCCCCGGCGGTTGGCGGCCCGGAGGGCCGCCGAGGAGCGCAGGCCCGGCTCTGCCGGGCCGGAGCGGACGCCGGCCGCGAGCCGTTGGATGGAGAAGGGATGGCCTGGTTCACGCGGGACAAGGCGCCCAAGGGGCGGCCCACGGAGCGGAAGGTCAAGGTTCCCGAGGGGCTCTGGTCGAAGTGCGGGAACTGCAGCGAGATCATCTACAACAAGGAGCTCGAGCGGAACCTCTCCGTCTGCCCGAAGTGCCAGTACCACTTCCGCATCTCCGCCGCCGATCGGATCGCGCTGGTGGCCGACGAGGGGTCGTTCGTCGAGATCGACGCACATCTCGTGCCGGGCGACCCGCTCGGCTTCGAGGACTCGAAGCCCTACCCCGAGCGCGTGGCCGAGGCGCAGCGCAAGGCGGAGACGCGAGAGGCCGTCGTGTCCGGCGAGTGCACGATCGACGGGCTGCCGGCGGTGCTGGCCGTGTTCGAGTTCGGCTTCCTCGGCGGCAGCATGGGCGCCGTCGTCGGCGAGAAGATCACGCGAGCGGTCGAGCGGGCGATCGAGCGGCGGTGCGGCGTCATCGTGTTCTCCTCGTCGGGCGGCGCGCGGATGCAGGAGGGGATCTTCTCCCTCATGCAGATGGCCAAGACCAGCGCCGCGCTGGCCCGACTCTCGGCCGCGCGCCTGCCGTACATCTCGGTGCTCACCGACCCCACCACCGGCGGCGTCACCGCCTCGTTCGCCATGCTCGGCGACGTGATCCTGGCCGAGCCGCGCGCCCTCATCGGGTTCGCCGGACCGCGCGTCATCGAGCAGACGATCCGGCAGACGCTGCCGCCCGGCTTCCAGCGCTCCGAGTACCTCCTCGAGCACGGGATCATCGACGTCATCGTCGAGCGGAAGCAGCTCAAGGAGACGCTGGCGACCCTGCTCCGCTTCCTCGGCCCCGCGTGAGCGCGCCCCTCGACTGGCTCCTCGGACTCGAGCGCTTCGGGATCGTCCTCGACCTCGGCGTCGTCCGCCATCTGCTCGACCTGCTCGGGCACCCCGAGCGGCGCTTCTCGGCGGTCCACGTGGCCGGGACCAACGGCAAGGGCTCGACGTGCGCGTTCGCGGAGGCGCTGCTCCGGGAGGCCGGCCGGCGGGTCGGCCTCTACACGTCGCCCCACCTGGTCCGTTTCGAGGAGCGGATCCGCATCGACGGGCGCGAGATCGACGAGGCGGAGGTCGTGCGGCTCGTGACCGAGCTTCGGGCCCTGCTCGAGGCGAACCCGGTGCCGGCGTCGGCCGGCGGTCGATACCCGACCTTCTTCGAGTTCACGACGGCGATGGCCTTCGCGGCCTTCGCCCGGGCGGGAATCGACACGGCGGTCGTCGAGGTCGGCCTCGGCGGCCGGCTCGACGCGACGAACGTCCTCGTCCCGCGGGTCTGCGTCGTGACGAACGTCGACTACGACCACATGGGCCTGCTCGGGGACAGCCTCGAGTCGATCGCCGACGAGAAGTTCGGCATCGCGAAGCCGCGGGTGCCGCTCGTCACGGCCGAGCGGCGCGGCTCGCTCCTCGCCCGGGTCGTCGCCCGGGCGGCCGCCCTCGAGGCGCCGCTGCACGTGCTGGCCGAGGGGAGCGGGGACCCGCACGCCGAGGGCGGGCTCGCGCCGGCGTCCCCCTGGGTGGCGCGCCGGACCGACGGCACGATGGCGTACCGCGGCCTGCGGGTGGCGCTCGACGGCGTGAAGCTCGGCCTCCTCGGGGCCCACCAGGTGGACAACGCCGGGCTCGCGCTCCTGGCCCTCGAGGCGATGGGCGACGGAACCCTGCCGGACGAGGCGGGCATCCGGCGGGCGCTCGCCGCAACCCGCTGGCCCGGTCGGCTCGAGCAGGTGCGGGAGGCGCCCCGGGTCGTGCTCGACGGCGCCCACAACCCGGCCGCCGTGGCCCGCCTGGTGCAGAGCCTGCGCGAGGACTTCCGCTATCGCCGGCTGATCCTCGTCGCGAGCGTCATGGCGGACAAGCCGGTCGAGGCGATCGTGGGCGCCCTCGCGCCGCTGGCGGCGCTCGTCGTGGCGACCCGGGCGGCGATCGCCCGGGCGGCCGCCCCGCCGCGGATCGCCGAGGCGGCGCTGCGGGCCGGCACGCGCGCGGTCATGGCGCCCGACCTCCCGCGGGCGCTCGACCTGGCCCTCGCCGAGGCCGGGCCCGAGGACCTGGTCCTGGTCGCCGGCTCGCTCTTCGCGGTGGGGGAGGCGCGGGCGCATCTTGCCCCGTGCCACGCCCCGCCTGCGCCGGGCGCCGCGAGGTGACGCGGCGCCGCCTTCGCCGGCTCGTAGCCGCCGTCCTCGCCGCCGCGGCGCTGCTGGGGGCCGCGGGCCGCAGCGCCGCGGCGCCGTTCGAGCGGTTCCGCCACGTCGGTCCGGAGGCGCTCGGCGAGGGGCCGGTCGAGGTCGAGGCCGACCGCATCAGCTACGACCGGCAGACGGGCCGGTACGTCCTCGAGGGGAACGTGGTGGCCCGGCGCGGTGACCTGACGCTTCGGGCGGACCGCGTCGAGATCGTGCCCGACGGCGATGTCGCCGACGCGGCGGGCGGCGTCGTCATCGACGCGAGGCCCGACCGCCTCACGGCCGATCGCGTCCGGATCAACCTCGGCGAGCAGACGGGGTTCCTCCTCGACGGCGAGCTGTTCGTCGCCCAGGACCACGTCACGATCAGCGGCGCGCGGATCGACAAGACCGGCGACACGACGTACACGGTGGGGGACGGCCGATTGACCTCCTGCCTCTGCGAGGAGGGCGCGCCGTCGTGGAGCATCACGGGCCGGCGCATCCGGCTCTCGGTCGGCGGCTACGCCTTCGTCCAGTGGCCGACCTTGCGGATCAAGGGGGTGCCGGTCTTCACGCTGCCCTACGGGATCTTCCCGGTCCGGACCGAGCGGACCACCGGCCTCCTCTTCCCGCGGTTCTCCCAGTCGAACATCAACGGGTGGGGGTACGAGCAGCCGCTCTTCATCGCGCTCGGGCGCAGCCAGGACGCGACGCTCGGCTTCACCTACCTCAGCAAGCGCGGTACCGGCGCAACGGCGGAGTACCGCTACGCCCTCTCCGAGACGACGCGCGGGATCTGGCGCGGCAGCTACATCGCCGACCGGATCCAGGACCGCGACCGCGGCGACCTCCGGATCCGGCACGACCAGATCCTCCCGGGCCGGTTCTCGCTCAGGGCCGACATCAACGTCGTGAGCGATCGCGAGTTCCCGGTGGACTTCGGCGACAGCGTCGAGGTCACCGCCCAGCGCGAGATCGAGAGCCGCGCCGTCGTCGAGCGCACCTGGGACGACGTGGCCCTCACCGGGCGCTTCTCCGTCTTCCGGAGCCTCGTCGAGTCGAAGCCGTCGAGCGAGGTGCAGCAGATCCTGCCGCAGGTGAGCCTCGGGATCCCCCCCGTACGCCTGGAGGGCTCGCCCATCTTCGGCGCGATCGACGGCAGCCTCACGAACTTCTACCGCGAGGACGGCGTGCGCGGCCAGCGGCTCGACCTCTTCCCGCGGTTGATCTATCCGGTCGCGCTGGGGCCGGTCGCGACGCTCACCGGGCAGGCCGGCTACCGGGTGACGTACTACCGGACGCAGGAGCCGGACGAGGAGGCGAATCGGCTCCTCCCGTTCCTCGGCGTGGACCTCAAGTCGGTGCTCGGACGGGCGTACGAGGTGGAGATCGGCGACGCGCGCCGCCTCTACCACACGATCGAGCCGGAGGTCTCCTACGCGTTCATCCCGACCTCCGACCAGTCGGACAACCCGTTCTTCGACCGGAACGACCGGATCCCCCGGGTGTCGCGGGTGACCTACGCCATCGGGACGCGTCTCTTCGCCCGATTCGCCGAGCCGGTCGGACCCATGCCGCCGCCCCCGCCGCGGCCGGTCGACCCGGAGACCGGTCTCGAGGTTCCCGCGCCGCCCACCCGCGTGCTCGTGCCCCCCACGGCGCGGCCGCCGGCGGTCGGCGCCACCGGTCCGGCCAGGGAGATCGCGAGGCTCCTGCTCCAGCAGTCCTACGACTTCGGCGGCATCGAGGGGACGAGCGAGGAGCGCCTGCGGGTGGGCGACGTGCCGGCGCCGACGGAGCAGGTCGGGGCGGACCGCGACAACCTCTCCGACCTGACGGCGAGGCTCGAGGTGCGCCCGTTCGAGCGGTTCCTGCTCGACTTCGAGACGTCGTACGATACGAAGGAGGGCCGCGCGAACCTGGTCGGCATCCGGACGGAACTCGAGGACGAGCGGGGCGTCCGGCTCGGGCTGGACTACCGCCTGGTCGAGCCGGACATCGAGCAGTTGAACGGCGACATCCGGGTCCGTCTCGGCCGAGCGCTCGACCTGCTCGCCGGGGCGAAGTACCTCGTGCAGGAGGACCGGCTGCTCGAGACCGGCTACGGCATCAACTACCGGTCGCCCTGCGACTGCTGGGCGATCGCCTTCCGGGCCATCGACCGGATCCGCCCCGACGAGACGCGCTTCGAGCTCCTCTTCACCCTCGTCGGACTCGGCAGCTTCGGGACCGCGACGGGGGAGAGCGTCTTCGGGCAGTAGCGGCCGGCCGACGCGGCCCCCTCGGCGTTACCCCTGGTCGGACACGCAGGAGGTCGATCCATGCCCGTGCCGCTCCTCGATCTCCGGGCCCAGTACGCGGCGATCCGCGACGAGGTCCGCGCCGCGGTCGACGCGGTGTTCGAGTCGCAGCGCTTCGTCCTCGGCCCCGAGGTGGAGGCGCTCGAGGGGGAGCTGGCCGCCTACAGCGGTGCGGCGCACGCGGTGGCCGTCTCGTCCGGGACCGACGCCATCCTCCTCGCCCTGATGGCGCTCGACGTGGGCCCGGGCGACGAGGTGGTGACGACGCCCTTCACGTTCTTCGCCACCGCGAGCGCGATCCATCGGGTCGGCGCCACGCCCATCTTCGCCGACATCGACCCGGCCACGTACAACGTCGACCCGGGCGCCCTCGAGGCGACGGTGCGCGACCGTCTCGGCCGGGGCGGCCGCGTGCGGGCCGTCATGCCGGTCCACCTCTTCGGCCTGCCGGCCGACATGGCGCCGATCGAGGCGCTGGCCGACCGTCACGGGCTGGCCGTCGTCGAGGACGCGGCGCAGGCGATCGGGGCCGAGTACGTCGGCCCGGGCGGCCGGCGGCGGCGGGCGGGGGCGATGGGCGCGGTCGGGTGCCTCTCCTTCTTCCCGTCGAAGAACCTCGGCGGGGCGGGGGACGGCGGCCTCTGCCTGACCGGCGACGAGCGGCTCGCGGAGCGGCTCAGGGCGCTGCGCGTCCACGGCAGCCGCGTCAGGTACGTGCACGAGGAGGTGGGGATCAACGGTCGCCTCGACGCCCTCCAGGCGGCGGTCCTCCGCGTGAAGCTGCGCCACCTCGACCGCTGGCACGAGGCCCGACGGCGCAACGCCGCCCGCTACCGTCGCCTCTTCCGCGAGGCCGGCCTTGCCGCGCCGGAGGGGCCGGTGGTGCTGCCGGTCGAGGGGGAGCCTCACCGCCACGTCTACAACCAGTTCGTGGTTCGCGTCCCGCGCCGCGACGAGGTGATGGCCAGGCTGCGGCAGGCCGGGATCGGCTGCGAGGTCTACTACCCGGTTCCGCTCCACCGGCAACCCTGCTTCGCCCACCTCGGCTACCCCGAGGGGGCCTTCCCGCAGAGCGAGCGCGCGGCCCGCGAGGTACTGGCCCTCCCGATCTACCCCGAGCTGACGGAGGGCCAGCAGGCGGAGGTCGTGAGCGCCGTCGGGCAGGCGTTGACGTGAGAGCCCCGCGCGGCCGGCGTGGCTCTTGCTTGGCGCACGAAAGGGCGTTGAGCGATGCGGAACTGTGCTATAAGTACCGCCCGAACCGCCCGGCCGGTCCGGCGAGGTGCCGTAAGGGCTTGAAAACATGAGAAAAATCGACAAGCCGTGGGGGCACGAGCTGGTGTGGGCCGAGACCCCCCGATACGTCGGGAAGGTGCTCGCCATCAAGGCCGGCGAGCGGCTGTCCTTGCAGTACCACCGGGTCAAGGACGAGTCCATCCTCGTCGCGAAGGGGCTCATGGACCTCGAGGTGGAGGAGGACGGGCGGATGGTGACCCGCCGGATGAGGCCGGGCGACACGTACCACGTCGTGCCCGGCCAGAAGCACCGCATGATCGCGGTCGAGGACACGGAAGTGATCGAGGTCTCGACGCCGGAACTCGACGACGTGGTGCGGCTCGAGGATCGGTACGGGAGGGTCGGGCGCTGATGGGCGTCGAGAGGATCGACGGCGTCCGCACGAAGGCCCTGCGGGTCATCCCGGACGAGCGCGGGCGGCTCATGGAGATCCTCAGGGCCGACGACGAGATCTTCGTCAAGTTCGGCCAGGTCTACATGACGACCGCGTACCCCGGCGTCGTGAAGGGCTGGCACTACCACAAGGTCCAGCTCGACAACTTCGCGTGCGTCAGGGGGATGATCAAGCTCGTCCTCTACGACGCCAGGGAGGGCTCCCCCACGAAGGGGGCGATCAACGAGTTCTTCATCGGCGAGCACAACCCCCTACTCGTGCAGATCCCGGCCGGCGTGTACCACGGCTTCAAGTGCATCGGCGAGACCGAGGCCATCATCGTCAACTGCCCGACGGAGGTCTACCGGTACGCGGATCCGGACGAGTACCGCGCCGCCCCGCACGGCTCGGACATCCCGTACGACTGGTCCCGGCGGGACGGCTGAGCCGCGGATGCGACTGCTCGTCACCGGCGGCGCCGGCTTCATCGGGTCGAACTTCGTCCGGCTGGCACTCGGCGAAGGGTGGGCCCGCGAGGTCGTCGTCCTCGACCTCCTGACCTACGCCGGCAACCTCGAGAACCTGGCCGAGGTCGAGCGGGCGCCGGGGTTCCGCTTCGTCCGGGGCGACATCGCGGACGCCGCCGCGGTCGATCGGGTGATGGCGGCCGCCGGCCCGTTCGACGCCGTCGTCAACTTCGCCGCCGAGACGCACGTCGACCGCTCGATCGACGACGCCTCCGCGTTCGTCCGGACCAACGTGATCGGCACCCAGGTGCTCCTCGACGCGGCGAGGCGCCACGGCGTCGGCCGGTTCCTGCAGGTGTCGACCGACGAGGTCTACGGAACGCTCGCGCCGGACGACTCCCCCTTCACCGAGGCCACGCCGCTCGCCCCGAACAGCCCCTATGCCGCGAGCAAGGCGGGGGCCGATCTGCTCTGCAGGGCCGCCGCCGGGACGCACGGCCAGCACGTCGTGGTGACCCGCTGCTCCAACAACTACGGCCCCTACCAGTTCCCCGAGAAGCTCATCCCGCTCTTCGTCACCAACGCGATCGACGGCCGCCCGCTCCCGGTGTACGGCGACGGCCTGCAGGTCCGCGACTGGATCCACGTCGAGGACCACTGCCGCGGCGTGCACGCGGCGCTCACGCGCGGCCGTCCGGGCGAGGTCTACAATTTCGGCGGCGACGGCGAGCGGACGAACCTCGACATCACCCGGATGATCCTCCGCCTCGTCGGCCGGGACGAGCGGCTCATCACGCACGTGCGGGACCGGAAGAACCACGACCGGCGCTACGCGATCGACTACGCCAAGGCGCGCCGCGATCTCGGCTGGACGCCGCGCCACACGCTGGCGACCGGCCTGCCGGCCACCGTCGAGTGGTACCGGACGCACGACGCCTGGTGGCGCAAGGTGAAGAGCGGGGCGTATCGTCGGGATCACGAGCGCCTGTACCGGGACAAGTGGCTCGGCGCCGGCTCCTGATCGCCGGGGCCGGCGGGCTCGTCGGCCGCGAGCTGGTCGACCGCCTCGCCGATGCCCCGTGGCGCGAACGGCTCGAGGGCGTGCCGCTCTCGCGCGCCGACCTCGACGTGACCGACGCGGCCGCCGTCGCGGCCGCACTCGACGCCGCCAGGCCGAGCCTCGTCGTGAACTGCGCCGCCTACACGCGCGTGGACGACGCGGAGCGGGAGGTCGAGGCGGCCGCGCGCCTCAACGCGGAGGCGCCGGGCCTCCTCGCGGCCGCCTGCGCGGCACGGGGGATCGGCCTCGTCCATCTCTCGTCCGACTACGTGTTCGACGGGCGCAAGTCGACCCCGTACGTCGAGACCGATCCGGTCGGGCCGCTGTCGGTCTACGGCCGCACGAAGGCGCACGGCGAGCGGGCCGTGGCCGACGCGTTCGAGGGGCGGCCCGGCGCAAGCTGGCTCATCGTGCGAACGCAGTGGCTCTACGGGCGTGCAGGGCCGGCGTTCGTCAAGAGCGTCCTCGCGCGCGCGCGTGCCGGCGAGCCGCTGCGGGTCGTCGACGACCAGTGGGGCGCGCCGACGTACGGACGTGACCTCGCGGAGGGGCTGCTCGCCCTCGTGGACGCCGGCGCGCGGGGCATCGTGCACGTGGCGAACGCCGGCGCGACGACCTGGTTCGGCGTCGCGCGGGCGGTTCTCGAGATCGTGGGGCTCGAGGGACGTGTCGCGCTCGAGCCGGTGCCGACGCGGGCCGTTCCTCGCCCGGCGGCCCGGCCCGCGTACGGAGTCCTGGACTGCGGCCGCTACCGCGATCTCACCGGCCGGACCCTGCGGCCATGGCGCGAGGCGCTCGAGGCGTTCCTCACCACCTGTAGCTGAAGGAGGACGGATGCGGGGCGTCATCCTCGCGGGCGGGCTCGGCACCCGGCTGAAGCCGCTCACCACCGTGACGAACAAGCATCTCCTGCCGGTCTACGACCGACCGATGATCTACTACCCGATCCAGTGCCTCGTGAACGCCGGCGTGCGGGACATCCTGCTCGTGACCGGCGGGAGCAGTGCGGGCGATTTCTTGCGGCTCCTGGGCAACGGGAAGGCGTTCGGCCTCGATCATCTCAACTATACTTACCAGGAGGGTGAGGGCGGGATCGCTGACGCACTGCGTCTCGCGCGCTACTTTGCCGGTGGCGAGCGGGTCGTCGTCGTGCTCGGCGACAACGTGATCCAGGGCAACATCCGGGCCAGCGTGGCCGCCTTCCGCCGGCAGCCGCGCGGCGCCCGCATCCTCCTCAAGGAGGTGCCGGATCCAGAGCGCTTCGGGGTGCCGGTCTTCGAGGGCGACCGGATCGTGGCGGTCGAGGAGAAGCCGAGGGTGCCGAAGAGCCGCTACGCGGTGACCGGGATCTACATGTACGATCCGGACGTGTTCTCGATCATCGAGACGCTCAAGCCGTCGGCGCGGGGCGAGTTGGAGATCACCGACGTGAACAACGCCTACATCCAGCGCGGCACGCTCGAGTGGGACGTCCTCGAGGGCTGGTGGACCGACGCCGGCACGTTCGACTCGCTGCTCCGCGCGAACATGCTGGTCAAGGAAACCGGGGCGAACAGGACCGACCTGTGACCCTGCACGCCGTCATCATGGCCGGGGGCTCGGGCACGCGCTTCTGGCCCCTCAGCCGGCGCAGCCGCCCGAAGCAGCTCCTCGACC
>DASVDK010000328.1:0-2863 GCA_036381125.1 Thermodesulfobacteriota bacterium | reverse complement strand
CGCGATCCTCGAGGACGAGCGTGCCCTGCGCGTGGGCGACGAGGTGCGCCTCGAACTCGGTCGAGAGGACCGGCCGATCGCACGGCACCCCGTTCATCACGATCGGGCAGGCGCGCAGGAAGGCCGGCGCGGCCTCCGGCGTGTGCGTCGGCACGCGCCGCGCCACGTCATCGCGGATGTACTGGGGCACCGCGTCGAGCGGCAGCTCGCGGCCGCCGTCGTCCATGAAGCGCCCCGCCTGCCAGACGATCGGCGGGTGGTACTCCGGATTCGCCTGCCCGTTCGGCAGCCGCTCCTGCTGCACCCACCGGCGCAAGGGGTTCACGCGCGTGAGCCGCGGCTTGCCGTCGCGGCCGACCTCGATCACGTGGACCGGCTCGATCGGCATCAATACCCCTTCACTTCGACGAGCAGGTCCTGCGCGCTCGGCGTGTCGCCGCTGTCCAGTTCCGCGAGCGGCGCGTCCGCGGCCTGCGCGTAGTCGCCCTCGTAGGCCCGCAGCACTGCGCTGTCCCGGTCCCACTTCCAGACGTGCCCGGTGAGCGTGTCGCCACCGAGCACCGCGAGACTCGCGACGTGGGTGGGACAGCCGAGCTTGGCCTGGTCGAGCGCGAGCCCCGTGCCGTAGGTCTCGCCGCCCGGGATCGCGATCTTGACGAGTCGGTGCCGCAGGCCGGCCCCGGGCCCCCAGGGAATCCAGGAGCGCTCGATCGTGTAGGTCGCCGTGAGCGCCATGGCTACGCGGCGACCTCAGTCACGGGCGAGGCCGTGGTCGAGATGGCCACGACGCCGCTGTGCTTGGCGATGATGTAGGGCTTGTAGGCCCCGGCCGCGGTGCCGGCCGTCTTGTGCTCGAGCGTCACGCGCCCACCGTGCGGCACGTTCAGCGGGAACTTCGACGAGCTCGACCGCACGCGGCTGCCGGCCGCCTGCGTGGTGCTCGGCGTGATCGTCGCCTGCTCGGTCCGGTCGCTCTCCGCGGCCGAGGACGAGAGGTCGAGCGCGACGACCGGGGCGTTGCCCGAGGCGAGCTCCGTCTGGATGAGCCCGAACTCGTAGACGACGCCGCCCGTCGGGAACTCGACATCGAGCACGTCGGCCGCGCTCGCCTCGTCCTGCGTCTCGGCGCCGATGTAGAGCACGAGGTTGTCGGTGTAGCCTGCCATGCCTGCGTCTCCTTCCGCGTGCGGCGCCTACGCCGAGGTGACCCGGACGACGCGGGCCTCGCCCGCGTTGCTCGTGTCGAAGATCAATCCCCATTCCATCACGCCGTACCAGGCGATGGCGCGGGACCGGCCGAAGTCGTTGTTGGCGTTGAGCTGCATGCGCAGCTCCGGCGTCACCGCCTCGGCGAACGCGACCGCATCGCGGCCGAACACGACGCCCTCGCCGAGCACCGAGCCCGTGCCGACCTTGCCGAGCGCGTTGTTGTGGTTGGTCTGGATGAAGCGCATCCGCTCGATGCGCCCCACCTCGCCCGCGGCCTTCGCCTCCGGGTTCGTGTAGAGGTGCCACTGCTCCCACGCCGGGTCGCGCTTGATGCCGCGCAGCCCCAGCGTCCGCACGATGGCGATGTAGTCGTCGCCCTCGTAGGGCGGGGCGAGGAGCGTGTCGTAGAGGTAGTCGGCGATCTCCTCGACGTGGAACACGTTCCAGTTGGCGGTCGCCGTCGTGGACGGCGTGCCGTCCGTGTCGAAGGTCCCGGCCGACACCGAGGTCGGGATGTAGCAGACCTTGGCCGTCTTGAAGGCCGCCGCGGCGGCCGTGTCCATGACGAGCCGCTGCTGCTCCTTGAGGAGCCGCTGCACCTGGTTCTCGATGTTGATCTCGGACAGGTCCTCGAGGAGCGAGGTGAAGGGCACCGCGCGGCCGTACTCGTTGACCGTGATCGTCACGGTCGAGAGCGCGAGGGCATCCTCGGGAATCCGCGTGCCCTCCTGGAGCTTCGCGTTCGCCGGCTCGGCGAGGCGGCCGACGCGCGGCAGCGTGATCGACTCGCCGCGCTTGCGGCCGAAGCCGCGCACCGGCTCGGCGTAGCTCGCGAACTGCACCTCCTCGATCGCGGCCTCGAAGATGGCGCGCGAGAGGGCATGGCTCTTGTAGACGCCGGACGGGGCGTCGTAGGTCCAGGTGATCGACATCGGTCAGCGCACTCCTTCGCCCGGCTACACGGCACGGACACCCGGCCCTGCCGCGGCCGGTCGCCCGCGGGCCAACTCCCGCCGGCGCCGCTGGAGGGCGCGGATCGCGTCGGACATGGTTGAGGGCTTCTCGGGGGTCGGTGCCGGACCGGCGGGGCCGGCCGGGCGCGAGCTTTCGAGCCGCGGCGGGCTCGGCCGCTCGCCGGCGGCACGGGCGCCCTGACGCAGCGCGAGGAGCCGCCGCTTGGTCTCCGCCGCCGCGCGGTCGAGCGCGTCGCGCACCGGCAGCGCCCGGAACGTGGGATCGGTCTGGTAGAGCTCCTGGTAGACCGCGTTCGCGTAGGGCCGGACCTCGGGCGTGTCGAGGTCCGGGTGCCGGTCGTAGAAGGCCGACACCTCGGCCCGCCACGCCGACTGGCGCTCGGCCTCGGTGCGCTCGCGCTCGCGCTCGGTCCGGTACTCCTCGCGCAGCCGCTCGATGCGCTGCGCCTCGACGGCGTCGCGGTAGGCGTCGTACTGCGCCTGGTAGGTCGCGGGGTCCGTGAGGAGGAGCGCGGGATCGGGCTTGGGCGGGAGCGCCGGCTTCGGGGGCTCCGCCGCCGGCGCCGGGGCCGGCTGGGCCACCTGCCGGAGCGCGAGGGCGCGCAGTTCCGCGAGTTCGCGGCGCAGCGCGGCGAGTTCGGCGGCGGAGTCGGACTCGGCCGGGGTCGAGGCCCGCGCGG
>DASVDK010000327.1:0-3877 GCA_036381125.1 Thermodesulfobacteriota bacterium | reverse complement strand
GCGACACGGTGGGCGACTTCCTCAAGAACCTCCCGGCGGTCGGCGACCAGGTGGCTCGCCTCGCCAAGAAGACGGAGGAGGCGGCCAAGGGGCTCGTGGGGCCGGGCACGCTCTTCGAGGAGCTGGGGTTCAAGTACCTCGGGCCGGTCCCCGGGCACGACTACGCGGCGCTGATCGACACCCTGCAGAACGTGAAGGCGCTGCGCGAGCCGGTGCTCGTCCACGTGATCACCAAGAAGGGGAAGGGGTTCGCCGCGGCCGAGGGCGATCCCATCAAGTACCACGGCGTCGCGGCCGGCTTCGACGCCCCGAAGAAGACCGACCCGGCGCCCGCCGCCTCGCCCGGGCCGGCGCGGCCGCCGGTCCTCACCTACACGCAGGCCTTCGTCCACCACCTCGTCGCGCTCGCCCGCCGGGACCCGCGCATCGTCGCGATCACGGCGGCCATGCCGGACGGCACCGGCCTCGACCGGTTCCAGGTGCAGTTCCCGAACCGGTGCTTCGACGTCGGCATCGCGGAGCAGCACGCGGTCTGCTTCGCGGCCGGGCTGGCGGCCGAGGGGATGCGGCCGGTCGCGGCCATCTACTCCACGTTCCTGCAGCGCGCGTACGATCAGATCATCCACGACGTGGCGATCCAGCGGCTGCCGGTCACCTTCGCCCTCGACCGGGGCGGGCTCGTGGGAGCCGACGGCGCGACGCACCACGGCGTCTTCGACTACGGGTACCTGCGCATCGTCCCCAACCTCGTCGTCATGGCGCCGAAGGACGAGAACGAGCTCGGCCGCATGCTGCGGACGGCGGTCGACCTCGGCGGGCCCGCGTCGGTGCGCTACCCGCGCGGCAAGGGGCTCGGCGTGCCGCTCGACGAGGAGCCGAGTCCGATCCCGGTGGGGGAGGCGGAGGTGCTGGTCGAGGGGGACGACCTCGCCGTCGTCGCCATCGGGCAGTCGGTGTCCGAGGCGCTCGTCGCCGCCTCGCGGCTCGCGGCGGACGGCATCCGCGCCACGGTGGTGAACGCGCGCTTCGTGAAGCCGCTCGACCTGGCCACGCTCGAGCGGGTGGCGCGCCGCACCGGGCGTCTGCTCACGGTCGAGGACCACGTGCGAACCGGCGGCTTCGGCACGGCCGTCCTCGAGGCGCTCGGCGACCTCGGGCTCGCCGGCGAGGTCGCGGTCGTGCGCCTCGGGGTGCCCGACCGGTTCATCGAGCACGGCACGCAGGAGGAGCAGCGGGCCGAGGTCGGCATCGACGCGGCGGGCATCGAGCGGGCCGCCCGCGCCCTGGTGGCCGCCCCCGCCCGTCCGGCCGCAGGCCGTGGCGCGCTCCGACTCATCCCGCCCCGCTAGGCGCACCCGGCTCGACGCCCTGCTCGTCGAGCGGGGACTGGCCCCGACGCGCAGCAAGGCCCAGGCGCTCATCCTCGCCGGCGAGGTGCGGGTGTCGGGCCAGCCGGCCGACAAGGCCGGCACGCTCGTCCCCGCCGACGCCGAGGTCTCCCTGGTCGGCCGGGCGGCACTGAAGTACGTCTCGCGGGGAGGGCTCAAGCTCGAAGGGGCGCTCGAGGACCTCCGCGTCCCGGTGGCGGGCCGCGTGGCGCTCGACGTCGGCGCCTCGACCGGCGGCTTCACCGACTGCCTGCTCCAGGCCGGGGCGCGCCGGGTGTACGCGGTCGACGTGGGCCGCGCGCAACTCGCCTGGCGGCTCAGGACCGACCCGCGCGTCGTCGCCCTCGAGGGCCGGCACATCAACCGACTCCCCCCCGACGCCGTGCCCGAGCCGATCGACCTGGCGACTGTCGACGTCTCGTTCATCTCTCTCGAGAAAGTCCTGCCCGCCGTCCGGGCCTTCCTCCGCCCGGGCGGCGACCTCCTGGCCCTTGTGAAGCCGCAGTTCGAGGTAGGGCCCGGGGCGGTGGGCAAGGGCGGGGTCGTCCGCGACCCGGCGCTGCGGCGTGCCGCCGTCGATGCGGTCGCCCGGGCGGCCCGCGCCGCCGGCTTCGAGGTGGTGGGCGAGGCGGAGAGCCGGCTCCCCGGCCCCAGGGGCAACCGGGAGGTCTTCCTGCACCTCCGGCGGGCTGATTGACGGGCCGAGCGGGGGGGTGGTAGGGTTTCGGGCACCTTGCGCCCCGAGGGCATGGGGCGGCTCGGGCGGGGGGCGTGTGATAGCTCGTAACACGTTGTCAGCGCTTGCATTTCTCCTCCTCGTCCCGCTGGCGTCCGGCTGTGCCGTGACGAGGGCCACAGGGGCCGCGACCCCGCAGACATCGGGGGAGAAGGCCCGGGCTCCCGGGCAGGCGACCCGGCCCACCGAGACGGGGACGCCGGCGGAGCCGGGCGCCCGGCGCCCGGTGCTTCGGGCGCGCGCGGGCAGCTCCATCGACCCCGGCTCCGAGGACGCGCGGGCGCAGTACTTCTTCCTCGTCGCCCAGCTCGCCCTCAAGCGAGGCGATCTCGTCACGGCGGGCGCCGCCATGGAGCGCGCCGTGGAGGCCGACGGCGGGTCGGTCGCCCTGCGCGTGGGCCTCGCCCAGATCCTCGTCCGGCGCGGCGACGTGGCGGCCGCGCGGACCCATGCCGAGGCCGCGCTCGCGCGCGACCCGGAGAACCTCGACGCGCTCGCCATCGTGGCCAACGTCAAGGCCGTCTCGGGGGAGACCGACGAGGCGGTGAAGGCCTACCGTCGCATCCTCGCCCGGGACCCCGATCGGGAGGAGCCGGCCCTCTACCTCGGCACCCTGCTTGCCGAGCAGGGCCGTCTCGCCGAGGCCGAGGAGGTCCTGGCCGCGCTCGTGCGCCGGCAGCCGGAGTCGGTGCTCGGCCATCTCTACCTGGGGCGCGTGCGGGCCGAGCGGAAGAACTACCCCGGCGCCGCCGAGGCCTACCTGCAGACGCTGGCCCTGAGCCCCACGCTCGAGTCGGCGCGCCTCGACCTCGCGCAGGTGTACGAGGCGCTTCGAGAGCCGCTCAAGGCCGAGCAGGAGTACCGGGAGGTCCTCGAGGCGAACCCGAACAACACGCGGGCGCGCCTGCGCCTCTCGCAGCTCTACATCCGGGAGAACCAGCTCGACGACGCGCTCGCCGAGCTGCGCTTCCTCGGCGACTCCTTCGACGTTCGCCTGAAGATGGGCCTGATCCTCTTCGAGCAGCGGCGCCTCGACGACGCGGCCGCCCAGTTCTCGCTCGCCCTGGCGACGCGGGTGCCCGAGGGGCAGCCGGCGCCCGACTACGGCCGGGCGCACTACTACCTCGGGGTGGTCGAGGCCGAGCGCAAGGCCGAGTCGGCCGCCGAGGCCCAGTTCCGCCAGGTCCCGCCGACCTCGGAGGCGTTCGCCGACAGCCGCGCGTACCTCGCCTACCTGCTCGAGCGGCGGGGCGAGACGGCGGCGGCGGAGGCGGCGGCGCACGAGGGCCTGGCGGTGCGCCCGGATCACGTGGAGCTCCGGACGCTCCTGGCCACCCTCTACGAGGACCAGAAGCGTTACGCCGAGGCGGCACGCGTGCTCGAGGGGGCGCTGGCGAGCGCGCCGGACGACGAGCGGATCCTCTACGCGCTCGGCGTCGTCTACGAGAAGGGGGGCCAGCGCGAGCGCGGGATCGAGACGATGCAGCGGATCCTCGCGAGGAACCCCCGCCATGCCGACGCGCTGAACTTCGTGGGGTACACCTGGGCCGAGGCGGGCATCCGGCTCGACGAGGCCGAGGCCTACATCAAGCGCGCCCTCGCGGAGAAGCCGGATGACGGCTTCATCACCGACAGTCTCGGCTGGGTGTATTACCAGAAGGGCGAGTACGCCCGGGCGGTCGAGCTGCTCGAGCGCGCCGTGGGCCTCGTCCCCGACGACCCGGTCATCGTCGAGCACCTCGGCGACGCCTAC
>DASVDK010000326.1:0-5305 GCA_036381125.1 Thermodesulfobacteriota bacterium | reverse complement strand
GTGCGCCGGCGCCCCCCGCACCTCCTCGCCGAAGTCGAGGCGCCGGGGGCGACCGGCGAGGTCACGGCCCAGGCGTTCTTCGACCTGTTGCGGGAGGCGGCCTCCCGGGGGCTCGGGCCTTCCATTGGAGTCAAGGGGGGGCTCCGCCCCCCTCCTGACAACCTGGAGATGGGAGTCAAGAGGGGGGCTCCGCCCCCCTCCTGACAACCTCCCCTGCGTCATCGCTCCGGCCGGGGTGAACCCGGCCTTCGCTCCAGACGGACTGTCGGAGTCGCGAGGACCGTCGCAGGACGAGGGGACGCATGCCGCGAGTCGACTGGCAGGACCTGGAACGCTTCGGGACGGAGGTCTTCGCGGCGCTCCGCGCGCCGCGGGAGGAGGCGGCGTGGGTCTCCACGCTCCTCGTCCGCTCGAACCTCATGGGGCACGACTCGCACGGCGTCCTGCGGATCCCGCAGTACGTCGAGGCCATACGGGCCGGGCAGATCCGGCCCGGCGAGCGACCGGGCGTCGAGGAGCGCGGGCCGACGACGCTCGTCGTGGACGGCCGGCTCGGCTTCGGTCAGGTGGTGGCCCGCGAGGCGATGGCGCTCGCCGTGGCGCGCGCCCGCGCCCACGGCGTGGCCGCGGTCGGCATCCGGCGGGCGAACCACGTCGGCCGCCTCGCCGACTTCGCCGAGCAGGCCGCGGCCGCGGGCGTCGTCGGGCTCGTCTTCGCGAACGACTCGGGGGCGCTGCAACGGGTGGCGCCGGCCGGGGGGCTCGAGGGCCGCCTGTCGACCAACCCCTTTGCCGTCGGCATCCCGCGCCGCACCCCGCCGCACCTGGTCGTGGACGTCTCGACCAGCATCGTCGCGAGCGGCAAGCTCAAGGCGGCGCGCGACGCGGGCGAGCCGGTGCCCGAGGGGTGGGTGCAGGACCCGCTGGGCCGACCGTCGACCGACCCGAACGTCCCGTTCGCCGACCCGCCCGGCACCATCCTGCCGATGGCCGGCCACAAGGGCTACGCGCTCGCGCTCGTCGTGGAGGTGCTGGCCGGCGTGCTCTCGGGCGCCGGCTTCGTGCGCCCCGACCCGGGGCCGGACTACCAGGGCGCGTTCCTCGTCGCCGTGGACGTGGGTCGCTTCCTGCCGCTCGACCGGTTCGTCGCGGACGTCGACGCGATGCTCGCCCACGTGAAGAGCGCACGGCCCCGACCCGGCGTCCCCGAGGTCCTCGTCCCGGGCGAGCACGCCTGGAAGGAGGCCGAGCGGCGAAAGGTCGAGGGCATCCCGCTCGCGGAGGGGACCTGGGCGCGGCTCGGCGCCATCGCGGAGGAGCTCGGGGTGCCGCTGCCGAGGCCTACCGATCCCCGACGCGGAGCGGGCTCGTGAGAGCGTCCCCGTCCGGCGGGGAGGCGGCGAAGGGCTCGACCGGATCGACCGGCCGTACGTCCAGGCGGCGCTCGTCGATCCGCCCGGCGAGGGCCGTCTCCCGCGGCTCGAACTCGCCGTAGCGGGCGGGCCCGAGGGAGTCGCTCGGGCCGCGCGCTCTCAGGGCTCCAGCTCCCGGACCGGCCGCACCTCGATGCTGCCGACCCTGGCCGGAGGGATCGTCGAGGCGATCCGCACGGCCTCGTCGAGGTCCTTCGCGTCGATCAGGTAGAAGCCGGCCAGTTGCTCCTTCGTCTCGGCGAACGGGCCGTCCGTCGTGGTCGTCCTGCCGTCGCGCACGCGCACGGTCGTGGCCGTGTGGACCGGCTGGAGCGCCTCGGCGGCGATGAGCTGCCCGCGGGCCCTCAGAGTTGCCCCGAAGGCCATGCACTCGGCGTCGGGAACGGCTCTGAGGCGCTCCGCCTCGAGATAGACCAGGCAGAGGTACTTCAATCGGCAACCTCCGGGACCCGGCGATCGAGCGCGGCCCGCCGACCCGGGGCGGCCGGCGACGAACGGGGAAGGGAAACTGGCTGCGGGACTAGGATTCGAACCTAGACGACTTGGTTCAGAGCCAAGCAGCCTGCCGTTAGCTGATCCCGCAGCAAGGCGGCGCCGGGGATGGGACGCTGGCGCACCAGAACTGGAAAACGCTACCGGGAGGCCACAGCGTTGTCAAGGCCCGCGGCCGGCGGTACCGTTTCTCGCCTTGCGAGACCCGCGTCAGACGAGCCATTCGGCGCCGATCGGCCTGCCCTCCTGGGGAGATCTGGCGCTCGTCCTGGCCTGTGCAGCCGTCGGCCTCTGGTTGGCGCGCCAGGCGCGCGAAGGGCTCCGCGCGGTGGCGGCCGAGCGGGCGGGCGCGTCGGCGCTCCGCCTGGACGATCCGGTGGGGCCGCTGCCGGCCGGGGCGCCCCTCGTGTCGATCCTCGTGCCGGCGAGGAACGAGGCGGCCCGCATCGGGCCCTGCCTGGAGTCGCTTCTCGCGCTCGACTACCCACGGACGGAGATCCTGGTCGTCGACGACGGGTCGACGGACGGCACGCCCGAGGTGGTGCGTCGGACGGCCGCGGGCGACGCGCGCGTCCGGCTGATTCACGCGCCGCCGCTGCCCGACGGGTGGAGCGGCAAGAGCCACGCGCTCTGGTACGGGCAGCGCGAGGCGAGGGGGGACTGGCTCCTCTTCACCGACGCCGACACGGTGCACCACCCGGCGGCCTTGCGGCTCGCCCTCGGCCGGGCGCTGGCCGACGGCGCCTCGCTCCTGAGCCTCACCGGGCGGCAGGAGGCGGTGTCGGCCGCCGAGCGGCTGGTGCAGCCGTTCGTCTTCGAGTTCCTCGCCAGGCGATACCCCCTGGCGGCCGTGAACGACCCGGGCGACCCGCGGGCGGCGGCCAACGGCCAGTACCTGCTCGTCGCCCGCGCCCTCTACGACGCCGTCGGCGGCCACGCGGCGCTGAAGGGGGACCTCCTGGAGGACGTGGCGCTCGCGCGCCTCGCCAAAGCCCGCGCGCGCATCCGCTTCCTCGCGGCCCCGGACCTCGTGCGCGTCCGGATGTACGATGGCGCACGCACCCTCCGGGAAGGCTGGACCAAGAACCTGGCCGACCTCGCCGGGGGGCCGGCGGCGGCGGCCCGGGAGGGGGTCCGCTTTCTGCTCCGGGGCGCAGGGCCCGTCCTGGCGCTCGCCGTCGCTCTGGTGGCCGCCACCACGGATCGGGCCGTGGTCGCCGTGGGAGGCTGCGTGATGGCCGCCCTCGGAGGCGCCGCTATCCTGGCCGAAGGGGTGGGGCTTGCTCGCCTCGGCGGGCACGGCACCGGGGCGGGGTGGCTCGCGCCGCTCGGTGCCGCGGCGACCGGGCTACTCTTCCTCGACTCCGCCTGGCGGCGGAGCGGGGGGCGCGCCGTGACCTGGCGAGGGCGCCGCTACACCGGTCCGCCCGCCGGGCCCGACAGGAGCGACGAGCGCTGATGCCGACGCTGCGCGTCACCAAGAAGTTCGAGTTCTCCGCCGCGCATCGCGCCTGGCGGGAGGACCGGTCGCCGGAGGAGAACCGGCGGCTCTTCGGCCGCTGCGCGAGCCCGAACGGCGACGGGCACAACTTTCTCCTCGACGTGACCGTCGAGGGACCGGTCGACCCGGAGACCGGGATGGTGATCGACGTGGGCCTCCTCAAGCGGATCGTGACGGCCGAGGTGCTCGACCGGTTCGATCACCGGCATCTCAACCTCGACACGGAGGAGTTCCGAACGCGCGTGCCGACGACCGAGGCGCTCGCCGTGGTGATCTGGGAGCGGCTCGAGGGGCGCTTCCCCGGCGGCTGCCGGCTCGTGCGGGTGCGGCTCGCCCGCGACGCGTCGACGTACGTGGAGTACGAGGGGCGCACGGCATGACCCCGGAGGTCCGCGTCACCCGGATCGTGGAGTTCTCGGCCGCCCACCGGCTCCACAGTCCGTGTCTGTCCCCCGAGGCCAACCGGACGGTCTTCGGCAAGTGCAACAACCCGAACGGCCACGGGCACACGTACCGGCTCGAGGCAACGGTCGCCGGCCGGCTCGACCCGGAGACGGGGCTCCTGCCGGCCGCCTCGCGCCTCGACGCGGCGCTCGCGGAGCTGGTCCTCGCGAGGCTCGACGGGGCGAACCTCAACGTCGACATCCCCGAGCTCGCGGACACGAGCGGGACCTCGGAGGAGCTGGCGCGGCTGCTCGAGCGGCTCCTCGCGGGCGCGGTCGGCCCGGCGCTCGTGCGCGTCGTCCTCCACGAGACGCCGAACAACGTCTTCGAGGCGAGCGGCGGCGGATGAGACCGGGCGACCGCATGGAGGGACCATCATGAAACGGCAGCCACTGCGCGACGACATGGACCCGGAGATCGAGGGCGCCGCCCCCGACGACGAGGCGCTCGTCGCGGCGTTCACGACGGTGCTGCGCGAGCTGGGGGAGGATCCCGGGCGCGAGGGGCTCAGGAAGACGCCGGCGCGCGTCGCGCGGGCGTTCCGCTACCTGACGAGCGGATACGAGCAGGACCCGAGGGTGGTCCTGAACGGCGCCCTCTTCACCGAGAACTACAACGAGATGGTCCTCGTGAAGGACATCGACTTCTTCAGCATGTGCGAGCACCACATGCTGCCGTTCTTCGGCAAGGCGCACGTCGCCTACATCCCGGACCGCAAGATCGTCGGGCTCTCGAAGGTCGCCCGCCTGGTCGAGATGTTCAGCCGGCGGCTCCAGGTCCAGGAGCGGCTCACGAGCCAGATCGCCAACACGATCAACGAGCAGCTACAGCCGCTCGGCGTCGCCGTGGTGATCGAGGCCCAGCACCTCTGCATGATGATGCGGGGTGTCGAGAAGCAGAACTCCAGGGCGATCACCTCGTCGATGATCGGGATCTTCCAGGACCGCGAGGCGACGCGGATGGAGTTCATGAACCTGGTCCGGTGCCAGGCGTAGAGAGCGGGGCGAGGGCCCGGCGGCCCGGCGATTCGGGGCCGGCCGGCCCGAGCGGCAGTCGGCGGCGCGTCCGGTTTTGATCTACGCCTCGGTCGTTCGGCTCGGTGAAACACTCGCGGCGTGAAATGTGAAGTGGATCACCGAACGGCCCTTGTGACCGGGGTAAAACGACGGTCACCATTTTTCTGCGGGGAGACGTGCAGATGCTGAGGCGCCTCGACGAGATGCCGGATCAGCGATGGGCTGACGAGAACGCACACCACGACTTCCGGGGCTTCGAGGTCCACGGGACCGACGGCCTCATCGGCGAGGTCGACGACCTCGTCCTCGACGAGGCCACGGGGCGGGTCCGCTACTTCACCATCGATCTCGGGCGCGGCCGCAAGGCGCGATCGGTGTGGCTGCCGAAGAGCACCATTCGCCGCATCGACCGCCAGGCC
>DASVDK010000325.1:0-31793 GCA_036381125.1 Thermodesulfobacteriota bacterium | reverse complement strand
GCGTCGGTCACCGACTACCTGGACGGCTACCTCTCCCGCTCGCGCAACGAGGTCTCCCGCCTCGGCAAGCTGCTCGACCCCATGGCCGACAAGCTCCTCATCGCGGCCGTCTTCATCACGCTCGTGGAGCTGGGGCGGGTCGCCGCGTGGATCGTCATCCTCATCGTCGCCCGCGAGCTGGCCGTGACCGGCCTTCGGGCCATGGCGGCGGCCGAGGGGCTCGTCGTGCCGGCCGACACGCTGGGCAAGTGGAAGATGGTGGCGCAGATCGTCGCCGCGATCGCGCTCATCCTCAGCCTCGAGCCGATCGCCACGCCCGCCGTCTGGGTCGCCGTCGTCCTCACGGTCTGGAGCGGCGTCGACTACGTACGCCGCTACTCGTTCCTCTTCGACGAGTCGCGGCGGTGATCGGGGTCCTGGTCCTCGTCGGCGCCTACCTCGTCGGGTCCATCCCCGTGGGGGTCCTCGTCGGCCGCGCCTACGGCGTGGACGTGCGGGCGGTGGGCAGCGGCAACATCGGCACGGCCAACGTCTTGCGGACCCTCGGCAAGACGGCGGGCGGCCTCACGCTGGCGGGCGACTTCCTGAAGGGGTTCGTCCCGGTCCTGGCGGCCAAGTACCTGGCCGTGGGCGAGCCGTGGGAGATCGGCGCCGGGCTCGCGGCGCTGGTGGGCGCCTCCTACAGCGTCTTCCTCGGCTTCGGCGGGGGCAAGGCGGTGGCCGCCTCCCTCGGCGTCCTCTCGGCCCTCACGCCGTGGATGGCCCTCCTGGGGCTCCTCGTCTACGTCCCGGTCGTGGCGCTGAGCCGATACACGTCGCTCGGCGCCCTCGTGACCGCGGCCGTGCTCCCCGTCGCGGCCTTCTTCGCCTACCCGCGGGACCTCACCCCCAACCGCTTCCAGTTCGTCACGCTCATGGCGGTGCTCGTCGTCTGGCGGCACCGCGAGAACATCCGCCGTCTCCTGGCCGGCACCGAACGCAAGCTCGGCCAGAAGGCGGGCTAGCCTCGCGCTTCCGGACGCCACGCCCATCCGCACCGCCCTGACGCTGATCGTCTTCGGCCTCACGTACCTCGGCCTGGCGCTCGGTCGGGTCCCGCGGACACGCCTCGACCGCGCCGGGATCGTGGTCGTCGGCGCCGCCCTCATGTTCGTCACCGGGGCGGTCGACCTCGATCGCGCGGCGAGGGCCGTCGACGCGCCCACGATCTTCCTCCTCTTCGGCATGATGCTCGTCATCGCGCACCTCAGGCTCGCGGGCTTCTTCGAGCTCGTGAGCCTCTGGGCGCTCGAGCGCGCGAAGCACCCCTTCGTGCTCCTCGTGGCGACCGTCGGGGTCTCGGGCGTCCTGTCGGCGCTCTTCGTGAACGACGTCGTCTGCCTGGTCCTCACGCCGATCGTCGTGGGGGTGCTCCGGCCTCTCGCGCTCGACCCGGTCCCGTACCTCATCGCCCTCGCCACCGCCTCGAACATCGGCTCGGCCGCCACCCTCACCGGCAACCCGCAGAACATGCTGATCGGGTCCTTCTCCCGGATGCCGTACCTCGACTTCGCACGGCACCTCGTGCCGGTCGCCCTCGCCGGGCTCGTGCTCGACGTGCTCGTCATCGGCGTCGTCTATCGTCGCGTCCTGTTCCGCCGTCCGGAGGCGCCGGCGCCGTCCGGGACGGCGGATGCGATCGCCCCCCGCGTCCACCCGCGCCTCCTGCGGGTCGCCCTCGTCGTGACGGCGGGCCTGCTCCTCGCGTTCCTGGCCGGCGCCTCGATCGCCGTGGCGGCCGTGGTGGCGGGGGCGGTGCTCCTCGTCGCGGCCCGGGTTCGGCCGCTCAAGATCTACCGGCAGGTCGACTGGGCGCTGCTGGTCCTCTTCGCCGGGCTCTTCGTGGTGCTGGCCGGCCTGGAGGGGTCGGGCCTGGTCGCGCGCGGCTTCGAGCTGCTCGGGCCGGCGCGGCTCGAGGGCCCCTGGACGCTCTCCGCGGTGGCGCTCGCCCTGTCGAACGTCGTCAGCAACGTGCCGGCCGTGCTCCTCTTCCGATCGGTCGTGCCGACGTTCGGCGACCCGGACGCGGCCTGGCGCCTCCTCGCCATGGCCTCGACCTTCGCCGGCAACCTCACTCTCATCGGCTCGGTCGCCAACCTCATCGTGGTCGAGCAGGCCCGCGCCCACGGCGCGCCGCGCGTGACGTTCACCGAGTACCTCAGGGTCGGGGTCCCGGTGACCCTCCTGACCACCGCCGCCGGAGTGCTCCTTCTCGGCTAGGGCGGATCCCGGTGGGGCGAGGCGCCGGCCGGGCCGGCCGGCCCGGGGGGTCGGACGATGCCGGGCAGGGGCTCCGCACCTTGACTTTCGGCCCCCGCTGGGCTACAAGCATACGAACCGGTGCGCGAGAAACTCCTTTAGAATCGAGAACTTGTGTGTGCCGGAGGCCGGCGCGCTCGCGTGAGGCCGGCGGGAGGGCAGGAGCCCCCTTTGCGCGTCGCCGTCGTGTCCGACCTGCACGCCAACCTCGAGGCCGTCCGCGCGGTCTTCGACCGGATCGACGCGCTCGGGATAGACCGGGTGGTCTGTCTCGGCGACGTGGTCGGCTACAACGCCAACCCGAACGAGGTCGTGGCGGAGTTGCGGCGCCGGGGCATCCCCTGCGTCCAGGGCAACCACGACGCCATGGCGGCCTCCGACGAGCCGCCGGCGGAGTTCAGCTCCCTCGCTCGCGGGGCCATCCTCTGGACCCGCCGCGTTCTCGCCCCGGAGCACCGCCGGTACCTGGGGGCGCTCCCCGGCCAGGTGGCGATCGGCCGCGACGCCGTCGGCGTCCACGGCGCACCGTCCCACCGCGACCGGTACGTCCTGTCCGTCTCGGAGGCGGTGGAGGAGTTCGAGGAGGCGGCGGCCCGCCTGCCCCGGGCGCGCGTGGTCTTCTTCGGCCACACGCATCTGCCGATCGTCTTCCGCGAGCACGAGGGCCGCGTGACGGTCGTCTGGTCCTCCCGCGGCGCCGGGACCGGCGGCGGGCAGGCCGTGACGTTGGACCTCGCGGCACCGGGGCGCTACCTGGTGAACCCGGGGGGAGTCGGCCAGCCGCGTGACGGGCTGACGACGGCGCCGTTCGCGATCTACGACGACACCACGGCCACCGTGCGGATCGAGCGGGTGGCGTACGACATCGAGGCGTGCGCGGCGGCCATCGAGCGGTCCGGGCTCGATCGGCGGCTCGCCGAGCGCCTCCGACATGGATGGTGAGGCTTATGGCGACGACCAAGCGGACAGGCGGGCGGAAGAAGGCGAAGGCGACCGAGGTCCTCGAGGAGCATCCGGTCAGCGTCGAGGCGGCGACCGAGCGCGACCTCTTCGTCGGCATCGCGCGCGCCGTGACCGATGCCATGGTGGAGCCGCCGGCCGAGCTCGCCGCCACGGTCGCGGTGCAGATCAACCTCGAGGGCAACGGCTGGGCGGACATGGTGGTCCACTGGGTGCGCGAGTTGATCGCGGCGCACCAGCAGCGCGGCTACGTCTTCAAGAAGTTCGTCATCCACGAGATCTCGAAGCACCGCCTGTCCGCGGAGGCGTGGGGCGAGAGGCTGCCGCCCGAGCGGATCGTGCGGCGCCGCGAGGTGCGCGGCGTCCCCTACCACAGGCTCTCGGTCGACCACGACGAGGCGGCCGGCCTCTGGCGGGCCGACTTCACCCTCGAGACGACCGCGGCGAAGTAGGAGGCTACTGCGGCAGCCTCACCGGCGCGCCGGGCTGGGGCGGCGGCACGGCGGGATCGGCCGGCACCTCGCCGATGGAGCGCAGGTCGATCGGCCCCCCGGGGATGCCGCCGTCTCCGCCGGAGACCATCGTCGGCGCCGTGCCCTGCTTGAAGGACTCGTAGATCACCTCGGCGGAGCCGGGTCCCGGCAGGAGCCCGGTCTTCGCGTCGATCCGCGCGAAGACCACCCCGGGCGGCGCCGGCAGGAAGCCCCGGACCGGCGAGCCCTTGAGCGCCTCCTGCATGAAGTCGAGCCAGATCGGCGAGGCGGCGCGCGAGCCGGTCTCGCCGTTGCCGAGGTAGCGGCTGGTGTCGTCGAAGCCCACCCAGACGCCGGCCACCAGGTCCGGCGTGTAGCCCACGAACCAGGCGTCGACCAGGTCGTTGGTGGTGCCCGTCTTGCCGGCCACCGGCCGGCCGAGCGCCTTGACGCGCTGCGCGGTCCCGTCCTGCACGACGCCGGTCAGCATGTTGGTCATGATGAACGCCGTCTCCGCGCTGATGACGTTGGGGGTGACGACCGGCTGGTTCTCCTCGAGCACGTTGCCGTCGCGGTCGAGCACCCGCGTGATGAAGAGCGGCTCGGGGCGGTTGCCCGCCGCGGCGAAGACCGCGTAGGCGCGCACCAGCTCGAGCAGCGAGACACCCGAGGAGCCGAGCGCGAGGGAGAGGTCGCGGTTGAGCGGCGCGGTGATGCCGAGCGTCCGCGCGTAGTCGATGGCGTAGCCGACGCCGATCTGGTCGAGGAGCTTGATGGAGACGAGGTTGCGCGAGTGGGTGAGCGCCTCGCGCAGCGTCGTCGGGCCGTGGAAGCGGCCGTCGAAGTTCTTCGGGCGCCACTGCAGCTCCTCGGTGTCCTCGATGAAGGGGGAGTCGACGACGATCGAGGCGGGCGTGAACCCCTTGGGGCTGTCGAGGGCGGCTGCGTAGATGATCGGCTTGAAGGCCGAGCCGGGCTGCCGTCGCGCCTGGATGGCCCGGTTGAACTGCGACCGCGAGAAGTCGAGGCCGCCGATCATGGCCCGCACGGCGCCGGTCTGCGGGTCGAGCGCCAGGAGGGCGCCCTGCACCTGCGGCTCCTGCTCGAGCGACGCGATCGCCACGGCGGGCGCCTTCGACCCGCGCTCGGGCTTCGCCGGCGGCAGCGAGCGGATGGACACGAGGATCACGTCGCCCGGCTTGAGGACCGTGGTGGCGTCCCTGACCGGGGCGTCGTCCCACTGGACCTCGGGGTTGGGCTTGCGCGCCCAGACCATCTCCTCGAGCGGCAGGCGCGCCGGCACGCTGCCGGCCACCGTCACGTCGGCGCCCTTCGGATCGACCTTCGTCACCAGCGCCTTGTAGAGGATCGGGTCGGACGGCGGGGAGACCTCGACGACGCCGCCGGTCTTCTTCGTCTCCTCGGCGAGGAAGGCCTCCCGGTCGGCCGCCTCGGCGAGCCGCTCGAGCGGCCCGCGGTAGCCGATGCGCTTGTCGAGGGCGCGTAGGCCGCGGGTGATCGCCCGCTGTGCGGCCCGCTGGAAGTCGATGTCGGCGCTCGTGTAGACGGTGAGGCCGTCCTTCAGCACCGCGTCGGCGCCGTACTTCTCGTAGAGGTACTGGCGCACGTACTCCGTGTAGTACGCCGCCGCGTCGAGGTCGTCGAGCGACTTGACCTTGGTGACCAGCGGCGCCTTCTGCGCCTCCTCGGCCTCCGCCGCGGTGACGTAGCCCTCCTCCCGCATGCGGGAGATGACGTAGCTGCGGCGCTCCCGCGTGCGCTCGGGGTTGTTGTAGGGCGAGTAGGTGGCGGGCGCCTGGGGCAGGCCGGCCAGCAGGGCCGCCTCGGGGAGGGTCAGGTCCTTCACCTCCTTGCCGAAGTAGGTCTGCGCCGCCGCGCCGACGCCGTAGGCGCCGTGGCCGAGGTAGATCTGATTGAGGTAGAGGTAGAGGATCTGCTCCTTCGAGAGGTGCTTCTCGAGCCGGTAGGCGAGGATGCCCTGCTTGAGCTTGTAGCGGAGCCGCTCCGCCCAGCTCCTCGCCCGCGCCTCGTCGGCGAGGAAGAAGGTCTTGGCCACCTGCATGGTGATGGTGCTGCCGCCCTGCCGGCGCCCCTCGAACAGGGTGGCGATGACCGCGCGCACCAGCCCCTTGAAGTCGATGCCGGAGTGCTCGAAGAAGCGCTGGTCCTCGGCAGCCACGAACGCCTGCACGAGCAGCGGCGGGATCTCCGACACCGGCACGACGATGCGGCGCTCGACGAAGAGTTCGCCCATGAGGCGTCCCTCGGCGTCGAGCACGCGCGTGATGATGGGGGGCCTATAATCCTTCTCGACGTCCTGGATGTCGGGCAGGCCGCTCGCCAGGTTCACGTAGAGGGCCCCGCCCACGACGGTGCCGGCCACGAAGACGAAGAGCAGGAGGATGGCGAGGACGGTGAGCGCGCGCTGCCTGGCAAGCCAGGCCCGCGCATCCGCGATCCGCTCCCGCACGGCGCGAGGGAAGTCCGCCCCATTCATAGGGCGGGGATTCTACGCCCGCCACTTGCCGTTGTCCAGCAGGTAAACCCGTGACTTCGCTCGGTGTCTACGTTCACATCCCCTACTGCCGGACCAAGTGCCCGTACTGCAACTTCGTGGCCGTTCGCGCCCGGGGCGGCGAGGAGGGGCCCTACGTCGAGGCGCTCCTCGCCGAGGTGGCGGCGGCCGCCGCCGGGCCCGACGGCGGCCGGCCGGCGGCGACGGTCTACCTGGGGGGCGGGACCCCGTCCCTGTTCCATCCCCGGGCCGTCGCACGGCTGCTCGAGGCGATCGATCGCGCCTTCCCGTTCGAGCCGGGCGCCGAGGTGACGCTCGAGGCCGACCCGGCCACCGTGGACCGCGAGGGGCTGGCCGGCCTGCGCGCGGCCGGCGTGACCCGGCTCTCGATCGGCCTGCAGGCCTTCGACGGCCGGACCCTCGGGGCGCTCGGGCGCGCGCACAAGGCCGAGGACGGCCCGCGCCTGCTCGCCGACGCCCGCGCGGCCGGGTTCGACACGTTCTCCCTCGACCTGATCTTCGGCGCGCCGGGTCAGACGCTGTCGGGCTGGGCGGCCGAGGTGGCGCGCGCCGTCGACGCCGCGCCGGCCCACATCTCCTGCTACGGGCTGACCGTGGAGCCGGGCACCCCCTTCGCGGCCCTCGAGGCCCGTGGCCGCCTCGCCCGCCCCGACGACGCCCTGCAGGCCGACATGTTCCTCCTGGCCGACGAGCGGCTGCGTGCCGCGGGCTACGAGCACTACGAGGTCTCGAACTACGCCCGACCCGGCGCCCGAGCCCGCCACAACGCGGCCTACTGGAACCGGCGCCCCTATCGGGGCTTCGGGGCCGGCGCCCACAGCTTCGAGCCGGCCAGCGGCCCGTACGGTACGCGCGCCTGGAACGTCGACGACCCGGTCCTCTACATGGCGGCGGCCACGGGGCGGGCGGCCGCGGCGGCCGCCGCGCCGGACGCACCGGCCCGCGCAGGCGGCGAGGTGCTCGGCCGCGACGAGGCCCGGATGGAGGCGCTCCTGCTCGGCCTGCGGCAGGCGGACGGCGTCGACCTCGACGGCTACGCCCGCCTGGTCGGCGAGCCGATCGAGCGGCACGCGGCCGCGGCGCTGCGGGACCTCGAGTCGGGAGGCCTCGTGACCAGGCGGGACGGCCGGCTGCGCGTCGCCTCGCCGACCGCCTGGCTCCTCTGCGACGAGATCGTCGCTCGCCTCGCCTGAGCGGCCGCTATAGACAAGCAAGAACAGGGCCACGACCCCCGGATCCGAGCGGCCGCGCCTTGACAGCCGGAAGTCGGCTGCGGTAGAAAGTGGCACTGGCACTCGCAGGGGGCGAGTGCCAACCCGCGCCCAGAACTCCTCGATACACAATGGGAACGGCGCGGGTCGCGGTTCCCGACGGGACTCGAGCCCCGTCGCGGGGGCGAAGCCATGGACGAGCCGAGGGGCGAGACAGGCACGGAACGTATCGGCATCGCACGGTCCCCCGGCGCTCACGACCGGTTGACGGAGCGTGATCGTCAGATCCTGCACGCGGTCGTCACCGATTACATCGCCAGCGCCGAGCCGGTCGGCTCGCGCACCATCTCGCGCAAGTACGGGCTCAACCTGTCGCCGGCGTCGGTCCGCAACGTGATGGCCGACCTCGAGGAGGCCGGGTACCTGCAGCAGCCGCACACGTCGGCGGGCCGGATCCCGACGGACAAGGGGTTCCGCTTCTACGTGGACCTGCTCGAGCCGCGGCCGCTGTCGAGGCAGGAGCAGGAGCGCATCCGCAGCCGGTACAACACGCCCCTCGGCGACGGCGCCGAGGTGCTGCGCGAGACCTCGCGGCTGCTGTCGGCCTTCTCGAGCCTGGCCGGCCTCGCGGTCGCGCCGCGCATCGAGGCGACGCGGTTCCGGCACATCGAGTTCGTGCGGCTCAGGGAGCGCGACATCCTCGTCATCCTGGTCACGGAGACCGGCGTGGTCCACAACAAGCTCATCCATGCCGACGAGCCGCTGACGCAGGACCGGCTGCACGAGATCTCGAACTACCTGAACAGCATCATCGCGGGGCTCACCCTGCGGCAGGCGCGGGAGCGGCTCCTCGCGGAGATGCGGGCCGACAAGGCGCTCTACGACCGCCTCTACGCCGAGGCGCAGGCGCTCGCGCGCCGTGCGTTCGAGTCGGCGGAGGAGTCGGCGGAGTCCGAGGTCTTCATCGAGGGCAAGCTCTCCATCGCCGAGCAGCCGGAGTTCGCGAGCGTGGAGAAGATGAAGGCCCTCTTCAAGGCCTTCGAGGAGAAATCGCTCCTCATCAAGCTGATCGACAAGAGCATGCAGGCCCGGGGCCTGCAGATCATCATCGGGCACGAGAGCGAGGCGGACGAGATGGCCGGCTGCAGCCTCATCCTCTCCCACTACACGGTGGGCGACGAGGTCGTCGGCACGCTCGGCGTGATCGGACCGACCCGGATGAACTACTCCCGGGTCATTCCCGTCGTGGACTACACCGCCCGCCTCGTGAGCCGGCTGCTCGAGCAGTAAGCGTCCCGCGTGGTCGGCCAGGAGACCGCGCGGTCGCCGACCTCGCCCGATCGCCATGAGGTTCCGTCGCAGCCAGGTCCCATCCGGACCTGGCTGCGGCTTTTGTGAGTCACAGGAGTTGCCGAGTGAGCACCGAGTCCCCCGATAACCGAGCCGAGCCCGAGGCGCCGCAGGAACTTCCCGAGCGGGCCACCGAGGCGGAGGTCACCCCCGACCCGCTCGCGGAGGCCGAGGCCCGGGCCGCCGCGGCCGAGGCGAAGGCGGCCGAGACGCACGACAGGTACCTGCGGGCTCAGGCGGAGCTCGAGAACGTCCGCAAGCGGGCGCAGCGGGAGCTGGCCGAGGGGCTCCGCTATGCCAACGAGCAGCTCGTGCGCGACCTCCTGCCGGCGCTCGACAACCTCGAGCGGGGGCTGGCGGCAGCCCAGGGTGAGGACCCGGCCGTGAGCGCCATCCGCGAGGGGGTCGCCCTCACCCAGAGCCAGATCCTCGGCATCCTGAAGAAGTACGGCGTGATACCGGTCGAGGCGCTCGGCCGCCCGTTCGACCCGACGGTTCACGAGGCGGTCCAGCGGGTGCCGAGCAGCGAGCCGGAGGGGACCGTGGTCGCCGAGTACCGGCGAGGGTACACGCTCAACGGCCGCCTGGTCCGCCCGGCCATGGTGGCGGTCGCGATGCCGGCGTCCACGCCGGGACCGGACGAGGAGGGCGGCGGCGGCGGGGAGTCCGCGTGAGCCGGACCACGTCCAACGCGATTGCGTTTCCGCACCCGGTCTGTTAGGAAGGATCACTCCCCGGGGACCAGAGGGACCAGTCGGACGTGAGCCAGAAGCGCGACTACTACGAGGTGCTCGGCGTCTCCCGGGACGCTTCGGCCGAGGAGCTGAAGAAGGCCTACCGACGTCTGGCTCTCCAGTACCACCCCGACAAGAACCCCGGCAACCGGGAGGCGGAGGAGCGGTTCAAGGAGGTGTCGGAGGCCTACCAGGTCCTCTCCGACGCCGAGAAGCGCCGGGTCTACGACCAGTTCGGGCACATGGGGGCCGAGGCCGGCTTCGGCGGCGGCTTCCGCCCGGGCGACTTCGGGGCCGGCAGCTTCAACGACCTCTTCAACGACCTCTTCGGCGACCTCTTCGGTCAGGCCGTGGGCGGCGCCCGCCGCACGCGCGGGCGGCGCGGCGACGACCTGCGCTACAACCTCGAGCTGTCGTTCGACCAGGCGGCGTTCGGCACGGAGGTGACCATCCAGGTGCCGCGCCAGACCGAGTGCGCCGCCTGCGGCGGCAGCGGCGCGCGGGCCGGGACACGTCCGGTCACCTGTCCGACCTGCCGCGGCCTCGGCCAGGTCCGCTACACCCAGGGCTTCTTCAGCATCAACAAGACCTGCCCGCAGTGCCGGGGCGAGGGGCGCATCGTCGAGCAGCCCTGCCCCGAGTGCCGGGGCGGCGGCCTCGTCCGCGACACCGCCACGCTGGCCGTGAAGATCCCCGCCGGCGTGGAGACCGGCTCGCGCCTCAAGCTCACCGGCGAGGGGGAGCGGGGAGTGCGCGGCGGGCCGCCGGGCGACCTCTACGTCGTCATCTCGGTCAAGCCGCACCCCATCTTCGAGCGGCAGGGGGACGACGTCGTCTGCGAGGTGCCGATCAGCTTCGTGCAGGCCGCGCTCGGGGCGGAAATCGAGGTACCGACCCTCGAAGGCAAGGTCAGCCTCAAGGTGCCGGCCGGCACCCAGTCGGGCAAGGTCTTCCGCCTCAAGGGCAAGGGGATCCCCCATCTGTCGGCGTACGGCAGGGGCGATCAGCACGTCGTCGTCAAGGTCGAGACCCCGACCGGCCTCAACGCCAAGCAGCGCAAGCTCCTCGAGGAGTTCGCCAGGGCGAGCGACGAGGCGACGCACCCCCTCGGCAAGTCGTTCCTCGACAAGGTGAAGGAACTCTTCGGATGACACGCCTGGCGCGCCTGGTGGCGGTCCTCCTCGCTGCGCTCCTCTCGGCCGGCTGCCAGACCGCCGGCGCCTCTCCGGGGCGGACCCCGAGCGAGCTCGCGCGGCCGGTCCCGGTCCCCGCGCCCGCGGCGTCGCCCCTCCCCTCGGCATCGCCGGCCCCTGCCGCCAGGCCTGCGCCGCTGCCGCAGCAGACGCCCCCGCCGCGGCAGGCCCAGGCGCCGCGCGTGCCGACCGCGTCGGGTCCCGGACCGGTGGCCCAGCTACCGCCCTCGGACATCCAGTCGGCCCCGATCCAGCAGCCGCCGCAGCCGGCGCCGGCGCCGGCGCCTGCTCCCGTCGTGCCGGCCGGCGAGCTGTTGCGGCAGGCCGAGGCGGCGTTCGCGGTGCAGGACTTCGACCAGGCCCGGTCGCTGTACGAGGAGCTGCTCTTCCGCTACCCGACCGATGCCCTGTCGGCCAGCGCCCTCTTCCGGCTCGGCGAGATCGCCATCAGGCGCGAGGACTACGAGGCGGCGCGCCGCCGCTTCGAGGAGATGCTCCTCCAGTTCCCGGCCTCGCCGCTCGGCCCCTCCGCGCGCTACCGGCTCGCATACGCCGACTACCGCCTGCGTCGGGTCGAGGACGCCGTCGAGATCCTGAAGGGGCTCGTCGCCGGCAGCTCGCTCGACCCGTTCCAGCAGGCGCAGGCCCATCTGCTCCTCGCCCAGGGCTTCGCCGAGATCGGTCGGCCCGTCGAGGCGGCCCGCACCTACGCCCGCCTCCTCGCGCTGTCGCCGCCCGCGCAGTTCCGGACCGAGGCCGACCAGCGCCTCACCGCGCTGCTGGCCGACGAGCGTCTCTCGCGCACCGATCTGGAGGAGCTGGCCGCGACCGGCCCGGGCGTGGCCGCCCCCCTCGCCCGGTTGAGCCTGTCGCGGCGCGCGCTCCAGGACGGCGATCCCGCCACGGCCGAGCGGCTCGCGCGCGAGGTGCTCGCCTCGCCGCTCCCCGCGGAGGCGCCGCCCGACCTCGCGGCCCGCGCCCAGGCCGCGCTCGACGAGGCGCTCCGCGTGGCGGGCGCGGATCCCGGGGTGGTCGGCGTGGTCCTGCCGCTGTCGGGCCGCTACCAGGCGTTCGGCGAGCGTCTCCTCAACGGGCTCATGCTGGCCGCCGGCGTCTTCGCGGGCGGCCAGCCGGCCGATCCCCCCGTCCGGCTCGCCATCCGCGACAGCGCCGGCGAGCCGTCCGTGGCGGTGCGGGCGGTCGAGGAGCTGGTGGCGCAGGAGCGGGCCATCGCCATCGTGGGGCCGCTCCTCCCCGCCGAGGCCACCGAGGCGGCCAAGGCGGCGCAGCGGCTCGCCGTGCCGCTCCTCGCGCTCTCCCAGCGGCCGAAGCTCACCGAGATCGGCCCGTTCGTCTTCCGGCCGTTCACGACCGGCGCCCTCCAGGCGCAGGCCATCGCACGGCACGCCATGGAGCGCGAGGGCCTCTCGCGATTCGCCGTCCTCTATCCGAACGACCCCTCGGGTCTCGAGATGCTCGAGGCCTTCAAGGCCGAGGTGCTGGCCCGGGGCGGGGTCATCACCGACACGATCGGCTTCGAGCCGACGCAGACCGACTTCGGCAAGGAGATCCGGCAGCTCGCCAAGGTGAAGACGGCGCCGCGCACGCGGCGGCCGCGGCCGGGCGAGGTGACACCCGGGCTCCAGATCGAGTTCGACGCGCTCTTCATCCCGGCGTACTACGACCGGGTCGCGCTCATCGCGCCGCAGCTCGCCTTCTACGACGTGAAGGGCATCCGGCTGCTCGGCGTGGCGGGCTGGAACTCGCTCGACCTCGTCCGCGAGGCGCGCGAGTACGTCCAGGGGGCCCTCTTCGTCGACCCGTTCTGGGCCGACAGCCAGAACCCGGCGATCCGGGAGTTCGTCAGCCGCTTCAAGGCGCAGTTCGACGACACGCCGACCATCCTCGAGGCCCAGGCGTACGACGCCATGCGGATCCTCCTCGACACGCTGAGGCGCGCGCAGCCGACGTCGCGCGAGGCGCTTCGCCAGGCGCTCTCGCAGGTGCAGGGCTTCCCGGGGCTCACCGGGCCGTTCGCCTTCTCGGCCGAGCGCGAGCCGATCCGCCCCATGCTCCTCCTCACCATCGACAACCGCCGCATCCGTCAGGTGAACTGACCAGCGGAGCTACGCGGTCGCGGAGCCTCCCGACGGCGGCTGGTGGGGCGACTCGGGCGGCTCTTCGGCGGGCCGCTCGGGGCGCTGCCGGCCGAAGGCCCAGGCCACCCAGATCCCCACCTCGTAGAGCACGATCATCGGCAGGGCGAAGACGAGTTGCGAGACGAGGTCGGGCGGCGTCACCAGCGCGGCGAGGACGAAGATGCCGAACACGGCGTAGCCGCGCACCCTGCGCAGCTTCTCGGCCGTCACGGCGCCGAGCCGGGCGAGGACGAGGATCGCCACCGGGAACTCGAAGCCGGCGCCGAAGGCGAGGACGAGCTTGCTCGTGAGCGAGAGGTACTCGCTGATCGATGGGGCGGCCAGCAGGTACGGCGTCTGGAACGAGAGGAAGAACCGGAACATCCGCGGGAAGGCCACGAAGTAGCAGAAGGCGCCTCCCACCATGAAGGCCGCCACCGACAGGCCGACGAGCGGCAGCACCACGCGCCGCTCGTTGTCGTAGAGGCCGGGCGCCACGAAGGCCCACGCCTGCACGAGCCAGACGGGGCTCGCGAAGAACAGCGCCGAGAAGAACGCGAGCTTCGTGTAGGTCCAGAAGGGCTCGGTGAGCCGCGTGAAGACGATGGGGCTCTCGGGCGGCAGCACCGCGGCGAGCGGCGCGACCAGGAGGGCCACGAGCCGTTCGCTCTGCCAGAAGCAGATGCCGAAGGCGATGCCGATGGCGATGACCGAGTAGACGAGGCGGATCCTGAGCTCGGCCAGGTGCGCCGTGAAGGGGAGCTTCTCGTCGACCTTCGGGGGCGGAGGCAGGCCGGGCGGGCGGATCGGCAGCGTGAGCTTCTTCTTCGGCTTCGCGGGGACGCCGCCTGGCTGCCTGCCTGCGGGCACGGTGGGAAGGGTCACGGTCGTCGGCGATCGGCCGGCGGGCTCGGCCCTACGGCGTGCGCCCGCGCCGCATCAGGCCGGCTGGACCGGGTCGCTGCCGGGCCGCGACGGCGCCGCGCCGGCGTCGGCCCGCCCCGCCGCGTCGTCGGTCCGAGAGGTCTCGCGGCCGAAGTCGAGTTCCTCTGCGACGTACTGCGCCGCGCGGTCGCCGGCCGTCTCGTCCGCGGCCGGCGCCGGATCCGCGGCCGGCGTGTCGAACGCGCCTTCGGCCGGGTCTTGCTGCCGCTGCGCGGACGCCTCGCCGGAGCGGTCCGCCGCCTCGACGCCCACGGCCGCCGGCGGCGTGCTGACCGGCGCGCCGGTGGACGGCGTGCTCGTACCCGGATCGACCGGCGCGGTGGTGGACTCGTACCGCGGCGGCTCGGCCATGAGGTTGTCCCGCAGATCGTCCGTGGCCTTGCGAAACTCGTGCATCCCCCTGCCGAGGGCGCGCGCGATCTCCGGGAGCTTCGACGGCCCGAGCACGATCAGCGCGATCACGAGGATCAGCACGAGCTCGGGCATCCCGATGCCGAACATGCGGGTCAGCGTACTGCCCGGCCCCCCGAGAAGTCAAGGGATGTCGCGCCTTTAACGCGTCGTGACCGTTGACCGGCCGGCGCGTCGCGCGGTAGACTCTGGCGCTTTCGCATGGAACTCCGACACGCCCTCCATCAGGCGCCGGACGTGGGCCTCGACGACCGGCTCGCCCGCGCGCAGGCCGGCCTCGCCGCTCTCCTCTCGGGCGCCGGTACGTCCAGATTCCGCGTCCTTGGCCTCAAGGGGTCGGCGATCGCCTTCGTGGCGGCCCTCCTGGCCCGCCGCCACGCCGACCGGCCGCTCCTGCTCGTCACGCCCGGTCAGAAGGAGGCCGCTCGGCTGGCCGAGGACCTGTCGTTCTTCCTCGGCGAGCCGGCCGGTCCGGCCGAGGCGCCCGAGCGCACGCGGGTGCGCGTCTTCCCCTCGTGGGACGTGCTGCCGTTCGCCACGCTGTCGCCGCCGTCGGAGATCGTGCACGATCGCGTGGAGGCCCTGGCGCGGCTCTGGGCCTTCGCCCGCGGCGGGCGCAGGGGGCCGTCCCCCCTGATCGTGGCGCCGGTCAAGGCGCTGCTCGAGCGGACGCTCCCGGCGCCGGTGCTGGAGACGCGCCTGCGGACCCTCCAGGTGGGCGACGAGGTGGACCGGGAGGAGCTGTCCGCGCTCCTCGTCTCGGCCGGCTACGCGCCGGCGCCGATCGTGGAGGACGTCGGCGACTTCAGCTTCCGCGGCGGCATCCTCGACCTCTTCCCGCCCGGCTATCGCTGGCCGCTCAGGCTGGAGCTCGAGGGGGACACGATCGAGACCATCCGCACGTTCGACCCCCAGTCACAGCGCTCGCGCGGTCACCTGAGAGGGGTCGATCTGGTGCCCGTGCGGGAGCTGGTCGCGGACGACGCCCACCGGCGCGACGCGCGACGCCGGCTCCGCGAGCGGGCCGACGAGCTCGGCCTCGGCCGCACCGGCTGGGGCGACGTGGCCGATGCCATCGCCTCCGGCTTTCACATGCCGGGGCTCGAGACCTACCTCCCCGACTTCCACCCCGACGCCTCCATGCTCCTCGACTACGTCCCGGACGACACCATCCTGGTCCGGGTCGACCCGCTCGAGATCGACAAGGAGCGGGACGACTACTGGGCCGAGATCCGCCAGGGGCACGAGCAGGCGAGGCGCGAGGGGCGTCCGGTTCCGGACGCGGCGGCGCTCTACGTGGAGCCGACGGCGCTCGACCGCGCGTTCGAGACGCGCGGCGGCATCACCGTCGAGCGGGTGGAGATGCTCGAGCCGGGCGACGCCGGCGGCGGGCGGCCGCACGCCGAGGTGATCCGCCTCGACACGGAGACCAACGAGGGGCTCCGCGCAGCGCTGGCCGGCTCGCCCGGCGAGGCGGGGCTCCTCGCGCCGCTGGCCGAGCGGGTGCGCGCGCGCCGGCTCGACGGCGACCAGGTGCTCCTCGTCTGCCACACGCGGGTGCAGGCGACCCGCCTCGCCGAGCTGCTCGAGCCCTACGGCCTCAGGGCGCAGGTCGAGGACGGACCGCTCGACCTCGGCGAGGTCACCGACGGCTTCAGGCCGGCGCCCGGCGGCCTGCGGGTCGTCGTCGGCGGCCTCGTCACCGGCTTCCGCTTCCCGGCCCTCGGCCTCACCGCCATCGCCGAGGAGGAGATCTTCGGCGAGCGCCGGCGCCGCCGCCCGGGTGCGGCCCAGGCCGAGCAGCGGGCCGCGGCGTTCCTCTCCTCCCTCGCCGACCTGAGGACCGGTGACGTCGTCGTGCACGTGGACCACGGGGTCGGCATCTACCGCGGCCTCGTGAACCTCGACCTGCAGGGGGTCCGCACCGACTTCCTCCACCTCGAGTACCAGGGGGGCGACAAGCTCTACGTCCCGGTCGACCGGATCAACCTGGTCCAGAAGTACGTCGGGGAGCAGGACGACGAGGCGCCGCCGCGCGTGGACCGCCTCGGCGGCACCGCCTGGGAGCGGGTGAAGAGCCGCGTCAAGGCGTCCATCCGGGAGATGACGAAGGAGCTGCTCGCGCTCTACGCGAAGCGGCAGGTCGTCGAGGCCTACGCCTTCCCGCCTCCCGACCAGACGTACCGCGAGTTCGAGGCGGCCTTCGAGTACGAGGAGACGCCCGACCAGCAGGCGGCCATCGACGAGGTCCTCGCCGACCTCCAGAAGCCGCGGCCGATGGACCGGCTCGTCTGCGGCGACGTCGGCTACGGCAAGACCGAGGTGGCCATCCGCGCCGCCTTCCTGGTCGTCACGGCGGGCAAGCAGGTGGCCATCCTCGTCCCCACCACCGTCCTCGCCCAGCAGCACCTCGCCACGTTCACCGCGCGCTTCCGCCGGTACCCCATCCGCGTGGAGAGCCTGTCGCGCTTCCGCACGCCGAAGGAGCAGAAGCAGATCCTCGAGGAGCTGGCCGCGGGCAAGATCGACGTCATCATCGGCACGCACCGGCTCCTCTCGAAGGACGTGCGGTTCAAGGACCTCGGGCTCGTCGTGGTCGACGAGGAGCAGCGCTTCGGCGTCGCGCACAAGGAGAAGCTCAAGCAGCTCCGGACGCAGGTCCACTGCCTCACGATGACCGCCACGCCGATCCCGCGGACGCTCCACATGTCGCTCACCGGCGTGCGCGACCTCTCGGTGATCAACACGCCGCCGGCCGACCGGTTGGCCATCCGCACCTACGTCACGCGCTTCTCGGACGAGACGATCCGCGAGGCGATCGTGCGCGAGCTCAAGCGGGGCGGGCAGGTCTTCTTCGTCCACAACCGGGTCCAGTCGATCGAGGCCATGCGGGCCTACCTCGCGAAGCTCGTGCCGGAGGCGAAGATCGGCGTCGGGCACGGGCAGATGTCGACGGCCCAGCTCGAGAAGGTGATGCTCGCCTTCCTCAACCACGAGACGAACCTGCTCCTCTGCACGACCATCATCGAGAGCGGCCTCGACTTCCCGTCGGCCAACACCATCCTCATCAACCGCGCCGACCGGCTCGGCCTCGCGCAGCTCTACCAGCTCCGCGGCCGGGTCGGCCGCTCGAAGGTGCGCGCCTACGCCTACCTCCTCGTCCCCGGCGAGCAGATCCTCGCCCGCGAGGCGCAGAAGCGGCTCGAGGCGCTCCAGGAGCTGTCCGAGCTGGGCAGCGGCTTCAAGCTCGCGGCGCGCGACCTCGAGATCCGCGGCGCGGGCAGCCTCCTGGGGACGGCGCAGTCGGGGCACATCGCCGCCGTCGGCTTCGACCTCTACATGCAGCTCATGGAGCAGGCCGTGGCGGAGCTCAAGGGCGAGGCGTACGAGCCGGAGATCGACCCCGAGGTGACGCTGCCGCTCGAGGCCTTTCTCCCCCCCGACTTCGTGCCGGACGAGAACCAGCGGCTCCTCCTCTACAAGCGCCTCGCCCAGGCGGCCGACGAGGCGGCGCTCGGGGAGCTGCGCGAGGAGCTGGTCGACCGCTTCGGGCCGCTGCCGCCGCCGGCCGAGCGGCTCGTGGAGGCGATGGGGCTCAAGCTCCTGCTCAAGCAGGTGCGGGCGACCGCCTACCGGGCGACCGACCGGGAGGCGGTCATCAGCTTCGACGGCAGCTCGGCGCGCGTCTCCCCGGAGCGGCTCGTCGGCCTGGTTCGCAAGGACCCCGCGAAGTTCCGCTTCACGCCGGATCAGCGCCTCGTCGTGAAGCTGCCGGCCGGGGTCCCGGCGGCCGCCATCTCCGAGGGGCGAGCCGTGTTGCGGTCGCTCCTGTGAGGTGGTAGTCTTGCCGCGCTTTTCGCCCCCCCTGGTGACGCGGTCCTCCTCCGGAGCGCCCATGTCCGAACGCCCCGTGTCGGTCCTGCTCGTCCTGGCCCTGTGGCTCGGCGCCTGCGAGCGAGGGCAGGGCCCCGCCGCTGCCGTCGGTCGGTCCGCGGCCAGGCCGGACGTGACCATCGCCACGGTCGACGGTGCGCCCATCACCGCGAGCGAGCTGGAGCGCCGGCTCAGGCGGGTCACCGGCCAGGCCGACGTGTCGGACGCCGATCCCGGCCTGCGGGCCAGCATCCTCGACCAGCTCGTGGACGAGCGCATCCTGTTGGCCGAGGCCGAGCGCCGCGGCCTGTCCATCCCGGCCGCCGACGTCGAGGCCAAGGCGCGCGCCGAGGAGGCGGCGATGGGGGCCGAGGCGTTCGCCAGGATGCTCGAGGTCGAGGGGCTCACGCCGGAGGGCTTCCGCACGCAGGTGGGCGAGCAGCTCCTGATCCGCGCCATCCTCGCCACCGTCCCGCCGCCCAGGCCGATCCGCGAGTTCGACGTGCGGGAGTACTACGAGGCGCACCGGCGCGAGTTCGCCGAGCCGGCGCAGTACCGCGCGCGTCTCCTCACGGTCGCCTCGCGGCCGGAGGCCGAGGCCCTGCGCGCGCAGCTCGCGGCCGGCGCCGACTTCGCGGCGCTCGCGACCGCGAAGTCGATCTCGCCGGAGAAGTCCCGCGGGGGCGACCTCGGCTTCGTCCCGGAGGGGCGGATGCCGCCGGAGATCGACGAGGCGGCGCGGGCGCTCGCGCCCGGCGAGCTGTCCCCGGTGTTCCAGTCGCCGTTCGGCTTCCACGTGCTCAGGCTCGAGGAGCGCCGGCCGGCGCGGCAGCAGACGCTCGATCAGGCGCGCGCCGAGATCCTCCGGGTGCTCAACACGAGCCGCGCCGAGCAGGCAACCGAGGCCTGGCTCGCGAACCTGCGGGCCAAGGCCAGGGTCGAGATCCTCGATCCCACCCTCGCCGGCGCCGCGGCGGACGAGGGCGCCTCGCCCGAGCCCGCCGCGGGCGCGTCCGCACGGTAGATGCGCGGCCGCGCGGCGATCCTCCTCGCGCTCGTCGCCGCGGCGCCGCTCGCCGGCGTCCCCGTGCGCGCGGCCGACGGGCCGGCGCCCGCCCCGAGCCCCATCCTGGTCGACCGGATCGCGGCGGTCGTGAACGACCAGGTCATCACCCTCTCCGAGGTGGACAGCCAGATCCCGCCGCCCGTCCCCACGGCGCCGGACGAGCGGGAGAAGGCGCGGCGCGAGACGCTCGACCGCCTGATCGAGGCGGCCCTCATCTCGCAGGAGGCGGCCCGGGCGAACGTGACGGTGTCCGAGCAGGAGGTGGACGCAGAGATCGCGGCGGTCCGCGAGCGGGAGAAGCTCTCGCAGGAGGAGCTCGAGCGCGCGCTCGCGGCCGAGGGCCTCACCTTCGAGGAGTACCGGGAGCGCCTCAAGGACAACATCCGGCGGGCCAAGGCGGTGAGCCGCCTGGTCCGCGGCTCCCTCAGCATCCCCGACTCGCGGCTCCGGGCCTACTACGAGGCCAACGCGGCGCGCTTCACGCCCCCGGCATCGGTCCGGTTGCGCCTGCTCCTGGTCCCGGTCTCGCCGGGCGCGAGCGACGCCGAGCGGGCCATCGCGCGCGCCGAGGCGCAGGCGCTCAGGCTCCGGGCGCTCAACGGCGAGCCGTTCGAGGATCTGGTGAAGGCCCACTCCAGGGGTCCGGCGGCAGAAGAGGGGGGCGACCTCGGCGTCATGCCGGCCGCCGCGCTCGACCCCCGCTTCGAGGAGGCGATCAAGGGCCTCGAGCCGGGTCAGGTCTCCGAGCCGGTCGTGCTCGACGGCGGCGTCGCGCTCCTGCAGCTCGTCACGCGCGAAGGGGGCGAGCCGCGCCCGTTCGAGGAGGTGCGCGACGAGATCTACCGGAAGCTCTACGACGAGGAGTTCGAGAAGGCGGTCAGCCAGTGGGTCAAGGACCTCCGGGCGAAGGCCCACGTGGAGGTGAAGCTCTAGCCGTGGGCGCGCGTCCGGCGATCAGCTTCGGCACCGACGGCTGGCGCGGCGTCATCAGCCGCGACTTCACGTTCGAGAGCGTCCGGATGGTGGTGCAGGGGGCGATGGACGCCTTCCCCGCGCCGCAGCTTGCCGCCGGCGTCCTCGTGGGGTACGATCGCCGCTTCCTCTCCGACCGCTACGCGGCGGAGGCCGCGGCCGTCGTGGCCGGCAACGGGCACGTCTGCCGGCTCGCCGCCGGGTACCTGCCGACGCCGGTCGTGGCGCACGCCGTGAAGGCGTCGGGGGCCGGCGTGGGGATCGTCGTCACGGCCTCGCACAACCCGCCGGAGTGGAACGGCCTCAAGTTCAAGGAGCCCTTCGGCGGCTCCGCGGCGCCGGAGACGACCGCGCGCATCGAGCGCGCCGTCGCGAGCCGCGTCGACCCCCCGGCCTTCCTCGACCTCGCCGAGGCGAGGCGCCTCAAGCGGGTCACGGCGTTCGACCCGTGGCCGGACTACGAGGCGGCGCTCTGGCGCCAGGTCGACGCCGAGGCCATCCGGGGGGCGCGCGCCGCCCTGGGCCGGCCGCTCCGCGTGGTCGTGGACCCCATGCACGGGGCGGCGGCGGCGCACCTCGCCCGGCTCCTTTCGCAGGCGGGCGCCGACGTGGTGGAGATCCGGGGGGAGTGGAACCCCGGCTTCGGCGGCGTGAACCCCGAGCCGGTGCCGAAGAACCTCGAGGCGCTGGTCGAGGCGGTGCGCCGCGAGGGGGCGCTCCTCGGCCTGGCCTGCGACGGCGACGCGGACCGGATCGGCGCGGTCGACTCGACCGGCCGGTTCGTCTCGTCCCACCAGATCCTCGCGCTCTTCCTCGACGACCTCGCCGGCCGTCAGGGGCGCCGGGGGCGCGTGGTGAAGACGGTCTCGACGACGCGGATGGTGGAGCGGCTGGCCGCCGCGTACGGCTGCCCGCTCACCGAGACGCCGATCGGCTTCAAGTACGTCTGCGCCGAGATGCTCCGGGGCGACGTGCTCATCGGGGGCGAGGAGTCGGGCGGCATCGGGCTTCCGGCGCACCTGCCGGAGCGCGACGGCCTCCTCGGCGGCCTCCTCCTCGCCGCCATCGTGGCCCGGGCGGGGCGTCCGCTCGAGGCCGTCGTGGGCGACCTCGAGCGGCGCGTCGGGCCTCACGCGTACGACCGCATCGACCTCGAGATCGCGCCCGAGGCCAGGCACGAGGTGAAGGCGCGGCTCGAGCGGGCGACGGTCCCGCACCTCGACGGCCTTCCGGTCGTCGAGCGTCACGCGCGCGACGGGTACAAGTTCATCCTCGAGGACGGCGCGTGGCTCCTCGTGAGGCCCTCGGGGACCGAACCGGTGCTGCGCATCTACGCGGAGGCGGCGACGCCAGCGCGGGTCGCGGCGCTCCTGACGGCCGGCCGGAGCCTGGCGGGGGTGTGATGACGGACGTCAAGGTCGGGACGATCGCACGGATCTCGGACCCGCGCGAGATGCTGGCGAGGGCGAACGCCGAGCGCCGCGCCGGCCGGCGCGTGGCCTTCGTGCCCACCATGGGCTCGCTGCACGAGGGGCACCTGGCGCTCCTGCGCGCCGCGCGCAGCCGGGGCGACCTGCTCGTCCTGTCGATCTTCGTGAACCCGACGCAGTTCAACCGGGCGGAGGACTTCCAGCAATACCCCCGGTCGCTCGAGCGGGACCTCGAGCTGGCGGCGACGGTCGGCGTCGACGTGGCGTTCGTCCCGGAGGCGGCCGCCATCTACCCGGCGGGGCACCAGACCTGGGTCCAGCCCGGCCCGCTCGCGGACCGGCTCTGCGGGCCGTTCCGGCCGGGACACTTCCGGGGCGTCTGCACGGTCGTCGCGGCCCTGTTCAACATCGTGCAGCCGGACGTGGCGGTCTTCGGCGAGAAGGACTTCCAGCAGCTCCAGATCGTGCGGCGCATGGTGGCCGACCTCCACATGCCGATCGAGATCGTGGCGCACCCGACGGTGCGCGACGCCGACGGCCTCGCGCTCTCGTCGCGCAACGAGCGGCTCACGCCGGCCGACCGGGTGGCGGCGCTCACGATCCCGCGCGGCCTCGAGGCGGCGCGCGCCCTGCACGCGTCGGGCGAGCGGCGAGCCCGGGCGCTCTGGTCGGCCGTCACCCGGGCGATCGACGCGGCGCCGGCCCGGCCGGGCGGCGGCCCGTCGATCCGCCTGGAGTACTGCCACGTCTGCGATCCGGAGACGCTCGTCGACGTCGAGCGGGTCGAGGGGCCGGTGCTGGTGGCGGTCGCCGCCCACGTGGGCCAGGTCCGCCTGATCGACAACACGCTGCTCGGGCGTCCGCCGGCCGACCGGTGAGCGGTCGGCGACCCGGTCCCGGACGCCCGATCGCCAGAGGAGGACGGCGGTGAGTACCGATCGGTCGACAGGGGCGGCGGCGCCGGCTGCGCGCCGGGTCACGGTTCCGGCAGTGCGCGCGGCGAAGGGTCGGGCGGAGCCGCTCGCCATGCTGACGGCGTACGACGCGCCGACGGCGCGGCTGCTCGACGACGCCGGCGTGGAGATCCTGCTCGTCGGCGACTCGGTCGGGATGGTGGTCGCGGGGCTCGAGTCGACCCTCCCCGTCACCCTTGACGAGATCGTCTACCATACACGTGCGGTCTGCCGCGGCCGCCGCCGGGCGCTCGTCGTCGCCGATCTCCCCTTCCTCTCCTACCAGGCCTCCGTCGAGGCGGCGGTGCTGAACGCCGGGCGGCTCCTCAAGGAGGCGGGAGCCGACGCCGTCAAGCTCGAGGGCGGCGAGGCCATGGCGCCCCAGATCCGGGCGATCGTCGCGGCCGGCATCCCCGTCATGGGCCACGTCGGCCTGGCGCCGCAGGCGGTCCACGCGCTCGGCGGCTACCGGGTCCAGGGCCGCGAGGCGGCCGCCCGGGAGGCCATCGTGGCCGACGCGCGTGCGGTCGAGGCGGCCGGCGCGTTCGCGCTCGTCGTGGAGGGGGTGCCGGGGTCGCTCGGAGCGGAGGTGACCCGGGCGGTCGGCATCCCGACGATCGGGATCGGCGCCGGCCCGCACTGCGACGGCCAGGTCCTGGTGCTGCACGACCTGATCGGCCTCGTGCCCGAGGGGCGCGCGCCGCGCTTCGTCCGGCGCTACGCGGACGTCGGCGGGGCGATCCGGCGCGCGGCGGCCGAGTACGTCGCCGACGTCAAGGCCGGGCGGTTCCCCGGCCCCGGCGAGACCTACGAGGGCTGAGGGATGATCCGCATCAAGGGCGCGCGCGAGCACAACCTCAAGAACCTGGACATCGAGATCCCGCGCGACCGGCTCGTGGTCATCACCGGCCTCTCGGGCTCGGGGAAGTCCTCGCTCGCCTTCGACACGATCTACGCCGAGGGACAGCGCCGCTACGTCGAGAGCCTCTCGGCCTATGCGCGGCAGTTCCTCGAGCAGATGGAGAAGCCCGACGTCGACTCGATCGAGGGGCTCTCGCCGGCGATCTCCATCGAGCAGAAGACCGCCTCGCAGAACCCGCGCTCCACCGTCGGCACCGTCACGGAGATCTACGACTACCTTCGGCTCCTCTACGCCCGGGTCGGCCGGCCGCACTGCTACGTCTGCGGCCGGGAGATCGCCTCGCAGACCGTGTCGCAGATGGTGGACCGGCTCATGGAGCTGCCCGCCGGCACGCGGCTGCACCTGCTCGCCCCCATCGTGCGGGGCCGCAAGGGGGAGTACCGGAAGGAGCTGAACGACCTGCGCCGGCAGGGCTACGTGCGCGTCAAGGTCGACGGCGAGACCCGGGACCTCGCCGACGAGATCGTCCTCGACAAGAACAAGAAGCACACCATCGAGGTCGTGGTCGACCGTGCCGTGGTCAAGCCGGGGGCCGAGCGGCGGCTCGCCGACTCGCTCGAGATCGCCCTCAAGCTCGGCGACGGCGTCGCGCGGGTCGAGCTGGTCGACCGGAAGGGGGAGGACCTCCTCTTCAGCTCGAAGTTCGCCTGCGTCGAGGACGGGGTGAGCTTCCCGCCGCTCGAGCCGCGGCTCTTCTCCTTCAACTCGCCGCACGGCGCCTGCCCGACCTGCGCCGGCCTCGGGACCCGGCTCGACTTCGATCCGGACCTCGTCGTGCCGAACCCGACGCTGTCGATCCGCGAGGGGGCGATCGTCCCCTGGGAGAAGAAGAAGACGTCGTCCTTCTTCCAGATGCTCGAGGCGCTGGCCGACCACTACCGGTTCGACATCTACACGCCCTGGAAGGAGCTGCCGAAGTCGACGCGCGAGGCGCTCCTGCACGGCTCGAGGGGCGCCCTCGTGCGCTTCTTCGTCGAGAAGGGGGGCCGGCGGACCTACTACGAGCGACCCTGGGAGGGGGTGATCCCCGCCCTCCAGCGGCAGCTCGAGGAGACGGAGTCGGAGCGCGTACAGGAGGAGCTCGAGCGCTTCCAGTCGGTGCGCCCCTGCCCGGACTGCGACGGCGCGCGGCTGCGCAGGGAGGCGCGCTTCGTCCGCGTCGCCGGCCTGGCGATCCACGAGGTCACCGCGATGAGCGTCGCGAAGGCGCTCCCCTTCTTCGAGGCGCTGCCGCTCACGCGCCGCGAGATGGAGATCGCCCAGCGGGTCCTCAAGGAGATCCGCGAGCGGCTCACGTTCATGCGCGACGTGGGGCTCGACTACCTCACGCTCGACCGGAGCGCGGCCACGCTGTCGGGCGGCGAGGGACAGCGGATCCGGCTCGCCACGCAGATCGGCGCGTCGCTCGTCGGCGTCCTCTACATCCTCGACGAGCCCTCCATCGGGCTCCACCAGCGGGACAACGCGAGGCTCCTGGCCACCCTCAAGCGGCTGCGCGACCTCGGCAACACGGTGATCGTCGTCGAGCACGACGACGAGACCATGCTCGCCGCCGACCACATCATCGACATGGGCCCGGGCGCCGGCGCCCACGGCGGCCAGGTCGTGGCGCAGGGGACGCCGGACGAGATCCTGCGGCACGGGGCTTCGCTGACCGGCCAGTACCTGTCCGGCCGGCGCGAGATCCCGGTGCCGACCAGGCGGCGCAGCCCCAACGGCAAGGCGCTCACCATCGTCGGCGCCACCGAGAACAACCTGAAGGACATCACGGTCGACTTCCCGGTGGGCTGCTTCATCTGCGTGACGGGCGTCTCGGGGTCGGGCAAGAGCACGCTCGTCGTGGACACGCTCTACCGCGCCCTCTCGCAGCGCCTCTACAAGACGCGCGATCGGGCGGGCGCCGTCCGCGCGATCCGCGGCCTCGACCACTTCGACAAGGTCATCGACATCGACCAGTCGCCGATCGGCCGCACGCCGCGCAGCAACCCCGCCACCTACACCGGTCTCTTCAGCGTGATCCGCGACCTCTTCGCGCAGATGCCCGAGGCCAAGGCGCGCGGCTACAAGGCGGGGCGCTTCTCGTTCAACGTGAAGGGCGGCCGGTGCGAGGCGTGTCAGGGGGACGGCGTCGTCAAGATCGAGATGCACTTCCTCCCGGACATCTACGTCACCTGCGAGGTCTGCCGGGGGAAGCGCTACAACCGGGAGACGCTCGAGGTCCTCTTCAAGGGGAAGTCGATCGCCGAGATTCTCGAGATGACCGTCGAGGAGGCCCTCGCGTTCCTCGAGAACATCCCGGCCGCCCGCCAGAAGCTCCAGACCCTCTTCGACGTCGGGCTCGGCTACATCCACCTCGGCCAGTCGGCCACGACGCTGTCGGGCGGCGAGGCGCAGCGGATCAAGCTCGCGCGCGAGCTGTCGAAGCGGGAGACCGGCAAGACCATCTACATCCTGGACGAGCCGACGACCGGCCTGCACTTCGCCGACATCCAGCGGCTCCTCGATGTGCTCAACCGGCTCACCGACGCCGGCAACACCGTCGTCGTCATCGAGCACAACCTCGACGTCATCAAGACGGCCGACTGGGTGATCGACCTCGGGCCCGAGGGGGGCGACAAGGGGGGCGAGGTGGTGGTGGTCGGGACGCCGGAGCAGGTGGCGCTCCACCCCGGCTCCTACACGGGGCAGTTCCTCCGCCGGGTCCTCAAGGCCGACGCGCTGGCGGCGGCCCCCTCCGCGACCGCACCCGCGGGCAACGGCGCCTCCACGCCCGCCGAGGACGCGCCGGCGCCGGCCGGCGCGCGCCGCGCCCGCAAGCCCTGAGGACCGGCCGCGGACAGCGGTGCGCCTGTCGGCCCAGGGCCTGCGCAGCCTTCGCGGCGAGCGGCGTCGCGGCGGCGACGGACGGCTGTACACTGGGGCGATGGCCGACGGCAATTACCCCGACGTCTACCCGGACGATCCCCGCGGGTGCGTCGGCTGCGGCCGCCTGCCGGAGCAGGTGGAGGCGGTGGCCGGCCCGGCCGCGGGACCGCGCCTCTGCGTCGACTGCGTCGATCGGGGCCGCTCGGCGCTGACGTCCGTGCCGGGTACCTGCGCCCTGTGCGGGCGTCCGACCGGCGCGCCGCGCCGCGGCGCGCGGCTCGGCGACCCCGAGCTGGTCGTCTGCGCCGTCTGCCTCGACGGCCTGGCGGCGGTCATGAGGGAGCCCGACTAGGGCCTGTCCGCAGCGGCCGGTTGCGCGACCAGCCGGAACGCACCGGCCGGCGGCATGCATCGGCCCTGCGAACCTCGGGCCGATGGGCACCCGGCCGCGGGCCGCGCCGCGAGGCCGACGCCGGGGTGCCGGCGCAATCGCTCAGGAGAGACGACGTGTCGGACCGCGAGCGCTGCGGCTGGGTGAAGCTCACGAACCCGCTCTACCTCGCCTATCACGACGAGGAGTGGGGCGTGCCGGTGCACGACGACCGGACGCTGTTCGAGTTCCTGATCCTCGAGGGGGCGCAGGCCGGCCTCTCCTGGGAGACCATCCTCGGCAAGCGCGCCCGCTACCGCGAGGTCTTCGACGGCTTCGACCCGGCGAGGGTGGCCCGCTACGACGCTCGCAAGCGCCGGGCGCTGCTGGCCGACCCGGGGATCGTGCGCAACCGCCTCAAGGTCGAGGCCGCCGTACGGAACGCGAAGGCGTTCCTCGCCGTGCAGGACGCGTTCGGCAGCTTCGACGCCTACATCTGGCGCTTCGTGGGCGGCAGCCCCCGGGTGAACGGCTGGCGGACACTGCGCGAGGTGCCGTCGCGCACGCCGGAGTCCGACGCCATGAGCAAGGACCTGGCGAAGCGCGGCTTCGCCTTCGTCGGCACGACCATCTGCTACGCCTTCATGCAGGCCACGGGGATGGTGAACGACCACCTCGTCGGCTGCTTCCGCTACCCCGCGCGAGGTCGATCGTGAGCGGCACGTCGAAGCCCCAGGTGACTCCCGACCAGTTCTTCGCCGTCGACATTCGGGTGGGCGTCGTCACCCACGCCGAGCCCTTCCCGGAGGCTCGCAAGCCGGCCATCAAGCTGACCATCGACTTCGGCCCGCTCGGCGTGAAGCGTTCGAGTGCGCAGATCACGCACCTCTACACGCCCGAGAGCCTCATCGGGCGCCAGGTGGTGGCGGTGGTGAACTTCCCCGTGCGCCGGATCGCCGGGTTCCCGTCCGAGGTGCTCGTCCTCGGCGCGGTGACCGCCGAGGGGGTGGTGCACCTGCTCCGCCCCGACCCGCCGGTGGCGGCGCCGGGCGACCCGATCGCGTGATCCCCTCCGGCGTGCGGCGAGCCGGGCGGCGCCCGTGCCCGCCGCGTCGCCGACGACCCGAAGACGCCCGAAGAAGGAGGTGCCGTGGCGCTCTCTCCAGATGACTACCTCGATCACCTCCGCACCGCCGTCGAGGTGGCCGGCGTGCCGGTCGCGCGGCTCGCCGTGCCCGAGGAGCACGACGTCGTCCTGCGGGGGATGCGGTTCCATTACCTCGACTGGGGGAGCGCCGGCAAGCGGCCGATCCTCTTCCTGCACGGGGGCGGGCTCACGGCCCATACCTGGGACCTCGTGTGCCTGGCCCTCCGGGAGGACTACCACTGCCTCGCCCTCGACCAGCGCGGTCACGGCGACAGCGAGTGGTCGCCGACGATGGACTACTCGCTCGAGGCGCACCGGCAGGACATCGCCGCCTTCGTGGACCACCTGGGCCTCGAGGGCCTCGTCCTCGTGGGCATGTCGATGGGCGGAGCGAACGGCCTCGCGTATGCCGGAGAGGCCGCCGGCCGCCTTGCGGCCCTCGTCCTCGTCGACGTCGGGCCCGAGGTGCGGATCGAGGGGGCGCGCCGCATCCGGCAGTTCACGATGGCGGTGCCGGAGTTCGACTCCGTCGAGCACGCGGTCGAGCAGGCCCTCGCCTTCAACCCGCGGCGGGACCCGAAGCTGCTGCGTCGCAGCCTCCTGCACAACCTCCGGCAGCAGCCGAACGGCAAGTGGGTCTGGAAGAACGATCGGCGGCACCGAGGGCGGCACGACCCCGAGGAGATGGCTCGCCGGCAGGCGGCGCTCTGGGCCGCGGTGCCGAAGGTCACCTGTCCCACGCTCGTCGTGCGGGGCGCGCAGAGCGACGTATTCCTGGACGAGGACGCGGAGCGGCTCGCGGCGCGGCTGCCGAGGGGCGAGTGGATCCGCATCGAGGGCGCCGGGCACACGGTGCAGGGCGACAACCCGCGCGCCCTCGCCGCCGAGCTCGCGGCCTTCCTCGCCCGCCGGGTGGGCGCTCCCAGCGCAACGTGACCGCGCCGCTCGGTCCGGCAGCGAGGTGACGGGGCCGTCCGTTGACGGCCTCCTCCGGCGACCTGTAGAGTGATCTTCGTTGCGTTCGCGCGCCGATCCGGCGCGCGCCTGTGCGCCGCGTTGCGGCGCGCGGGGTGACGGTCGCGGCCGGGACGCGACTGCGAGGCGCGCGAGATGCCGAAGCGCATCCTGGTCGTGGAGGACGAAGTCGACTGCGCACAGCTATTCAGGTTCCTGCTCGAACCTGAGGGGTACGCGGTGCAGGTCGCGTTCACGCTGGCGGAAGCGCACCAGGCGCTCGCCCAGGGCCCGCCGCCCGCGCTGGTCCTGCTCGACCTCGTCCTTCCCGACGGCGACGGCCTCAGCCTCTGCCCGGTGATCCGGCGCCGCTGGCCCTCCCTGCCGGTCTTCGTCGTCTCGGCCCGCGGCGACGCCGCCACCCGCCAGGCGGTGCTTGCGGCCGGATGCACCGCGTTCCTCGCCAAGCCGTTCGATCCCGACGCCGTCCTCGCCCAGGTCCGCGCGCAGATCGGCCAGCCGTGAGGCCGGCCGGCCGCGCGTGCGGCGTCCTCGACTGGGCGCGCCCGGCGGCGCCGGGCCGCGCCGCGGGGGCTACTGGTGGCGCGTGACCATCAGGTAGGCGAGGTTATCTGCTGCTCGTGCCGGCCGGCCTCAACGCGCGCGGGATCCCGACCTGGGCCTGGCGGGGGGCGAGGCGACGCGTGTTCAAGCCGGCGGTGGCCCGCCGCCAGTTGACGAGTCAAACGTGGGATGGCTCACCGTTTCGGGGCCGGCCGATCGACTACAGGGACGCCCTCGCTGTCCGGACGCTCGCGGCCGGGCGTCCGTGATGCTCAGATCCGGAGGGTTCTCCATGGTCAGCGATCCTGTGATACCTGTCCCTGCGCGCCCCGTGTATGCGCCCGCCGTCGACGGCGGCACGCCGCTCGCGGCGACCGTGGGCCTCCAGTGGCTCCGTCACTTGGCCGTCGAGTGCGATGCCTCGAAGGAGACGTTGCGCGGCTACGGCGGGGATCTCCAGCTCCTGCTCGCCTTCCTGACCGCGCGGCGTGGCGGCCGGCCGCCGACGATCGGGGAGATCACACTCGACGACCTGCGCGGGTGGCTCGCCGACCAGTACCCACGGACCGGCCCCAACACGCGCCACCGGCGCGTCGTGGCGGTGCGCCGGTTCTTCGACTTCGCGCGGCGCGAGGGGGCCATCACGGCGAACCCCGCCGCCGACCTCGAGCTGCCCCGTCGGGTGCGGCGTCGCCTGCCGGTGACGCTCTCGCTCGCGGACGTCCGGGCGATCCTCGACGCGCCCTTCCCCGCGACGCCGCTCGGCGCGCGCGACCGTGCCCTCTTCGAGCTGCTCTACGCGACCGGGATCCGGAACGCGGAGTGCTGCGGCCTCCGGCTCGCGGACGTCGACCTCGACGGTGGGGCCGTGCGGGTCCTCGGCAAGGGCCGGCGGGAGCGCGTGGTCCCGATCGGCGAGGCGGCCTGTGCGGCGCTGCGCGCCTACTGGCCAGCCCGTCGCCGGCTCTTGAGCCGGGCCATGGCGCGCGGGACGGCCCGCCCCGAGGACGAGGTGGCCGTGTTCCTCGGGCGCCCCGGGCACGCGATCACCACGGCGGGCGTCCGCCAGGCGCTGCACCGCCGGATCCGGGCCGTCGCGCTCGCCCGGCGGGTGCACCCGCACCTCCTGCGTCACGCGTTCGCGACGCACCTGCTCGAACGCGGGGCCGATCTCCGGTCGATCCAGGAGCTGCTCGGGCACTCGAGCCTCGCGACGACCGAGATCTATACGCACGTGAGCCCGCTCCACCTGCGGAAGGTCTACGTGGCCGCTCACCCGCGGGCCCGACGCGGCCGCCGGGGCGGGCACCGGGCGTCGCGCGGTCGCGCCGTGCGCCGAATGTGACGCGGAAGCGGTAGACACCGATGCTGTAGACGGGGAAGCGGCAGGCCGCCTATATAGGCGGCCGTGCCCCGCCGCCCTGATCCCCGTCTCGTCCGTGTCGGCCGCCGCATTCGGGTCCTGCGCGAGGCAGCCGGGCTCTCGCAGGAGAAGTTGTCCGAGCGCGCCGGCCTGCACCGGACGTACATGAGCGCCGTCGAGACCGGCCGGCGCAACGCGTCTGTGTTGAATCTCTGGCGGATCGCCGACGCGCTCAAGGTCTCGCCCGCGGCCTTCTTCGAAGAGGACAAGTAAGGCCGGCCGCTCCAGGAGCTGGCCGGCGCTTGCCACCAGAGCACCCGGACGCTAGCCTAGCGGCGGCCCCGGGAGACTGGCCCGCACGGGACAGGGGGCACCATGCGACGCACGTGGCACGCCGGCCTGGTCGGCGCGGCGGTCCTGGCCGGACTCGTCGCGATCTGGCTCGCCCGCACCTCGCCGCAGGATCCGATCCTCCTCGCCTGGGACGAGGCGCGGTACTTCAAGCACGCCCAGGACCTCTACTACGATCTCGTCGGCTTCGACCTCGGGCAGCTCCTCCGGGATCTTCGCGGCCTGACCTTCTACCCGCCCGGCCACTCGCTTGTCTCGGCCGCCTGGTTCGCGCTGACGGCGCCGACGCCCTGGCACCTGACCGCGCTGACCGTGTGCGTCTTCGGCGTGGCCGTCGGCCTCTCGGTCCTGCTCGGGGCCCGACTCGGCTCGATCTGGGCCGGCGCCGCCGTCGGCCTCCTCGTCGCCGGCGCGCCGGTCCTGCAGGTATTCGCCGCGACTCCGATGCACGAGGCGTTCGGCGTCGCCCTCACGCTCGCGTTTACGCTCGTCTACTGGCAGCCCGACGGGTCGACCGCCGAGGGCCGACGGCTGCGCGCCGCGGCCGCGCTCTTCGTCATGGCTTGGTGGACGAAGTACTCCTTCGGCCTCCACCTCGCGCTCGCGCTTCTGGTCGTCCACGGCACGCCGGCGTGGGCCGCGTGGCGGGCGGGCGACCGGGCGGCCGCGCGGGCGGCGTGGCGGCCCGCTGGG
>DASVDK010000324.1:0-19025 GCA_036381125.1 Thermodesulfobacteriota bacterium | reverse complement strand
GAGCTCGCAGAACAGATCGAAGGTGTGGTCCACGACCTCGCTCGCTCGCGCGTCCTTGCGGTCGATCTTGTTGATCACCACGATCACCGGCATGCCCAGCTCGAGCGCGTGACGCAGCACGAAGCGGGTCTGCGGCAGCGGGCCCTCGGCCGCGTCGACGAGCAGGAGCGCGCCGTCGACCATCGCGAGGATTCGCTCCACCTCGCCGCCGAAGTCGGCGTGGCCCGGCGTGTCGACGATGTTGATCTTGACGTCGCCGTACCGGAGCGAGGCGTTCTTGGCCAGGATGGTGATGCCGCGCTCGCGCTCCAGGTCCATGGAGTCCATCACCCGCTCCACGACCGTCTCGTTCGCGCGAAAGAGGCCGCTCTGGCGCAGCATCATGTCCACCAGCGTCGTCTTGCCGTGGTCGACGTGCGCGATGATGGCGACGTTGCGCAGGTGAGGGTTGCGCGGGAGGTCCCGGGTCGGCATGGCGGGAGGATAACAGGACGGGTCGCGCCTTGCCCAGCGCGGGCAGAGACCCCCGTCGTGCCGCACGCTCACGCGCGGGTCGGCGCGGCGCCCCTCGTCGGTTTCGGCCCGCCCCGCGGTTCGTGCGGGGCCTCCCGCCGAGGCTGGAGGCCCCGGTCGGCGCCGCGCGGAGTCGCGACCGGCCGGGCCGTGAGAGGCGCGCCGCCGCGGCCGGTGGAAGACGCCGGGGCCCGACCCCACCGGGGTCCGGCCGTCAGCGCGGGCGGCGGCCGAAGACGCGCTTCGAGACCATCTCGCCGGCCGCGTCGACGAGGACCACGACGACGCCGGCCGCGGCCTGGGCCCGGGCGTCGCTGCCGAGATAGGCGGCCGCCTCGGTTGCCGCGGTCGGCGCGACGTCGCCGCGCGCCTGGTCGCGGACCTCGCGTAGCTGATCGGCGGCCGGCAGGTTCACGCCGATCGACTTCGCCACGCGCTCGATGCGGGTGATGAGCCCCGGGTCGTCCGCCTCCCGCCCCGACGGCGGCCGGCCCGCACCGCCGCCCCTGGTCGTCCTGGCCATGTCACGCCCCTCCTCGGAATCCCCTGCCGGTCACCGCCAGCACCTGTCCGTTCACGCCCGACGCGGCGTCGGAGGCGAGGAAGAGCACCGCCTCGGCGATCTCCTGCCGCGTCACCCAGCGTCGCGCCCGCTCCTCGTCCGAGGGGGCCATGGCGGCGAGGTTGGCCTCCGTGTCGATCAGGCCGGGTGCCACGGCGTTCACGGCGATGCCGTGCTCCCGCAACTCGAGGGCGAGCGTGCGGGTGAGCGCCGTGACGCCCGCCTTGGCGCAGTTGTAGGCGAGCATCCGGGCTCCCGGGTCGGCCGCGGCGAGCGACGAGAAGTTGACGATGCGGCCCCCCCCGCCCCGCCGCATGAGCGGGACGACCGCCCTGGTGGCGAGGAACGCCGTGACGAGGTTGCTCGCCAGCTCCCGCTCGAAGTCCGCGAGCGTCAGATCCATCGCCGGGCCGATGCGGGTGAGCCCGCCGGCGAGGTTGACGAGCACGTCCACCCGGCCGAAGCGCGCGTCGGTGCGGCGGGCCAGCTCCGCCGCGCCCGCCTCCGTCGCGAGGTCGGCCGCCACGGCGAGCGCGTCCACGCCGCCGCGCGCGAGCCGCTCGGCCACCCGTTCGACGTTGGCCGCCGTTCGGGCCGTCACGACCAGCCGGGCGCCCTCGCGACCGAAGGCCTCGGCGAGGACGGCGCCCATCTGCCCCTCGCGGCTCGCGCCGGTCACGACGATCACCCGCCCCTCGAAGCGCATCCTGCCTCTCCGTCATCGAGAAAGGGGCACGGTACTGCCGGCCGCCGGCCGCTGTCAACGTGGTACGCAGCCGGCGCTGCCCGGCTCTCGGCGCGCGTTCTGCTAGAGGCCCGCGCCCCCGGGCCCGCCTGTCGCCCGGTGGGCCCGATCACGCGTCCGGGCCGGCCGGGTCTCGCCGCCGCAGGGTGCGGACCGGCCCGAGCGCAGAGAGGTGGAGGCGTCGATGACGCGGTTCGTCCTTGCCGCCGGTTGCGTGGTGCTCCTCGGGTCGGGGTGCGGCGGGAGCAACCTGGTACCCACGGGCGGCGCCGCCTCGACGGAGGGGGGCGCCTTCGTCCCGGAGCGCGACATGACGGGTACGGTCGCGCGGGTCGACAACGCCGGCCGCCTGGTCCTCACCGACGGCCGGCGGCTGTCGCTCGCCGGTATCGATCTGCCGACCGGCGACGTGTGCGCGGACGAAGGCTTCGCCTTCCTGCGGCGGCTCACCGTCGGCGGGGCGGTGTCCGTCGACGTGTGCGACGCATCCGGCGCCGACGAGTCCGTCGGCATGGTGGTCGCCACGACGGAGGAGGGGCGGGCCTTCGTGAACGTCGAGCTGCTCCGCAGCGGGTTCGCGCAGATCAGCGGCGAGTCGCTCGCCGGGTGCGGCGACGAGGCGGCTCAGGCGCGCCTCGAGCGGGCGCAGGGCGAGGCCCAGGCGGAGGCGCGCGGCAACTTCGGCTCCGGCCCGGCCGCCTGCGGGCTGCCGCCCCCGACGCCCGAGCCGATCGGCGGGGGAGGCCGAGCGTTCGGCCCCAGGGCGAACCCTTCGCCGACGGCGGCCCCCTTCTTTCCCTTTCCGATGACGAGCCCGGTCGCAAGCGCCAGCCCGGTGCCGATCGCGACCCCCGCACCGTTCGCCACCCCGATTCCGGTGGCGACGCCGTTGCCGGCCGCGAGCCCGTCGCCGCAGCCGAGCCGCTCGCCGGTCCTGGCCCCCTCGCCCGGCTCGAGCCCCGGCGGCGGGGGGACCATCGGCGGGACGACCGCGGTTCGCTAGAGTGGCCGCGGGCGGCGACCGCGCGCCGTCGACCCGAGGCCGCGGCCGCGCGAGGCGCCGGTGGAGGTCAGGGTGACGAAGAAGCCGTTCGGGTTCACCGGGGTGGCCGTGCCGGTCATCGGGCAGGGCACCTGGAACATCGAAGGGAGCCGCGAGCAGGAGCGCCGGGCGGTGGAGGCGCTGCGCGTCGGGCTCGACCTCGGCCTCACCCACGTCGACACCGCCGAGATGTACGGCAACGGGCGCGCGGAGGAGCTGACCGCGCGGGCGATCGCCGGCCGGCGCCACGAGGTGTTCCTCGTGAGCAAGGTCCTGCCGTCCAACGCCTCCTACGACGGCACGATCGCGGCGTGCGAGCGGAGCCTCGAGCGGCTCGGCACCGACGTCCTGGACCTCTACCTGCTCCACTGGCGCGGGCGCTACCCGCTGCGCGAGACGATGCGGGCGATGGAGGCGCTCGTCGCGCAGGGCAAGGTCCGCTACATCGGCGTGAGCAACTTCGACGTGGAGGACCTCGAGGAGGCCGAGGCGGCGCTGACGACCGGCAGGCTCGCCTGCAACCAGGTCCTCTACCACCTCGGCGACCGCGGCATCGAGCGCCGACTCATCCCGTACTGCCAGGCCCGGCAGATCGCCGTCGTCGCGTACAGCCCGTTCGGTCAGGGGGCGTTCCCCTCGCCGCGCAGCGCCGGCGGGAAGGTGCTGGCGGAGGTCGGCGCGCGCCACGGCAGGACGCCGCGACAGGTCGCCCTGAACTTCCTGGCCAGGCACCCGGGCGTCTTCGTGATCCCGAAGGCGTCGAACCCGGACCACGTCCGGGAGAACGCCGGGGGCGCCGGATGGTCGCTCGACGAGGCCGACCTCGCCGCCATCGACCGCGCCTTCCCGGCCCCCGACCGGGACGTGCCGCTCGGGATGCTGTGATGCGGAACGCCGATCCCGAGCGGTATACTCCCGGCGGCTTCCAGACCCCCTGAACAGAGACTCGATGCCCTCCGACGAACAGCGCGGCGCCGCCGAGCGCCGATCGAACCGGTCTGCGCTCTACGCGATGGCCGCCTGCATGGCGGCCGGAGCGTTCGCCAGCTTCGCTCGCATGCCGGTGCCCTGGCTCCTCGGCCCGCTCCTCGCCATGGCGGTCCTCGGCGGCCTCGGCGCCGAGCTGGACGGCCCGCCGGGGGGGCGGCAGGCGGGGCAGATCGTCATCGGCCTGGCGATCGGCCTCTACTTCGCCCCGCCGGTGGTCGAGCGCATCGCCACCTACCTGCCGCTCATGGTGGCGGCGGGCGCCGGCTCGATCCTCCTCGGGATCCTCGTCGGCCCGGTCTTCGCCTGGCTCGCCGACGTCGACCGCACGACCGCCTTCTTCTGCACGATCCCGGGCGGCCTCGCGGAGATGTCGAACATGGCCGAGCGGCACCGGGCCGACGTGCTACCGGTCCTCCTCGCGCAGTCGATCCGCGTGGCGGTCGTCGTCGTCCTCGTGCCGGTCGGCATGACGCTCTGGGGCGCGTCGGGCGTCGACCCGTACGTCCCGCCGGTCGTGGGCGTGAACGTGCCAGGTCTGGTCGCGATGCTGGCCATGGCGACGGGCGCCGCCCTCGCGGCCTCGCGCCTCAACGTGACCAACCCCTGGCTCCTCGGGCCGATGATCGTCGGCATCGCCTTCGCGGTGACGGAGAGCATCCCCTCGGGCATCCCCAGACCGGTCAGCAACGCGGCGCAGCTCCTCATGGGCTGCGCCCTGGGCGCCCGATTCCGGCGCGACTTCCTGTCGCGCGCGCACCGCGTGGCGCTGGCCGCACTCGCCAGCAGCCTCGCGATCCTCGCGGCGAGCGCCGGCCTGGGCGGGCTCGTCGCGGCAGCCACGGAGCTGCGACTGCCGACCGCGCTCCTCGCGACCGCCCCCGGCGGGCTGCCGGAGATCTCGATCACGGCCAAGGTGCTGCAGCTCGGCGTCCCGATCGTGGCGGCGTTCCACGTGGTCCGGATCCTGATGATCCTGCTGCTCTCGGGCCACGTGTTCCGCGTGGCGCGCTACCTCGGGCGTGCGCTTCGGCCCTCGGAAGCGCAGGAGGCCGGGGACGACTGACGGCTGCCGCCGGTCGGCCGCCGTCTGGCCGGCCGCGACCCGCTTGCGCGGCCCTGCCTCCCGTGAGACGCTGTCGCCGTGAGCCGCCCCGGTTCCCGCACGCCCGCGCGCCGCTCGGCGGCCCCGGCACCCGCCGTCACCGTCTCGGCGCCCGCGCGCCTGCACCTCGGCCTGCTCGACCTCGACGGCGGGTTCGGGCGGCGCTTCGGCGGCCTCGGCGTGGCGATCGACGGCCCGCGCACCGACGTCGTCGTGGTGGCGGAGGGGCGCGACGACGTGACCGACGTCGCCCCCGCGCTCGCGGCGCGCCTCGGCGAGCCGGGCACCGAGGAGGTCTCCGGGCAACTCGCCGAGATCGTCATCCGTCACCGGCTCGCCGGACTCCCCGCCCCGCGCGCCGCCCGGGTGCGCCTCCTCGACGCGCCGGTCCCCCACACCGGGTTCGGCAGCGGCACGCAGCTCGCCCTGGCCGTCGGCACCGCGCTCGCCCACGCGGCCGGCTTCCCGCTCGATGCGACCGTCGTGGCGCGCGCGCTGCGGCGGGGCCTCCGCTCCGGCATCGGGGTCGGGGTCTTCGCCTCGGGAGGGCTCGTCGTCGACGGCGGCCAGCCGGTCGCGCCGTCCGAGGCCGAACCGGCGGCCGGGCCTCTGGTCCTGGCGCGCTACGCGGTGCCCGACGCCTGGCGATTCGTCGTGGTCGTCCCCCGGGACGGGCGCGGCGGCCGGCCGGCGCCCTCCCGACCGGAGCGGGACCAGGGGCCGCGGGTCGAGCGGGTGGCCGAGATCTGCCGTCGGCTCCTCATGGAGGCGCTGCCGGCGGTCGTGGTGGGGGACCTCGCCACCTTCGGCCGCAGCCTCATGGTGGTGCAGCGGCTCGCGGCCGAGGAGGTGGAGCTTCCCCCGGTCACCGCCGGGGTGCTCGCGGCGCTCGTCGATGCGGGGGTCGCGTGCGCCGGCCGGAGCGCCTTCGGACCGGCCTGCTACGCGCTCGTCGCCTCGCAGGCCGAGGCCGACGCGGTGGCCGGTCGCGTCGCGCGGTGGCTCGAGACGCACGACGCGGGGGCCGAGCTCTTCGTGTCCGCTCCGGACAACGACGGGGCGCGCGTCGCCGCTAGCCGAGGACCCGTCCGATCGCTCCGGCGGCCTTGAGCCCGTGGCCCGAGAGCACGGCGACCACCGTGTCGCCGTCGCGCAGCGCCCCTGCCTGCCGCAGACGCACGAGTCCGTGCCAGACGACCGCCGACGTCGGCTCCACGGCGAAGCCCTGGGCGCCGAGGGCGCGAACGCCGTCGGCGATCTGCTCCTCGGAGACCGTGACCGCGGCACCGTCCGACTCGGCCAGCGCCGCGAGCAGCTCGGCGCCGCGGACCGGCGCGGGCAGCAGGATCCCCTCGGCGAGGCTCGGCTTCGGCTCGGCGACCGGCGGCACGTCGCCCGACCGCCGGCCCGCCTGCCACGCGGACGCGACCGGGGCGACCGCCTCGGCCTGCACGGCGAGCAGGCGCGGCAGCCGGTCGATCACCCCGGCGTCGCGCAGCTCGACGAAGCCGCGGTGGAGCCCGAGGAGGATGCTGCCGGCGCCGCACGGCGCGACGACCGCGTCGGGCGCGCGCCAGCCGAGCGCCTCGGCGATCTCGAACGCCATGGTCTTGAGCCCCTCGATGAAGAAGGGGTGCCAGAGGTGCGAGGCGTACCGCTCGCCGCTCGTCTCGAGGTGAGCGAGGAGCGCCGCCGTGGCTCGCGGCCTGGGCCCCTCGATGCGCCTGAGCGGCTGCCCCGCGAGGCGGACCTGCAGGAGCTTGCCGGCCGAGGCCGAGGCCGGGCAGAAGACGGTGAGCGCGATCCCCGCCCTGGCCGCGTACGCGGCCAGCGACGCAGCGGCGTTGCCCGAGGAGTCCTCGACCGCCCTGCGCACGCCGAGGGCGGCAAGCAGGCTCACGAGCACGGCCGAGCCCCGGTCCTTGTAGGATCCGGTCGGCAGGCCGCCCTCCGGCTTCGCAAGGAGCGTGAGGCTCGCGCCGGCGAGCGGCCGCGGCGGCGCGAGCGGCACGAGCGGGGTCACCGCCTCGCCGAGCGTCACCGGCTCCGGGAGGAGGGGCAGCGCCTCCACGTAGCGCCACATGGTGGCCGGCCGCCTCGCGATCGCGTCCCTCGGAAACGCGGGCGACGGGAGGCGGAAGCTCCAGGGCCCGCCGCAACCCGGCCGGACGCACCGGTAGGCGGCCGTGTCGAGCGGGGCCGTCGCGCCGCAGGCAGGGCACCTCAGCGGCGGCCAGGCCTCGGGCGAGAACGGGAGGGGCATGCGACGAGGATACCAGGGGCCGCCCGCCCCTCGCTATGATCCTCGCTCGTCGCCGGAGGAGTCGCCGTGACCGACCTGCACGTGCTCACCCTCGATCCCGAGTCCGGACCCGCGCCGACCGCGACCGTGGTCGCCATCCACGGCCTCGGCGCCAGCGCCGAGGACCTCGTCGGCGTGGCGGACGCGCTCGCGCTGCCCGGCGTGCGGTGGGTGTTCCCACAAGGGTGGATGCCCGTCGTGCACGCCTTCGGGCAGGGCTGGGCCTGGTTCGAGATGCCGCCCCGCCACGAGTCGGGCATCCGCGAGAGCCGGCGGCGCCTCCACGGCCTCCTGGACGAACTGGCCGCGTCGGGCCGCGCGCCCGAGCGGACCGTCGTCTGCGGCTTCTCCCAGGGCGGCGTCCTCACGCTCGACGCCGGCCTGCGCTACCCGAGACGGCTCGCGGGGCTGGCGCCCCTCTCCGGGTTCCTGTTCGACCCCGAGCGATTGCCGGCGGAGCTGGCCCCGGCGCAGGCCGGCACGCCGGTCTTCCTGGCGCACGGGACCTTCGACGACGTGGTGCCGGTCGACGGCAGCCGCGTCGCCGAGCGCGCCTTGCGGGAGGCCGGCGTGCCGGTCGAGCTGCACGAGTACCCGATGGGGCACCAGATCATCGAGCCGGAGCTGCGCGACCTCGGGCGGTTCCTCGTGAGGGTGCTCGCGCTCGACGCCTGGGGGCGCGGGGACCGGCTCTAGATGTCCCTCCCCCCGTCCACCTCGAGGATGGTGCCGGTCACCATGGCGGCGTCGTCGGAGGCGAGGTAGGCGAGCGCCGCGGCGTTGTCCTCGGGCGTGTTGAGCCGTCCGAGGGGGATCGAGGCCAGGAACGCCCGGCGCCCCTCGGCCTCGTCCCGCTGCCGGCCGATGAAGTCGCGCAGCATCGGCGTGTCGGTGGCGACCGGGGCGATGGCGTTCACGCGGATCCCCCAGGGCGCCAGCTCGATGGCGAGCGACTTCGTGAGCGTGTTCACCGCGCCCTTGGCCATCGCGTAGGCGTTGAAGCCTGGCCGAACGCGGATGCCCGCGGTGGAGGTGACCGAGAGGATCACCCCGCGCCGCTGCGCCTTCATGATCGGCACCGCCGCCTGGCAGCCGAGCCAGACGCCGCGCACGTTGACGGCCATGACCCGGTCGTAGTGGTCGTCGGTGACCGCCTCGACGGGGGTCGGCCCCTGCGGGTAGCCGGCGTTGTTGACCAGGACGTCGAGGCGGCCGTGGCGCTCGGCGGTCCCGGCGATCAGGCGGTCGACGTCGGCGCGTTGCGTCACGTCGGTCCGGGCCGCCGCCGCGCGGCCCCCCTCGCCCTCGACCAGCCGCACCGTCTCGGCCGCCGCCGCCTCGTCGATGTCGGCGACGACGACGAACGCGCCCTCCGCCGCGAAGCGCCGCGCGGTCGCCCGGCCGATGCCCGATGCCGCGCCCGTGACGATCGCCACCCGCCCGTCGAGCCGTCTCATCGCTCCACCTCCCTCTCCCCGTCGTCGCCCGCCGCCTGCCCGGCCGGGGCCAACGGCGAGATCAGGACCACGTCGACCCGCCGGCCGTCCATGTCGACGACCTCGAACCGAAAGCCCCCGTGGGTGAACGCCTCGCCGGGGCGCGGGATGTGGCCGAGCTGGGCGAGGACGAACCCGGCGAGCGTCGAGTAGCCGCGCGCCTCCGGCAGCACGATGCCGGGCACGCGTTCGCGGACCTCGTCCACCGGCATGAGCCCGTCGACGAGCCACGAGCCGTCGCCGCGATCGACCGCCCTCGGCCCGGCCTCGCGCCCGGCCTCCGGCAGCTCGCCGACGATCGCCTCGAGGACGTCGCTGGCGGTGACCACCCCCTCGACGCCGCCGAACTCGTCGACCACGAGGGCGAGCGTCGTCGACGCGCTCCGGAACCGCTCGAGGACGCGGAGGGCCGGGGTCCCCTCGTGGACCGCGAGGACCGGCCGCATCACCGCGCGCAGGTCCGCGCCGGCCGGCTCGCCGCGCGCGAGGACGTCGCGCGCCTCCACGATGCCGACGACCTCGTCGAGGCGGCCGTTGACCAGCGGAAAGCGCGAGACGCTGGCCCCGAGCACCTTGCGCCGCACCTCGGCGGGACTGTCGGCGAGATCGATCCAGACGACCTCGGGCCGCGGCGTCATGATGGTGCGGACGGGGCGGTCGGCGAGACGCATGACCCCCTCGAGCATGTCCCGCTCGGCGGGCTGCAGCACGCCGGCCCGCGTCCCCTGGGTGATGAGGGTGCGGATCTCCTCCTCGGTCACCGCCTCCTCGGGCCTGCGCTCGATCCGCAGGACGCGCAGCACCGCCTCGGTCGACACGTCGAGCAGCGTGACGAGGGGGCCCGCCACCCGGGAGAGGCGCCCCATGGGCCGTGCGGTGGCCATCGCGATCGCCTCGGGCCGCCCGAGGGCAATCTGCTTGGGCACCAGCTCGCCCACGATCAGCGAGAGATAGGTCGTCGCGGCGACCACGAGCCCGATGGCGATCGTGTCGCCGTAGGGCCTCAGGGCGGGAAACGTGTCGAGGTAGTCGCCGAATCGGTCGGCGATGGTGGCGCCGGACACGGCGCCGGCGAGGATGCCGACGAGGGTGATGCCGATCTGGACGGTGGAGAGGAACCGCCCCGGGTCGGCGGCAAGGCCGAGCGCGGCGCGAGCCGGACGGCTGCCCGACTCCGCCAGCGCCTCGAGGCGCGAGCGCCGCGCCGCGACGAGCGCCATCTCCGACATCGCGAAGACGCCGTTCAGGACGATGAGCACCAGGACAGTCACGATCTCGACGTAGACGCTTCCCATGGTCTCCTCGACGAACCGGGTGCGGAGTCGGACGGTCGGCTAGAATCGCCCCGATGCCCTCGCCCGTCTCCCTCTCGCTCGACGACGCGCGCGCCCTTGCCCTCGCCGCGCAGGGCTTCGACCGTCGGCCCGCCAGGCCCGGACCGGGCCGCCTGGCCGCGTTGCTCGTCCGGCTCGGCGCCGTGCAGCTCGACTCGGTGAACGTCGTGGCTCGCAGCCACGAACTGGCCGTCTACTCGCGCCTCGGCGCGTATCGACCCGCCGACCTCCACCGGGTCGCCTACCGGCGACGCGCCGTCTTCGAGTACTGGGGCCACGCCGCCTCGTGGCTGCCGATGGCCGAGTACCGCTGGTTCCTGCCGCGCATGTTCGCGCGCCGCGAGCGACCGCGCGGCTGGTGGGCCGAGGTCCGCGAGCGGTACGGCCACCTGGCCGCGCCGATCCTCGCGCGGATCCGCGACGAGGGTCCGCTCACCGCGGCCGCGTTCGAGGACGAGCGCAAGGGGCGGGGCTCCTGGTGGGACTGGAAGCCGGCCAAGCTCGTCCTCGAGGACCTCTTCGACCAGGGTCTCCTCATGGTGGCCGATCGCCGGCACGGCTTCCAGCGCGTCTACGACCTTGCCGAGCGGGTCCTGCCCCCCGACGTCGACACGCGGCCGCCGTCGGCGGCCGAGTCGGCGGCGCACCTCGTGGCGCGCGCGGCGGCTGCCCTCGGCGTCGCGACCGCGCGAGACCTCGCCGACTACTTTCGCCTCCCGCCGCACGACACGAAGCCGGCGCTCGCGGCCCTGGTCGAGGCGGGACGCCTCGTGCCGGCGCGGGTCGAGGGGTGGCGCCAGCCGGCCTACCTCCCGGCCGAGGCGTTCGCAGTCCGGCCGAGGCGGCCGCGCCACCCGCCGGTGCTCCTCTCCCCCTTCGACTCGCTCGTCTGGACGCGCGATCGCACGGCGCGCCTCTTCGGCTTCGACTTCGCGATCGAGATCTACACGCCGGAAGCGAAGCGGCGGTACGGCTACTACGTCCTGCCCCTCCTCGTCGACGGTCGCCTGGTCGGCCGGGCGGACGTGAAGCACGAGCGGGCCGACGGGACGCTCGTCGCGGCGGCGATCCACCTCGAGCCCGGCTGCCCGGCCGGTACGGCCGAGGCGATGGGACGGGCCCTGGCCGACCTGGCGGCGTTCGTCGGCGCGCGGCGCGTGCACGTCCACCGGGCCGAGCCGGCGCGCGCCCTCGGCGCCGTGCGGGCCGCCGCCGCCCGTGCGGCCGAGGTCCAGCCAACCGGCCGCCGCGCGTCCTGAGCCTGGACGCGCGGCACCGGCCCCCGTGCGGGCACGAGGGGGTACCGGAGTCCGGGCCCGGCTCTTGCCTCATCTCCTCGTCTTTCCGGCGTGTCGGTCGGCGCCGGCAACGGCGGGGGTGCGGTGGAACCGGCGCAACGGGTGTTGACCCTGCTGATGGTGAGCGTCGCGGCCGGGCTCGCCCTGCCGGCCGGCGTCGTGATCGGGCTGGTCGGGACCGCGGCGGTCGCGCCGAGGGACTACCCGGCCTTCGATCCGCGCGAGGCCGAAGGCCGCGCCGCCATCTTCGCCGCCCCGCCCCGGTCCGGTGTCGGGCAGGCGCCGCAACCGGTCGAGGCCTCGCCGGCCCTCGACGCCGCCCGGGTCAGGCTGCTCGAGGCGCACGGCGCCTTCCTCCGCCGCGAGCGGTACGCCTCCGCCATCCTCGACCGGTACCGGCCGACCCCGACACGGCCCGGGCGACGCGCGACCCCGGCGCTCCTGCGGATGCTCGCGCGCACGGCCCGCGCCCACGAGGCCGAGCGCGAGAAGCTCGCCGCCCTGCCGGTGCCGGGTCCCCTGGCGAGCGCGCACTTCGCCACCCTGTCGATGCTCGACGCGGCGGCCCAGGCGCACCGGGAGGTGATCGCCGCGGCGCGCCGCCGCGACCCCGAGTTCGCGCTCGTGCGAGAGACCGGCTACACGAGGGCTCTCGGCTCGCACTTCGCCGCCCTGGAGGCGCTGCGCGCCGTGCCGCCCGCGGGGACCCGGGCGAGCATCGAGCCGCCGAAGACCTGAGGCGCCTCGATCACCGGCACGACGACGGACCGATTCCGGTCCCGAAACGCGAACGCGGGGCCCGCCTCAGGGCAGGCCCCGCGTACACGACAGGAAGGACAGCCTCGTGTCCCGCCGCCTCGGAATCCCACCCTGGTGCGGCCCCGCTGGCGACGGTTGCGAGCGGCGCGGCCTTGCCTCGCCTCGAGGGGGGCCGCCGTTTCGGCGGTGTGCTCGCCTCGGCGCGGGAGCCGCTCCGCGGATGATGGAGCGGGCGACCGGGATCGAACCGGCGACGTTCAGCTTGGGAAGCTGACATTCTACCACTGAATTACGCCCGCGAAATCGAGGGTAAGTATAACGCCGGCCCCCGGCCTGTCAACGTACGCCCCGGTGCGAGGGCCGCCGGCTTGCCGCGGGTCAGTCGTCGCGGCACGGCCGCACGGCTCTTGCAGCGAGGCCCGGGGTGCCCGGGAACCCGACGAGGGCGGCAGAGCCGGAGGCGACCACGGCGCACGGCAGGCTGCTCGCGCTCGCGCTCGTCGGTCTGGCCACCGCCCGCATCGTCGCCACGTACCCGGTCTTCAACCAGACCTTCGACGAACCGGCCCACCTCGCCGCGGGGATGGAGTGGCTCGATCGCGGCCGCTACGCCTACGAGGCGCTGCACCCGCCGCTCGCGCGCGTCGCCGTCGCGATCGGCCCCCGCCTGAGCGGCGTGCGATCGACGGGCGAGGCCAACATGTGGCGCGAGGGCAACGCGCTGCTGTACGCGCACGGCTCGTACGAGCGAAACCTCGCGATGGCCCGGCTCGGGATCCTCCCCTTCTTCGTGGTCGCCGCCTGGCTCACCTGGGCGTGGGCGCGGGCCCTCTACGGCGACGCGGCCGCGCTCGTCGCCCTCGGTCTCTTCACGACGCTCCCGCCGATCCTCGGCCACGCGGGCGTGGCCACGACCGACATGGCCCTCGTGGCGACGCTCGTCGCAGCCCTGTACGCCTTCGACGCCTGGCTCGTCCGGCCGAGCGTCGCGCGCGGCGCATGGCTCGGGCTCGCCTCGGGCCTGGCGGTGCTCACGAAGCTCTCGGCGCTCGTGTTCCTCCCGGTCTCGGCGCTGCTCGTGATCGCCGCGCGGTGGCGGCGGTCGGGGGACGGGACCGCCCGCAGCCGGCTCGGCTCGGCCGCAGCCTGCCTGGCCGCTGCCTCCCTCGTGGTCTGGGCCGGGTATCGGTTCGAGGTCGGAAGGGTTTCGGTCCTCACCGACGGCGAGCGACGCGAGGCGGGCCGGCAGGCGGACGGGCTCGGCCTCGTGGCCTCGGCCCGCCGCGCGGTCGACGGCCGGACCCTGCCGGCGCCGCGACTCGTCGAGGGGATCGAGTTGCTCCGCCGCAAGCAGGCCGGGGGCAACGCCAGCTACCTCCTCGGCGAGCGGCTGCGCAACCAGTCCGTCTGGTACTTCTTCCCCGTCGCCGTCGCCGTGAAGTCGCCGCTGCCGTTCCTGATCCTCGCCGGCGTCGGCCTCGCGTGCCTCGCCGCGGCGCTGCGACGCGACGCCGACGGCGGTCGGCTCGTCCCCGCGGCGGCGGCGTGCGGCATCCTCCTGGCGTCCCTGCCGAGCCACGTCAACATCGGCGTGCGGCACGTGCTGCCGCTCCTCGCCTTGCTGGCGATGGTGGCGGGCCACGGCGTCATCCGTCTCTGGGCGTCGGGCGCCGCGAGGACCGCCCGGCCGGCGGTCGCGCTGCTCCTGGGCTGGCACGTCCTCTCCACGAGCCTCGCACACCCGCACTACCTGGCCTACTTCAACGAGCTCGCGGCGGGCACCCCGGACCGAATCCTCGTCGACAGCGACCTCGACTGGGGGCAGGACCTGAAGCAGCTCGCGAGCGCCCTGCGCGAGCGCGGCGTGACGCGGCTGTCGCTCGCCTACTTCGGCTCGGCCGATCCCGCGCGCCACGGTCTTCCCCCCGTGCGGAAGCTCGAGCCCTATCGCCCGACCACCGGCTGGGTCGCCATCAGCGTCACGAAGCTCCGCGGTCGAGCGGGGTACGGCTGGCTCGACGCGCACAGGCCCGTGGCGATCGTCGGCACGTCGATCTGGCTCTACTACATCCCGGAGGCGGACCTCCCGGGACGAGCCGGCGGCCGAGGGGGCCGCCGAGGCCCCGCGGCGCGGCGGAGCGCGGCCGGCTCGCGGATCGAGAGGCCGGCAGGGCCGATCAGAGCCGCTGCGTGCGCGTGCGGCCCTCGTCCTCCGGCGTCGGCATCGGGCCGATGAACGGCGCGGGCATCTCGCCGCCGACGAGGGCGCGCCCCGTCACTCCCCGGTCGCCTTCGGGCAGCCCGCGACGTAGCGCCGCAGGACGACGACCGACTCGACGAGCGGCCTGCGGTAGAGCGTCAGCACACGTCTGGCCCCCCGGTCGAGGAGCACCGACCGGTAGGCCGCCAGCGTCGCCCGCGCGAACGCGCAGGCCGCCTCCCGGCCGTCCCGAGCCTCGACGAACCGAAGCCGCGCGGTCTCACCCACGCCGTCATCCTAGCCCACGCCCCCGCGCGATTCCGCTGGAAATCAAACGTCGTTTCGGCGATGCTGCCGGGAAAGGAGGGGCGCATGCAGATCATCAACCCCGTGGTCCGGCGCTGGCTCGAGGACGCCGAGACCGATTTCGAGGCCTTCTGGGGGCGGGCCGCCGAGGGGCTCCCCTGGTTCCGGCGGTGGGACCGGGTCTTCGAGTGGGAGCCCCCCACGTTCAGGTGGTTCCTCGGGGCCCGGACGAACCTAGCGTGGAACGCCCTCGACCACCACGTCGCCCACGGCCGGCGGGGGCAGGCCGCGCTGGTCTACGCCAACGAGCGGGGCGAGCGCCGCGTGCTGAGCTACGCGCAGCTCCTCCACGAGGTGGAGCGGGCGGCAGCCGCGCTGCGGGGCCTCGGGATCCGCGCGGGCGACCGGGTGACCATCTACATGCCGACCTGTCCGGAGTCGGTGATCGCCATGCTGGCCACCGTCCGGATCGGGGCGATCCACTCCTGCGTCTTCGCCGGCTTCGGCGCCGGCGCCCTCGGCGACCGCATCCGCGCGAGCGGCTCGCGCCTGGTGCTCACGGCCGATGCGACGTGGCGCAAGGGCAGGGAGACGCGCCTCAAGGAGATCGTCGACGCGGCGCTCGACGACGGCGACCACGCGGTCGAGCACGTCGTGGTCCTCGAGCGGAGCGCCACCCGGCCCCCCATGCGGCCGCCGCGCGACCTTGCCTGGAACGCGTTCCTCGCTCGCGGCGCGGGCCGGAGCGGCGAGGCGGTCTCCATGGAATCCAACGAGCCGGCCTACATCCTCGCCACGTCGGGCACGACCGCCAGGCCGAAGCTGGCCGTGCACTGCCACGGCCCCTACCAGGTCTACATCGCGAGCATGGGGCGGTGGTGCTTCGGCATGCGTCCCGACGACGTCTGGTGGGCCATCTCCGACATCGGCTGGGTTGTCGGTCACAGCTACCTCGTCTACGCGCCGCTCCTCGTCGGCTGCACGACGATCGCCTACGAGGGGGCCATCGACGAGCCGAGTCCGGACGCCGTCTGGCGGCTCATCGAGGAGTTCGGCGTGACCGGCGTCTTCACCTCCCCCACCGCGGTGCGGCTCCTCATGCGCTACGGGGAGGAGCCGGCCCGCGAGGCCGACCTCGGGTCGCTCGAGCGGGTCGTCTGCGCCGGCGAGACGCTGAACGCCCCCGCCTGGGAGTGGCTCCAGAAGCGGGTCCTGCGCGACCGCGTGCCGGTGATCGACCACATGTGGCAGACCGAGACCGCGGGGCCGGTCTTCGGCAACCCGTACGGGCTCGCCATGCTCCCGATCAAGCCGGGCTCGGCCGGCATCCCCATGCCGGGCATCAAGGCCGCCGTGATGACGCCCGAGGGAGAGCGATGCGCCCCCGGCACGAAGGGGATCATGGTGATCGAGCGGCCCTTCCCGGGGCTCACCGCGTCGCTCTGGGGCGACGCCGCGCGCTACGGCGCGGACTACTGGCAGCGGATCCCCGGCGTCTACTACACGGGCGACGCGGCCCACGTCGACGAGGACGGTTACGTCTGGTTCGCCGGCCGGGCCGACGAGATCATCAAGATCGCCGCGCACCGCATCGGCACGATCGAGGTCGAGACCGCGTTCCTCAAGCACCCGGCCGTCGCCGAGGCGGGCGTGACCGGGCGGCCGGACGAGGTGCGCGGCGAGACGATCGCGGCGTTCGTCCTCCTCAAGCAGGGCCAGGCCCCCTCCCCGCAGCTCCGGCGCGAGCTGGCCGAAACCGTGCGCCGGGAGCTCGGCCCGGTGGCGGTCATCAGCGAGATCAACTTCGTCGGGATGCTGCCCAAGACCCGCAGCGGCAAGATCATGCGCCGCGTGCTCAAGGCGGTGGTGCTCGACCGCGATCCCGGCGACATCACGACCATCGAGGACGAGGGCTCGGTCGAGGAGGCGCGCCAGGCCTGGAAGCAGGTCAGGGACGAGATGGTGCGCCAGTCGTAGCGCCCGGCCGACCGCCGCCGCCGCCGGCCCGAGCCCTGGCGGGTCCCGACGGCGGCGAGGGCGCCCGCCGCGAAGCGGGCGCCCCGCTCCTTCAGGCGATGCGCTCGTAGGCCGGGATCGTCAGGAACTCGGGATAGTCCTCGCCGAGCGCGACCTCCTCGAAGAGGGCCCGCGCGTCGGCGAAGCGGCCGCCGTCGTACACCCGGGCGCCCAGCGCCTCGCGCACCTTCGCCATCTCCTCGTCGGCGACCTTCCGCACGAGGTCGCGCGTGACGGCCGGCCCTTCCGCGAGCTTCGCGCCGTACCGGATCCAGTGCCACACCTGCGAGCGGGAGATCTCCGCGGTGGCCGCGTCCTCCATGAGGTTGAAGATCGCGGCCGCGCCGTTGCCGCGGAGCCACGACTCCAGGTACTGGATGGCGACGCTCACGTTGTTGCGCAGCCCCGCCTCGGTGATCGACCCGCCCGGCACCTGGAGGTCGAGGAGCTGCCTCGGCTCGACGCGCACCTCCTCGCGCAGGCGGTCGAGCTGGTTCGGCTTGCTGCCGAGGACCTTGTCGAACTCCTCCTTCGCGATCGCGACGAGGTCCGGGTGCGCGACCCAGGTCCCCTCCATCCCGTCGCTCGCCTCGCGCCGCTTGTCCTCGCGCACCTTGGGGAGGGCCACCTCGTTCACCTTCGGATCCCGGCGGCTCGGGATGAAGGCGGCCATGCCGCCGATCGCGTAGGCGCCGCGCCGGTGGCAGGTCCTGATCAGGAGTTCCGTGTAGGCGCGCATGAAGGGCACCGTCATCGTGACCTGCGCCCGGTCGGGCAGGAGGAACTCCGGTCCGCGGTTCCTGAACTTCTTGATGATGCTGAAGATGTAGTCCCAGCGCCCGGCGTTCAGCGCGCAGGAGTGCTCGCGCAGCTCGTAGAGGATCTCGTCCATCTCGTAGGCGGCGAGGATGGTCTCGACGAGGACCGTCGCCTTGGTCGTCCCGCGCGGGACGCCCACCTGGTCCTCGGCGAACGCGAAGACGTCGCGCCAGAGGCGGGCCTCGAGGTGGCTCTCGATCTTGGGCAGGTAGAAGTACGGGCCGAGGCCCTTCTCCAGGAGCCGCCTCGCGTTGTGGAAGAAGTAGAGCCCGAAGTCGAAGAGGCTGCCCGAGACCGGCGCGCCGTCGACCAGCAGGTGCTTCTCCGGAAGGTGCCACCCGCGCGGGCGGACGATGAGCGTGGCGACCTTCTCGTTCAGGCGGTAGGTGCGGCCGTCGGGGTTCCGGAACTCGATCCGCCGCTCGATGGCGTCGATGAGGTTCACCTGCCCCTCGACCATGTTCTGCCAGGTCGGGGTGTTGGCGTCCTCGAAGTCGGCCATGTACGTGCTCGCGCCGCTGTTGAGCGCGTTGATGACCATCTTGCGGTCGGTCGGACCGGTGATCTCGACGCGACGATCGACGAGCGGCCCTGGGGGCGGCGCGACCCGCCAGTCCCCCTCCCGGACGGCTCGAGTGGCGGCCGGGAAGTCGGGCATCTCCCCGGCGTCTATCCTCGCCTGGCGCGCCGCGCGATCGCCGAGGAGCGCCTTGCGCCGCCCGCCGAACTCCCGCTCGAGCCGCGCGACGAACGCCAGCGCCTCCGGCGTGAGCACCTCCGCCATCCGTCCCTCGACGGGTCCCCGAACCTCCACGCCGCTCGTCCCGGTCGTCATCTCGATGGCCCCCTCTTCTCGGTGAATCGGTGAACCGCTTCGTTCGCGTCCGCACGTCGTGGCGCGAGCAGCCGGCAGGCGCCCGCAGGCTGCCGGCGCGTATTCCTACGACGCTATTGGGCGGATCAGGAACTGTCAAGGGCGGCGGCGGGCCGCCGGTAGCGGGGGCTCAGGCCTTGTCGAGCTCGGCGAGGAGGTCGTCGAACTCCTCGAAGCCCTCGGCAGGCCTGGCCGGAGCCGCCGGCCGGGGCGGCGCCGCGGGAGCGGGCGGCCGGGGCGCCGGCCCCGGCGATGCGGGCGCCGCCGGTCGCTGCGAAGCGGGCGGCGCGCCCGGCAGAGCCGAGGCGGCGGCCCCCCCGGCTGCCGGCCGCGGCGCCGCCGGGGCCGGCCGAGGCGCCGCCGGGGCCGGCCGAGGCGCCGAGGGGGCCGGCCCGAGCGGACGCGCCGCGGGACCGGGCGCTCCCGCCCGCGTCCCGAGACGCGGGTCGAGCGGATCGGCGGCGGGCCGCGGCGCGGGAGCCGGCGGCGCGGCCGGCGCCGCCGCCTGGCCGTCGGCGAGCCCGAGGTCGCGCGCCGCGCTCGCGATGAGCTGCTCGTTGATCGCCCGCCGCTTGAGCAGGAAGGCCTCGAGCATGGCGTTGTCGCAGAGGGTATTGATGACGCGCGGGGTGCCGCGCGAGAAACGGTGCACCGCGGCGATCGCCTC
>DASVDK010000323.1:0-7359 GCA_036381125.1 Thermodesulfobacteriota bacterium | reverse complement strand
GGGGATCGCCGAAGGCAACCTCCCCGACCTCCTCAAGGACGAGCTGAAGGAGGGCCGCGAGCTGCTCAAGGCGCGCGTGGGCGCCGAGGCCGCGGCCGCCGACTACGTCCTCGAGGCGCTCGAGGACTACGTGCGGCGCATGAGCGCCCGCAGCTCCGCGGCCGCGCAGCGATGACGCTGGCAGTGGACGAGGAGGCGAGGCTCGCCGCGGCGGCGCGGCTGGTCGGCCGCCCGACGCGCGAGGCGCTCGAGGCCGCGCTCGCCGGCCTCGGCGACCGCTCGTGGCGCGTGCGCAAGGCCGCGGTCGAGGCGGTGCTCGCCCACCCCGAGCGCGACGCGGCGGTCGACGGCCTGGTGGCGGCGCTGCGCGACGACGCCAACGCCGGCCGTCGCAATTCCGCCGTCGAGGGGCTGATCCGACTCGGCGCCGCCGCCGTGCCGGCGCTCCTCGGCCGGACGTCCGATCCCGACCCGGAGATCCGCAAGGTCGTCGTCGACGTCCTCGGCGAGATCGGCGACCGCCGTACGGTGCCGGCGATCGTGAGCGCCCTGGCCGACGGCGAGGAGAACGTCCGGACGGCGGCGGCCGAAGCGCTCGGCAAGATCGGCGACGACCGCGCCCAGGCGAGCCTCCTCGCCGTGCTCGAGGGGGGCGACCTGTGGCTCTCGCACGCGGCGCTCGGCGCCCTCGGCCGGATCGGCAAGCCGATCCCGAGGCCGGTGCTCGCGCGGCTGGCCGAGCACGCGCAGCTCAGGCGAGCCGTCTACGACGTCATCGGTCAGGTGCGCGACGCCGCCGCGGCGGACCTCGTGCTGGCGGGGATCGGCGACCGCGGCAAGGGCACCCGCGAGGCGGCCATCGTCGCGACGTGGGCGCTCTGGGAGGCCCACCCCGCCCTCCACGCGCCGATCGCCGAGGCGCTCAGGGCGCGCGGCGAGGCGGCCGTCTGGCGCGACCTGGTCGCCTCGGCGCTTGCCGCGCCGGCGGCCGGCATCCGCGTCGCGGCCGGCGCCCTCCTGGCGGTCGCCGGGGACGCCCGCGGCGTGGCGGCCCTGGTGGAGGCCGCGGCCGACGAGCGGCTGCGGCCCTCCGCGCTGGCCGCGCTGGTGGCCGCCGGCGAGCCGGCCCGCCGGGCGCTCGAGGCGATGCTCGGCGACGGCGACGAGAGCCGGCGGCACCTGGCTTCCCTGCTGCTCGGCGAGCTGCCCGACGACGGCGGCCGCAGCGTCCCGGCGCTCCAGCAGGCGCTCGACGATCCCTCGCCGGCCGTGCGGGCGGCGGCCGTCTTCGCGCTCGGCCGCTCGGGACGGCAGGCCGCGATCGACGCCGTGGCCGCCCGGCTCCTCGACGACGATCCGGAGGTCCAGGCCGCGGCCATCGCCGCGCTCGGCGCCCTGGCGCGGACGAGCGGGCCGGCTCCGCTCCTCGCGCACGCCGAACCGCTCCTCGCCTCGGGCGAGGCGGCGCGGCGCCGGACCGGCGTCCACCTCCTCGGCGAGATCGCCGCGGCCGACGGCCGGGCCACCGCCGCGGCCGCCGAGGCGGTCGAGCGTCTCGCCTTCGCCCTCAAGGACGCCGATCCCGAGGTGCGGCAGGCCGCCGCGTCGGCCATCGGCGCGCTGGGGTGCCGCGAGGGGGTCGAGCCGCTCCTGCTCGCCCTGGCCGACGAGGCGCCCGAGGTCCGCATCGCCGCGGCGCTCGCGCTCGGCCGCCTGCGCAGCGAGGCGGCCGTCGAGGCGCTCTGCCTGCTGGCGCTCGACCGTGACCCGTGGGTGCAGGCCGCCGCCGTGCAGGCGCTCGGGTCGATCGGCGCGCCGGGCGGGTTCACGGCGGTGACCGGTGCGCTCGCGTCGGAGGAGCCGCCCGTGGTCCTGGCCGCGATCGAGGCGGCGGTGATCCTCGGCGGGGAGGCGGCCGTGCCCCACGTCCTCCCGCTGCTCGGGTCGAGCGAGCCGGAGGTGGTCCGCGCCGCCGCCCGCCAGATCGCGCCGCTCGGCGGCGCGCCGGTCACCGCGGCGCTCGTGCCCCTCCTCTCGTCGCCCGACTGGGGCGTCCGCGCGGCCGCCGCGCAGGCGCTCGGGCGCCGCCGCGCCGGCGAGGCGAGGGGCGCGCTCCAGGCGCGGCTGGCCGTCGAGGACGACGACCTGGCGCGCGAGGCGATCCGCGAGGCCCTCGAGGCGCTCGGCTAGCCCATGCTCGGTCCCGGCGCCGGCGGCGAGCTGCCCATGTCCCTCGAGGAGTTCCGGCAGATCCGGGACTTCATCCACGGGCACTGCGGCATCTACTTCGACGACGAGTCGAAGTACCTGCTCGAGAAGCGTCTCGCCCGCCGCGCCGCGCTGCGCCAGCTCAGGAGCTTCACCGAGTACCACCGGTTCCTCAAGTACGACCGGCGTCGCGAAGAGGAGCTCAACGCGGTGCTCGACGTCCTCACGACGAACGAGACCTACTTCTTCCGCGAGGAGTTCCAGCTCAAGGCGTTCGCCGAGGAGATCCTCCCCGAGCACCTCGCCAGGGGCGGAGGCGTCCAGCCGAAGGCGCTCCGCATCTGGAGCGCCGGCTGCTCCACCGGCGAGGAGCCGTACACCATCGCGATGCTGATCCTCGAGAACGGCCGCTTCGGCGACTGGAAGGTGGACATCTTCGGCACCGACATCAGCCAGCGGGTCCTCGGGGTGGCGCGCGCCGGCGTCTACGGCGCCCCCTCCATGCGCCAGATCGATCAGGGGCGCGTGCGCCGCTTCTTCGAGACCGCGCCCGGCCCGGGCGGCTCGACGACCTACCGGGTGAAGGACGAGGTGCGGCGGTTCGTGAGCTTCGCCCACCTGAACCTGCTCGACGCCGGCCGCGTGGCGCTCCTGCCCACCATGGACGTGATCTTCTGTCGGAACGTGATCATCTACTTCGACGTCACGGCGAAGCGAACGGTGATCGACCTCTTCGAGCGGAAGCTCGCCGCCGGGGGGCATCTCCTCCTCGGCCACAGCGAGTCGCTCATGAACCTCTCGACGAGCTTCGTGCTCAGGCACCTCAAGCACGACATGGTCTACCAGAAGCCGGCCTCGCCGGTCGCGGACGGCGTGGGGGTCCGATGAGGACGACGCTCACGGCGCTCGTGATCGACGACTCCGCGTACAACCGGCGCACCCTCTCCCGACTCCTCGAGGAGACCGGCTTCGTCCAGGTGGTCGCCACCGCCTCGGACGGCGAGGAGGGGCTGCGGCGCGCGCTCGCGATCGGCCCAGACCTGGTCACGGTCGACCTCGAGATGCCGAGGATGGACGGCTTCACGTTCCTGCGCATCCTCATGGCGCAGCGGCCGACGCCGGTCATCGTCATCAGCGGCCAGGCCAACGACCAGAACGTCTTCCGCGCCCTCGAGTTCGGCGCGGTGGACTTCCTCGCCAAGCCGACCCGCTTCATCTCCGACCGCCTCCTCGACATCAAGGACGAGCTGGCCGCGAAGGTGCGGGCCGTCCGCGAGATGACGATCGAGAACCTGCGCAAGCGGGCCCCTGCCGTCGCCGACGCGCCGAGGGGCCCCGCGGCCGGCGCGGCGGCGCGCGCGCCGGCGCCCGTGCCGGCGGCCCGGGCGAGCCGCCTCGAGCTGGTGACGGTGGGCGCGTCGACCGGAGGGCCGACGGCCATCCAGTCGATCCTCACGCGGCTCGATCCGCGCTTCCCGCTGCCGATCGTCGTCGCGCAGCACATGCCGCCCGGCTTCACGAAGACCTTCGCCGAGCGCCTCGACCGGCTGTCGCGCTTCTCGGTGGAGGAGGCGAGGGACGGCGACCGGGTGGTGCCGGGCCGCGTGCTGATCGCGCCCGGCGGCGCGAACACCGTCGTCGTGAGGACCGGCCAGGGGTTGACCGTGCGCCTCGAGGACCGGGACGAGGGGCAGCCCTACGTCCCGTCCGTCGACCGGCTCTTCGAGAGCGCCGCAGCGGCCGCCGGGGCCGGCGTCCTCGGCGTCCTCCTCACCGGGATGGGCAACGACGGGCGCCGGGGCATGGTGGCCATCAAGCGGGCCGGGGGGCAGACGCTGGCCGAGAGCGAGGAGACGGCGATCATCTTCGGGATGCCGCGAGAGGCGATCGCGGCCGGGGTCGTGGACCGTGTTCTGCCGTTGCCCGACGTCGTGCCGGAGCTGCAGAGACGGGCGGGGGTCGAAATCGCTTGACCCCGCGCCGCCGGGCATGGTAAAGGCGCCCGTCCCGAGGCGTGCCCCGCGAACGGGGCCATGGAGCCGCATCAGGTCATGAGCGACGAGTTCAAGCCGCCTGCGAACAAGAGCGAACTGTTCTCGAGGGCCGAGGAGTTCCTCCAGGCCTTCCGCAAGGGCGCCGAGTTCACGCAGGAGCTCCTCAAGGAGAACGAGCGGCTCCGCTACAAGGTGGCCGAGCTGGAGACGGCCGCGTCGCACCACGCGGCCGCCGGCGCCGGTAACATCGGCGCCCTGCAGCGGCGCATCGCCGAGCTCGAGCAGGAGCGGGCGACGCTGCTCGCCCGGTTCCAGCAGGTGGAGGCGGAGAACAAGGAGTTCGCGAGCCGCTACGTCGAGATCGAGGAGGAGAACAACAACCTCGCGAACCTCTACATCGCCTCGTATCAGCTCCACTCGACGCTCGACTTCAAGGAAGTCACCCAGATCATCCAGGAGATCATCCTCAACCTCATCGGCGCCGAGGAGTTCGCCATCATGCTCCTCGACGAGCGCTCGAACGTGCTCGCGCCCGTGGTGCAGGAGGGGCTCGAAGAGGGGACCCTGCCGACGATCCAGCTCGGCAGCGGCACCATCGGGACCGTCGCCAAGGTCGGCGAGCCCTTCTTCTACCAGGGCGAGATCGCTGATCACCGGTCCTCGCCCCTGAACCCGCTGGTGTGCATCCCGCTCAAGATCAAGGAGCACGTCATCGGGGTGATCGTCATCTACAAGCTCCTCCAGCAGAAGAAGAAGTTCGCCAACGTCGACTACGAGCTGTTCACGCTCCTCGCGGGCCACGCCGCGACCGCGATCTTCTCCTCGAAGCTCTACTCGGAGAGTGAGCGGAAGCTGTCGACGATCCAGGGGTTCATCGACCTGCTGACCAAGTGAAGCCGGGACGCCGATTCGAAAGAGGGAGCGAAGGGGCCCATGGCTGATCCGAAGATCCTGGTGGTGGAAGACTCGCCGACGATGCGTCAGCTCATCGTCTTCGCCCTGAAGCGCCTGAAGGGCGTGACGGTCGTCGAGGCGAACGACGGGGTCGATGGGCTGAAGAAGCTCTCCTCCGACCGGTTCGACCTCGTCATGACCGACATCAACATGCCGGTCATGGACGGGCTCAAGCTCGTCTCGCTCATCCGCAACGACGCCACGCACAAGGACACCCCGATCGTCGTCATCACGACCGAAGGGGCCCAGGAGGACAAGGACCGCGCCCTCTCGCTCGGCGCGAACGCCTTCGTCACCAAGCCGGTCCAGTCGGCGAACATCCTCAAGCTCGCCCAGGAGCTGCTCAAGGTGGAGGGGGCGTAGGGGAGGGCGGCTCGCGCGTCCTCCCCCTCTACTCGGACCCCTCGACCCGCCGCCTTCCGCCGCCTCGTCCGATCGCCCCCGATTCGAGCCGCCTCCCGGCGCGCCGGTGCCCGCCTCCGCCGACGTTGCCGCCTCGCGACGAGGCGTGGAGCAGGCTCTCGTTTGCCAGGTGTAGGGCCGTCTTCAGCGTGTTCCCCCCGGGCTCCATCGGGCTGCCACGGCAACGTCACGGCTTCACGCCCTCTCCGCGGTGGACCGCAGACGGCGGTCCAACTCGGTTCGAACCGAGTTCGCACGGGCCCAGGGGCCCGGTTCGCGACGACGTAGATGCTCCCCGGCTCACGGACGAGCGACGGCTCCCAGGGGCCGAAGGCCTGCTCCGCCTCGTACCGGTTGTGCGCCCGGCAGCGCAGCTCGATGTTCTCGACCGTCGCCGGCCCCCCGGTCGCGTAGGGGCGCACGTGGTGGAACTCGAGGCGGCCCCGTTCGGTGCACCGCCGCCCGCGCCGGCTCACGAAGGCGCACCGCCCCCCGTCGCGCGCCCACACCGCCCGCCTCACCGCCGCCGGCACGTGCCGCGACCCCGGCTTCGGGGGCGTGCCCACGCGCGGTCGATCGGTCGCGGCGGCCTTCTGCTTGAGGAGCGTGTCGACGAGGACGGTGAGCGCGCGGTCGAGGACCTGGCCGACGTCGCCGTCGGGGATCTGGTGGCGCAGGAGGTCCTGGGCGAGCCGCAGCCTGGCGTAGGTCTCGGCGCTCGCCGTGAACTGGACCTTGTAGCGCTCGGGCGCGAGCGGCGCGACGACCGGCGCTCGTACGGGCGGCGTCGAGGCGGGGGCCGGCGGCGGTGGCGTCGCGACCGGCAGTAACGCCGCCGTCGAGGTCACCGGGGCCGGGGCCGGGGCGGACAGGTTGACCGTCGCCGTTTGCGCTGTGGGCGGGGGCGCGGCCGGCCCGACCGTCGCCGCCTCGGCCGAGGGGGGCAGCGCGGTCGACACGGGGCGCGGCGCCGGGAGCCGGCGGATCGAGGGAGGCACCGGGGGGAGGGGGCGCAGCGCCGCCACCAGCGCCTCGACCCCGCGCCGGCTCCTGTGCCGGGCCTGCTCGAGCAGGTCCTGGTGGTTCTCGGCCGTGAGGTGCGGCGCGAGGAGCTTCACGGTCGTGAGCGTGATCGACCCGTCGGCGAGCCGCTCGAGGAGGACCGGGTAGCGGCGGGCCGCCCGGGCGGCCTCGATGCGGCCGTAGGCCGCGTGCTCGGAGAGGTGCAGGACCTGCGTGCAGTAGACGAAGAGGGACGAACAGCCCTCGGCGAGGTAGAGGCGCCGGGCGTCGAGTTCGGCGAGGTGCGCGATCAACGCAACGGTCGCCTCGCGCTCGCGGGCGGCGAGCCGCGGCACGGCGGCGAGGAGTTCCGAGTCGGAGAGCTGTGCGGGATGAGCAAGCATGGACGTCCTGGCGGGCGGTCCCTGGCTCCACAGGGCCATCGCCCGGACGATCCCGTCCGGCTGGGCGAAGCCCCCGGCGAAGCTGTCAAGCATGTTTTCGAAGGCGCGCGCGGCCGCTCGCGTGAACTCGGTTCGAACCGAGTTCGAGTCGGGAAGCCGCTCGAAGAGGACCGGGTCGCGGCGAGGCGCCTAGTGAAGCTGTCGAGCGCGTGCTCGCGGAGCGGCGCCCGGAGCGAACCCGGTCCGGGCTGCGTTCGTCAGCGGGCGCCGGGCCAGGCTTGCCCCGCTCGGGGTCGCGTGGTATAAACTCTCGATTACCCAGCCGATTTTCGTATTCCAGGAGCCTCCATGACCGACTCCACCCGGCTCTCGCACGAGATCGCGACCGAGAGCCC
>DASVDK010000322.1:0-5418 GCA_036381125.1 Thermodesulfobacteriota bacterium | reverse complement strand
CGAGGTCCAGGTAGCGGCGCCCGGCCACGTCCCACACCCAGCTGCCCTCGCCGCGGTCGAAGACGATGTCGGTCAGCCGGTAGACGGCCGGCGCCACCACCCGCGCGTCCCGCGCCCGAATCGCCCCGGCGTCCTCCGCGGACACATCGACCCTCGTATGGCTCATACACGCGCCTCCAGGTCACCCACGCGCCCCTCGTCGACGGCGCGGCGCAGGTCGGGGCCGGGCACACCGCCCCGGCTCATGCTCTCACCTCACACATTCCCGTGACTCCAGTACACGGCCTTGACCGCCGTGAAGAAGTGCAGCGCCGATGGCCCGAGTTCCGGCTCGCCGAGACCGGAGTCGCCCCAGCCGCCCGAGGGGGCCTGGCACTCGATGCCGGTCGTCGGCTCGTTGATCTTCACGATGCCGGTCCGCGAGGCGCGGGCGAACCTGAACGCGCGGCGGACGTCCCGGGTGAAGACCGCGCCGGAGAGCCCGAACGCACCCGCGTTCGCGAGGCGCAGCGCCTCGTCCTCGTCCGCGGCCGCGATCACCGGCAGCACCGGCCCGAAGACCTCTTCCCGGGCGACCGGGCTCGCCGGAGACACGTCGCTGAGCAGCGTCGGCCCCATGAAGAACCCGCCGTCGTGCCCCTCTCCGGTGAGGCGGCGACCCCCGGTCACGAGCCGTGCGCCCGCACGTTCCGCCTCGGACACCGCGGTCAGGATCCGCTCGAGCCGCTCGCGGGCGACCACGGGCCCCATCGTCGTCCGGTCGTCCATGCCGGGGCCGACGCGGATCGAGGCCGCCCGCGCCAGCACTCGATCGAGGAACGGTTCGAGGATCGATTCGGCAACGATGGCGCGACCGGTCGCCGTGCACTTCTGCCCGGTGCCGCCGAAAGCGCCGGTCACCGCCGCGGCCGCGGCGAGATCGAGGTCGGCGTCGTCGAGCACGACGAGCGCGTTCTTGCCGCCCAGCTCGAGCTGGCACGGCACGAGCCGTCGGGCCGCCGTCTCCGCGATCGCACGCCCGGTAGCCGTGGAGCCGGTGAACGAGATCGCCGCGACCCCCGGATGGGCCACCATCGCCTTGCCGATCGCGCCGCTCGAGTCGGTCAGGAAGTTCAGCACCCCGTCGGGCAGTCCGGCCTCGGCGAGCGCCTCGACGATGCGCCAGGCGGAGAGCGGCGTGTAGGGGGACGGCTTGAAGATCACCGCGTTGCCGGCGGCCAGGGCGGCCCCGACCTTGATGCAGGGGATCGAGAAGGGGAAGTTCCAGGGCGTGAGCGCCGCGACGACGCCGCGCGGCTGCCGCATCGTCTGCACGGAGACGCCGGGGCGCGCGGACGGGATGACCTCGCCCTCGGGCATCGCCGCGAGGCCTGCCATGTACCGGAGCGTGGCGATGCCGGCCTGCACCTCGGCCCGGGACTCGGCGAGGGTCTTCCCCTCCTCGCGCGTCAGCTCCTCGGCGACGCCGTCACCGCGCGTCGCCAGGAGGTCCGCGGCCCGCCGGAGGACCTCGCCGCGCGTCGGGGCGGGCGTCGCGGCCCAACCCGGCTGGGCCTGCCGCGCCGCCGCGACGGCCGCCTCGAGATCGGCGGTCGTCGCCTCGGGGAAGCGGCACACGACCTCGTCGACGGAGGCCGGATTGGCCCGCACGAACCACGCCCCGTCCTGCCCGGACACCCGCCGGCCGCCGATCACGTTCGGGAAGCTCTCGGTGATCCGCACCGCCATCTATCGACCCCGCCTCAGCACGCGGCCCGGCCGCGTCCCCAGGAGTTCGCCATGCTCCACCACCGGCAGGCCGTTGACGACGACGTGCGCGACGCCTCGGGCCGGCACGGCGGGGCGGCCGTACGTCGCCGCGTCGGCCACGGTCGCCGGGTCGAAGACGGTCAGGTCGGCCCATGCCCCCTCGGCGATCACGCCGCGGTCGCGAAGCCCCAGGCGCGAGGCCGGCAGGCTCGTCATCTTCCGCACGGCGTCCTCGAGCCCGAGGACGGCCCGTTCGCGGACGTACTCGCCGAGCACCCGCGGAAAGGTCCCGAACGACCGCGGGTGAGGCCGGCCGATCGCGCCCGGCCGGTCGAGCGGCAGCGCCTCGCCGTCCGACCCGACCATGGTCCGGGGGTGGCGCAGGACCGTCTCGACGTCGGTCTCCGACAGGCAGAAGACCACCATCGCCGTGTCGAGCCCTCCGTCGCGCAGCAGGTCCAGCACGACCTCCGCGGGAGAGGTCCGGGCGGCGTACGCGAGGTCGCGGATGCTCCACCCCTCCGCGGCAGGCCTGCCCCGGCAGAGACTGACCACGATGCGGTCCCACGGACCCTGGCCGTCGGCATCGAGACCGTGCACCGACGTGGTCAGTGCCCTGATCAGACGCCGCCGGTCGACGTCGCGCGTGAGCCGTCGTGCGAGCCCGCCGTCGCCGTCCTCGTGAGCCCACGCCGGGAGCACGGCGCGCAGGAGCGTGCTCGTGGCCGTGTACGGGTAGGCGTCCAGCGTCACGTCGAGTCCGCGGCTGCGGGCGGCCTCCACCCGCCCGAGCGTCCGCTCCACCTTCCCCCAGTTGGCGCGGCCCTTCGCCTTGTGGTGCGAGAGCTGCACCGCCACCTGTCCCCGCTCGCCGAGCGCAAGCGCCTCGTCCACCGCCTCCACCACGCCGTCGGCCTCGTCGCGCAGGTGCGTGGCGTAGAAGCCGCCTCTGCGGCCCACCACCGACGCCAGGCCCGTCAGCTCGTCGGCCGCGGCGTAGCAGCCCGGCGCGTAGATGAGGCCGGTCGACAGGCCGAAGACGCCGTCGGCGAGCGCGTCGTCGAGGAGCCCCACCATCCGGTCCCACTCGGCCGGCGTCGGCGCTCGGCGCGCGAGGCCCATGACCCGGCTGCGCAGCGTCGAGTGCCCGACGAGCAGCGCGACGTTCGGGCCGATTCCCGCCGTGCAGAGCCGGGTCTCGTACGCGCCGACCGACGGCCAGTCATCGCGCAGGGTGTCCGCGCCGTGCAGCATGTCGAGCCGGGCCGCGCCGGCCGGCGCCGCCGAGAAGCCGCAGTTGCCGATCACTTCGGTCGTCACGCCCTGGAGCACCTTGCTCGCGCCGCGCCCGTCGACGACGAGCGCGTAGTCCGAGTGCGAGTGGATGTCGATGAAGCCGGGCGCCACGACGAGCCCCCTTGCCTCGATGACCCGTCGGGCCCGTCCCCCGAGCCCCGGCCGGACCGCGACCACCCGCCCATCCTTGACCGCCACGTCGGCCTCGAACGCCGCGCGACCGGTCCCGTCGATCACCCGGCCGCCGGCGACGAGGAGGTCCCACTCGCCGGCCGGCGCCCTCGATTCCGGCCCGGGACTCACCCCCGGCGCGCCTCCCCGCCGCCGGGTGGCGTCGGGTAGCCCTCCTCGAAGAAGTCCCGCGCCGTGAAGGTCTGGAACTCCTGCCAGAGCGCCTCGCCCCGCTCGAGCGTGTCGTGCAGCGCCTGCTTGCGGCGGATCGCCACGCCGTTGACGATCGCGTTGACGAGGCTCACGGCCGCCGTGTAGGAGTCGAACGCCCCGGCGCCGGTGGTCGTGATCGGCAGCCGGAACCTGGCAAGGCCGGACAACGGCGAGAGCGGGCTGTCGGCCAGCACGGCCACGTCGGCGCCGATGTCGCGGAATCGCCTCGCGACGAGGACCGTGGCGCGCGCGTACCGGCGCACGTCGATGGCGACCAGGAGGTCCTTCTCCGTCAGGCGGAGGAGGCGATCGACGAGGAGCGACTGGCCCGACTCGAGGAGCGTCACGTCGGGGAGCGCGAGGTTGAGCTGGGTGTGGAGGTAGTGGGCCACGCCGTAGCCCTTCTTCTCCCCCATGACGTAGATCCGCCCCCCGGGGGCCACGAGGCGCTCGACGAGCAACCGGAACTGCTCCGGGTCGACGCCGCGGTAGGTTGCCTCGAGGTTGCCGAGGTCGACGGTGAGGCTCTGGCGCAGCAGCTCGCTCGCCTCGTCCGGCGCCTCGCGCGCCGCGTCGAGCCGCTCGATGGGCGAGTGGAGGCGCGCGGCGACCTCGGCTCGCAGCTCGCGCTGCACGTCGGCGAAGCCCTCGTAGCCGAGCTTCGCGAAGAAGCGCACGACCGTGGCGGCGCTCACGCCGACCCGCTGGCCGATGGACGTAGCCGACTCGAAGGCCATGTGGGGGTAGTGCTCGACGACGAAGGCGGCCAGCTCCCGCTCGCTCTCCGTCAGCGCGGCGCGTCGCCGCTCGATTCTCTCGAGAAGGTTCATCGGCTCCGTTCGTCCTCTCCCGTGGACCCGGGCAACCTGACTTGCACCTTGCAGCCGCTCCGCCATGCCCGTTTCACGGTCCACGATGGTTCAGTGACCCCGGTTCGGCCAGCGCTTCTGGACATGCTGCGCCGGCACGCGGCGGAACCGGCAAAGCAAGAAGCAGAGTTGGCAAGAACGGCATTCGAACTGACAAGAGGCCGGCGCATGCTCCGCTCCAGGCGTGGACGTCGCCCGAGGCGGACCAGGCGGCGGCTCCGGGCATGAAATTCTCTATCCAGAAATGGGTGATTACTGTAATCTGCTTTTCATACCCTCCTCGAGTGCGACCCCCACGCGCCGGTACCGGCGGCGCCATCGCGGAGGTGGTCACGATGCGAATCCGGGTCCTGCTCCTCCCCCTCGCCCTCGCCCTTGCGCTCCCGGCCCCCACCGCCCTCGCGGCCGACCGCGTGACCGTTGCCGTCGGCAGCCAGGGCACGATGGACTACGTCCAGCTCGAGATCGCCCACGCACTCGGCTACTTCGCCGAGCAGGGGCTGGACGTCGACCTCCAGTACTTCGCGTCCGGGACGATGGCCGCGACCGCGCTCCTCGCCGGCACGGTCGACTTCAGCGCCAACTCGTTCGACCAGGCGATGAAGACGATGCTCAAGGGCAAGCCGCTCACGGCCATTGCCGCGTTCACCGAGGTGCCGGGCGTGCGGATCCTGGTCGGGTCGGCTCACCGGAACGCCATCCGGCAACCGGCGGACCTCGAGGGCCGCTCGGTCGCCGTGACCGGGCTCGGTGCGTACAGTCACCTCATCCTCGTGCACGTGCTCGTGACGAGCGGCCTTCGGCCGGACGACGTGGAGGCGATCCCGGTCGGGGCCGAGGCGCTCGCCGCCGCCCTGGAGAACGGCCGGGTCGACGCCATGATGGCGGCCGGCCTGCTCGGCGCGAGGCTGGTCGAGACCGGCCGGGCGTACGTCCTCCTCGACCTGCAGTCGCGCACCGCGGCCGAGCGGCTCTTCGGCGCCCCGTACCTCAAGGGGAGCCTCATGACGCGACCCGGGGTCTGCGACGAGCGGCCCGATGTCTGCGCCAGGCTCGCGCGCGGCATCGTCAAGGCGGCCCGCTGGATCGAGCGGCGCGCCTCGGCCGACATCGCCGCCGC
>DASVDK010000321.1:0-3241 GCA_036381125.1 Thermodesulfobacteriota bacterium | reverse complement strand
CCGACGCGCCGCCGGCGGCGGCGCCGCGCCGACGCGCGACGAGACGCCGCGGGTCACGCTGCTCTCCGGCGGCCGCGGCGAGTGGCCGGTCTGCACGGTCCTGCGACTCGACCTCGAGGCCGAGCGGCTCCTGCTCGAGGTGCCGGCCTCGATCCAGGCGCTCAAGGCGGCCGACCTCGGGCTGGCGCGCGCCTGGCGTCACTGGACCCGCGAGGCCTTCCTCGCCTACGTCGCCTCGGGACGCTACGCCGCGGTCGACTTCCTGCCGGCCACGGACGCCGAGCGCCATCCCGCGTACGTCCTGGCGCGGCGCGAGACCTCGTCATGACGCTGCGCGAGCTGCTCGACCGCGCCGCGGCCGCGGACCCGTCGCGTCCCTATCTCCTCCACGGCGGCGCCTCCGTGCCGCTCGGGCACCTGGTGCAGGGGGTGGACGCGCTTGCGACCAGCCTGCACGCCCTCGGCGTCCGGCGCGACGACCACGTCGCGCTCCTCCTCCCCAACCGCCCCGAGTTCATCTACGTCTGGTTCGCCCTGGCCACGCTCGGGGCGGTGACCGTGCCGCTCGACCCCGCCCTCACCCGGCGCGAGCTGCACGAGGCGCTCCTCCACGCGGACGCCGTCGCGCTCGTCACCGACGCGGCGCGTCTCGAAGTTGCCGCCGCCGCCCGCGAGGGGACCGGGGTGCGCTGGATGGCGACCGCCGACGACGCCCCCCCGGGCGGCTACGGCCTCGCCGACCTCCTGGCCGGCCCCGTCGGCCGCCGTCCCGACGCGCCCCGGGACGACCGCGCCGTCGCCGCGATCGTCTACACCTCCGGCACGACCGGCGCGCCGCGCGGCATCCTCAAGACCCACCGGTCCTATACCCGCGTCGCCGAGGCGGTCGTCGGCTGGCTGGAGGCCACGCCGGCCGACCGCGTCTTCGTCTGCCTCCCCCTCTTCCATACGAACGCGCAGGTGTACGGCGTCCTGTCGAGCCTGGCCTGCGGCGGCAGCCTCGCGCTCGAGACGCGCTTCAGCGCGTCTCGCTTCTGGGACCAGGTCACGGCCTCCGGGGCGACGCTCTTCACCTATCTCGGCACGATGCTCACCGCGCTCGCCAGGGCCTTCCCCACGCCCGCCGAGCGCTGGCACGACCTGCGCGCCGGCATCGGCGGCGGCGCCACCGCGGCGGTCGAGCGGGTCTTCTGCGACCGCTTCGGCGTCCGCCTCGTGGAGCTGTACGCGCTGGCCGAGACCTCGACGGTGACCGTCCGGCCGCTCGCGGCCTCCGGGCCGGCCGGTTCGGCCGGGTGGCCCACCCCCTGGTGCCGGGTCCGGCTCCTCGACGAGGCCGGCGGGGATGCCGCGCCGGGGAGCGTCGGCGAGATCGCCGTCGCGGCCGCCGACGTGCTTACGCCCGGCTACTACAAGGACCCGGCCGGCACGGCCGCCTCGCGACGCGGCGAGTGGTTCCTCACCGGCGACCTCGGCCGCCTCGACGCCCGCGGCGCCCTCCACGTCGTCGGCCGCAAGACCGACCGGATCCGCTGCCGCGGCGAGTGGGTCGCCCCGATCGAGGTGGAGAGCGTCCTCCTGGCCCACCCCGCCGTGGCCGAGGCCGCGGTCGTCGGCCGCCCCTCGGAGCTGGGCGACGAGGAGGTGTGCGCCGTCGTCGTCCCCGCCGACGGGGCAGCCGTCTCCGCCGACGAGCTGCGCGCCTTCTGCCGGGCGCGGCTTGCGCCCTACAAGGTGCCGGCCGTCATCGAGCTGCGCGAGGCGCTCCCGAAGACCGCCACCGAGAAGGTGCGGCGACGCGCCCTGCGCGAGGTGGGCCGCGGTGCCTAGCGTGACCGCTCGGGCCGACGCGCTGCGCGACGCGGCCGAGCGGATCGAGGGGCTCGCGCCGCTGCTCGTCTCGCGCCTGGTGACGCATCGGCTCCGGACGCTCAGGCTCGCCATGCGCGACGTCGCCGTCGCGCTCCAGCGGCTTCGCGAGCTGGCCGAGGCGATCGAAACCATCGCTGCCGGACCGCCCGCCGGAACCGTCGCCATCCTCCTCCCCGGCAACGCCGCGCTGGCGGCTCCCCTCGCGGTAATCGGCGCCGCGCTCGCCGCCGGCAACCGCGTCGTCGTCCGGCTGCCGCGCCGCACCGCCTGGGTGCGCGAGGCGCTCGAGTCGATCCTCCTGCCGGTCGGCCTGCCGTTCGCGGTGGTGGACGAGGCGGGCCCCGACTTCGTCGGCCAGGCCCTCGCCCCGGGCGGCGCCGACGTGACCGTCCTCTTCGGCGACGACCGCTGGGTCCTCGAGTACGAGGACCTGGCGCGGCGCGGCGGCCGCAAGGTGATCGTCGAGGGCCCGGGCAAGGACCCCTTCCTCGTCCTCCCGGGCGCGGACGTCGATGCCGCCGTCGCGGCCCTCGTGCGAGGCGGCTGCTACAACGGCGGCCAGGCCTGCACCTCGCCCGAGCGTGTCTACGTGCACGCGTCCCTGCTCGAGCCGTTCCTCGCACGCCTCGTCTCCCGCATGGAGGCGCTCGTCGTCGGCCCCCCCGACGACCCGCGGACCGACATCGGGCCGTTCACGAGCCCCGCGATCGTCGAGCGGATCCTGCGCCAGGTGACCGGCGCGCTGGCGCAGGGGGCGAGCCTGCTCTGGCCCGCCGGCACCGACATGCTCGCGAGGCCGGCCCCCGGCGGCGGCACCTTCCTGCGCCCCGTCGTCCTCACCGGCCTGCGGCACGACATGGCGGTCATGCGGGAGGAGACCTTCGGCCCCGTCTTCCCCATCGTGCCGGTCGCCTCCGTCGACGAAGCGGTCGCCCTCGCCGAGGACTCCGCGTACGGGCTCTCGGCGACGGTGTTCGGCGGGACGCCGCCGGTCGCCGCGCGGCTGCGGCGGTCGCACGGCCTCGTCTTCGAGCAGGAGATCTGGCTCGACTTCTACGACCGGGAGCCGCTCGGGCCGGTCGGCGGCTTCAAGCGCTCCGGGTGGGTGTGGGAGTGGGTCGGCAACGCGTTCGTGAGAAGGGAGGGGCCGAGGGACATGCTCGCGGAGTGCTCGAGGCCGGCCGCGCCGGGGGCGCCGCCGTGCCGCTGATCGCGACGGACCGCCCGACCGCGGAGGACGCCGGGGCGATTCGGGCGCGGGACGCGCGGGTGGTGGCGCCGGCCGTCTACCGGCTGACCGACATCGTCTTCGACCGCGGCGAGGGCAGCTGGGTGTGGGACGTGGCCGGGCGCCGCTACCTGGACCTCG
>DASVDK010000320.1:0-4480 GCA_036381125.1 Thermodesulfobacteriota bacterium | reverse complement strand
ATGCCGATGCGGGTCATGTAGTTGCCGACGGTGACGTACCACGAGCCCCAGATGAAGAACTCGAGGAACATCATCGCGCTGAGGCGCGCGCCGAGGCTGCGGCGGTCGGGCATGGGGTCCTCGTCGGCTGGGGGGATCTCGTTACGGGAACGTCCGGGACCGCGTGCACGGGAACGGCCCGGACCAGGTGCACGGGAACGGCCGCGACCGCGTGGACGGGCCCGGCGACGTGGCCGCCTGCGCCTGCGTCCCCGGCTCCCGACGACGTGAACGGGTCTGGCCCCGTGTCCGTAACCCGCGGTTCATGCCGGCCTCGTCGCGCTCGCGCGTTCCGCCGGGGACGGCGCCGGGCCCGGACCCGTATAGGTCGACGCGACGAGCGGGTACGCAGGCGCAGACGTGCACGTTCACGTCGTCGTCAACGGGGCTCCAGGTCACAGGCGGCGGATGCGGACGTTCCTGTACCACACCGCCGCGCCGTGGTCCTGGAGCGCGATGTGGCCGTCCGTGACCGTGCCGAACGCGGGCATCGTGCGGAACTTGCTCGCCTGGACGTGCGCCTTCCAGTCGTCGCTGCCCAGCTCGTAGGCGACGATGCGCTTGCCGTTCAGCCAGTGCTCGACGCGGCCGTCGCGCACGACGATGCGGACGTGGTTCCACTGGCCGGCGGGGCGGACGGTCTCCTCGGACGGGGCGTAGAGGTCGTAGAGCGCGCCTGCGCGGTGCGAGGCGGGGTGATTGTCCTCGGCGCGCTCGTTGTCGAGGACCTGCATCTCGGGGCCGGTGCGCCAGGTGTACGGCTCGTCCTCGCCGACGCGGTAGATGATGCCGCTGTTGCCGCCGGGCGCGATCTTCCACTCGAGCTCGAGCTCGAAGTCGCGGTACGTGTCGCGCGTGATCAGGTCCGCGCGCTCGCCGCCCTCACCCGGCTCGAGCGCGATCGCGCCATTCTCGATCCGCCAGGCGGCGGGGACGTGGTCCATGCGGAAGCCGCGCCAGCGCGAGATGTCGTGGCCGTCGAAGAGGACGTCCCAGGCACCCGTGTCGGCGGGCTCGGCGCCGGCGGGTTCGGCGCCGGCGGGTTCGGCGCCCGCGGCCCCGGCGGCTGGCGACGACGCCGCGGCGGCCTTCGTCGCCGCCGGCGGGCCACCGCGCGCGCAGGCGGCGACGACGAGCGCGGCGAGGAGCGCGGGGCTCGCGCGGCGGATCGAACGGATCATTGCGGTCTCCGGACGTTTGGACGGGTCGAGGGCAGTTCCCGCTCCCGGCCGTGCGGCGGAGCGGGGCGGCGCGGTTGTGCTTCGGGCCACGGGTCGCGGGCGACCCGACGAAGAGCCGGGCGCGGGAGCGGTTGGTTCGCGGGCATCCCACCGTTACCGGGCGGGCGACCAGGCGCCCCTCGCCACCGCCGGCACGAACTCGTCGATCCCCTCCGGCGGGAACTCGAGCGTGCGGCCCTCCTCGGCGCTGCGGTAGGCGGCCATGAGGAGGGTGACGACGTCGAGGCCGTCCTCGAACGTGAGGCGGGGGGCCTCGAGGCCGAGGAACGCGCGCACGAAGTGGCGGTCCTCGGCCTGGTAGCCGTAGGTGACGGCCTCGTCGGCGACGACGGGCATGAGCCCGCTCTCCGCGTTCTGCTTCTCGACCAGATCCTCGCCCTCGGCGGCCTGGATGCGGCGGCTGAAGAAGAGGTCGAGGCCGGTGGCGAGGGAGTTCCAGGACATCGAGTACTCCGGGCCGAGCAGCTCGGCGGAGAGGCGGAGGCCGGCGCCGACGTAGCTCCACGACGTCGTCGCCTCGCCGAGGACACGCTGGCCGTCGGGCGTCTCGAACTCGACGAAGAGCGAGGCGAAGTCCTCGGCGGGGGCCGTGGCGTAGTCGACGTCCGGGCCCATGCGCCGGGCGAGGTCCTCGCGGTAGGCGGGGCGCGTCCACTTCAGGGAGGCGATGTGCCCGGTCACGCGCACCGGTCGGGTGGCGGCGTACGGCTCGTCGGGCGGGGTGAGCAGGTGCCGGACGACGAGCGCGGAGTGGCACATCATGTCGTTGAGGACGCCGCCGCCCTGGAGCCGGCCCTGCCAGAACCAGGGCATGTGCGGGCCGCTGTGCTCCTCGGCGGCGCGGGCGAGGTAGGGGCGGCCGGCGGTCGCGGCGCCGCGCGCCCAGAGGAGCCGTCGGCCGTACTCGACCTGCGGCGCGAAGACCTGGTTCTCGAGGTAACCGGTGGGAAGCCCGACGCGGCGGACGCACTCGAGGATGCGGCGCGCCTCGGCCACGTTGCGTGCGAGCGGCTTCTCGCAGGCGAGGCCGCGGAGCCGGCCGCGCCCGCTCTCGATCGCGGCGACGATCTCCTCGACGTTCTCGACGCGGGTGTGGTTCGGGCCGGCGAGCCAGATCGCGTCGATGTCGGGGTCCGCGACCATGTCGGTGATCGAGGCGTACGGGCGCGCGGCGCCGACGTCGAGCGAGCGCGCCAGCTCGCAGGCGGAGGCGGCGTTCGTCGCGTTCGGGCTCCAGACGCCGAGGATGTCGGCGTCGCGCACGCCGACCCAGCCGCGCATGTGGAAGCGGGCGTTGAAGCCGCTGCCGACGAAGCCGACGCCGAGACGTTGCCGGGTCATTGCGCGGATCGCTCCTTGTAGCTGACGCCGAGGTGCTCGCAGGCCTCCGGCGGGCAGCCGTCCCAGTGCATGACGACGGTGTTGCCGCGGTACTGGAGGTCCTCGATCCCCATGCGGCTGGAGTAGAAGCCGGAGGCGGTGAGATCGCGGAAGAGGTTGAAGAAGGCGACGCCCTGGCTCAGGTCCGGCTTCGCCTTCGCGGGCCAGGCGATGTCGTCGAGGATCGCGATGCGCTGGCGCTCCGCCAGCTCGACGAAGGGCGCGCCGAAGCGCTTGCGGCTCTCCGCATCGAGCCACGCGAGCCCGCCGCGCACGCGCGTCTGGAGCGAGGGGCGGTCGTCCACGGTGAAGTCGATGAACGCGGGGACGCCGGCATCGCTCGCGCTGCCGGAGCGCTCGTCGCGGGGGATGATCATGTCGGCCAGCACGTGGACGGTGCGCCACTCGTGGGGGGTGAAGAACTTCGGCGCGGCGGCGGCCGCCAGCGTCGCCTCGAGAAGCGGCTCGGCCGCGGGGATGGTGCTCGCCGGCGTCGCCTCGAGGAGGCGCTCGGCGGCGGCGGGCGCGCGCCCGAGGCCGGCGGCGAGCGGCACGGCGGCGAGGAGGCCGAGCGCGTCGCGGCGGGAGATGTCGCTCACAGCGCCCTCCGCTTCATCTGGTCGGCGATGTAGGTGCTGGTGCGCATGGACAGGGCGAGGATCGTCCAGGTCGGGTTCTTGTCCGCGTTGTTGACGAAGGGGCCGCCGTCGGCGACGAAGAGGTTCTTCACGTCGTGCGCCTGGCAGTTCGGGTTCAGCACGGACGTCTGCGGGTCGTGGCCCATGCGGGTGCAGCCGACCTCGTGGATGATCTGGCCGCCGGCGGCGAGGCCGTAGTCCTCGTCCGGGCCGGGCATCTCGTCGGTCGGCGTGCCGCCCATCTCGTGGATCAGCGCGCGGAACGTCTGCTGCATGTGCCTGGCCTGGTTCAGCTCGCCCTGGCTCCACTTCCAGTGGAAGCGCAGCACGGGGATCCCCCAGCGGTCGACGACGTCGGGGTCGAGCTCGCACCAGCAGCGCTCGCTCGCGACCATCTCGCCGCGCCCCTCGAAGTGCACCATCGCGCCGTAGTAGCGGCGCTGGTCCTCCTTGAACGCCTTGCCGTAGCCGCCGCCGGTCCAGCGGTGCAGCCCGCCGCCGAAGCCGTAGCCGGGCATGCGCCGGCCGCCGCCGATCTCGATGTGATAGCCGCGCGGGAAGTCGAGCTTCGCGTTGTCGAGCCACCACGGGACGTAGACGTGCATCCCGCCGACGCCATCCTCGTTGTGCGGCGGCATGTCGAGCAGCTTCGGGATGAAGCCGGAGACGCCGACGCCGGTCGTGTCGGTCAGGTACCGGCCGACCGTGCCGCTGGAGTTCGCGAGCCCGTCGGGGAAGAGCGACGACTTCGAGTTGAGCAGCAGCCGCGCGGACTCGCAGGCGCTCGCGGCGAGCACGACGATGCGTGCGCGGACGTGCCGGTCGGCGCCCGAGCGCTTGTCGATGTAGGCGACGCCGGTGGCGTTCCCCGCGCGGTCGATCGTGACCTCGCGCGCCATCGCCTCGGGGACGATCGTGAGGCGGCCCGTGGCGAGCGCGGGGCGGATGAGCACCTCGGGGCTCGAGAAGTTCGCGTTCACGCCGCAGCCGCGGCCGCACTGGCCGCAGTAGTGGCAGGCGGGGCGGCCGTTGTGCGGGCGGGTCAGGATCGAGAGGCGGGACGGGACGACCGGGATGCCGAGCCGGGCGCCGGCGTCGGCGATCATCAGCTCGTAGCAGCGCGGCTTCGGCGGCGGGAGGAAGATGCCGTCCGGCTCGTTCGGCAGCCCCTCGACGCTGCCG
>DASVDK010000319.1:0-3184 GCA_036381125.1 Thermodesulfobacteriota bacterium | reverse complement strand
CGCGCTCGCCCTGGTGCAGCCGCTGCACGGCATCACCTTCGCGCTGCTCCATCTCGCCTGCATGCGGCTGCTCGCCCGCATCGTGCCGCCCGGTCTCGAGGGGACGGCGCAGGCGATCTACGGGACGGTCGGCATCGGGGTCGCCACGGCGCTCCTCACCCTCGTCTCCGGCACGCTCTACGCGCGCCTGGGCGCGCAGGGGTTCTGGGTCATGGCCGCCCTCTGCGCGCTGGCCCTGCCGCTGACCTGGACGCTCAGGCGGCCGTGAGCCGCGGCGCGATGCCGAGCCGGCGGCGCGGGTCGTGCCTGCGTCCTCGCAACGGGCCGACGAGGGGCGCGGGGTCCGCAAAGGAGGGGCGCGATGCCGACGGTGCGCGACCCGGTCTGCCGGGCGCAGGTCGACGCCGACGCGGCGGCGCACTGGAGCAACTACCAGGGGCTGACCTACTTCTTCTGCTCGGACGACTGCCGGCGCAGGTTCGAGCAGAGCCCCGAGCAGTACGTGGGGCGGCGCTAGCCGTCGCCGATCGCCGCCGCCCGGACGGCCCGGCGCCTGCCCGTGACGCGACGCACCGCTCGCCGGCGCGGCTGGCCACGGCCTGCCGGCAGGCGCCGTGCGTGCGCCTCGTCCGGCGCCGTGCCGGGCGCCGCGCCGCCCGGGATTCCTGTTGACACCGCCGTCGCCGGCGCCCACGATGGGAGGACTCGAGCCGGGAGGCCCATCGGTGTCGCGTCGGTGGCCTCTACAACTCGGCGGCCTTCCCATCCTTGACCGGGTCTCGACGCCGAGCCACGCCTCCGTGCGGGCGCACGCCGCCGCGCCTCGTCCTCCCCCGCCATGCCGCGCACGTTCCATTCCGGCGCTCGATCCGGCGAGGCGGCGTGCCGCCCGCCCGGCCTCTCGCCGCGCGCCGCCGACGGCGAGCCCGAGACTCGAAGAGGAGGGCATGGGATGTCGCGCAGCCTCACGACCGTCTTCGCGCTGCTCGTGACCCTGACCGTGGCCGCCGCCGCGGCGGCCGCGGACCTGGGGATCGTCACGGGAGGGGAGAAGGGCACCTACTACCAGTTCGGCCTCGACCTCCAGGCGCTCGCGAAGCGCAGCGGCGACACCCTCGCCGTCCACCCGTCCAGGGGCTCCATCGAGAACGTCTACGCCGTCTACCAGCGGCCGGGGGTCCAGATGGGCATTGTCCAGTCGGACGTGCTCGCCTTCGTGGCCCGGGTGCAGACGGACCCGGTCCTCAAGCGGATCGCGAAGAAGACCAGGCTCGTCTTCCCGCTCTACAACGAGGAGGTCCACCTCCTCGCGCACCGCGGCATCACGGCCTTCGAGGACCTGGCCGACAAGCGGGTCGCGATCGGCCGCGAGGGGAGCGGCAACTACCTCACGGCGCGGCTGCTCCTCAACCTGGCGGAGGTCGCGCCGCGCGAGATGCTCCTGATCGACACCGACGAGGCGCTGGCGGAACTCAAGGCCGGACGCATCGACGCGATGTTCTACGTGGCCGGCTACCCGGTCAGGCTGTTCGCCGAGGGGGTGACCGAGGCGGACGGCCTCGCCCTGGTCCCGATCGTCAACAAGAGCATCACCGAGTTCTACCCGTCGGTCGAGATCCCGCCCGACACCTACCGATGGCAACCGCAGCCGGTCGCGACCGTGGCGGTCAAGGCCGCCCTCGTGTCGTTCGACTACCGTCGCAACGACTGCGAGAACGTCGGGCGGTTCGCGAGGATGCTCGCCGACAACGTGGACTGGCTCCGGGCGAACGGGCATCCGAAGTGGAAGACGGTGGACCTCGAGTACCAGCTCAAGGGGTGGGAGCAGTACGACTGCGTCCGGCGGCACCTCGGCCGCCGGGCACTGCCGGCCTCGGCCGCGTCGCGGTCGGGGTCGGGCAACCCGGTGATGGACGTGATCAGGGAGATCCTCGGCGATTGACGACCGATGCGAGGCGCACCGGGGGACCGGCCATGGTGACGCCGGGCGAGACGCGGCTCGACATCCGGATCGAAGGCGACCTCGTCTTCTACGGCCTGCAGGCGAAGCCGTTCGAGCCGACCCCCGACCCGAGGTTCCTCTGGCTCGGCGGCCGGCGCCGGCACGGCCTCGACCGGCTGAGGCTCGCCGTCGATCGGTACGCGGGGCTGGTCGTGCTCGCGGGCGACGCCGGCATCGGCAAGACGATGCTCGCCAACGCGCTGATCGCGGACCTCGGGGAGGGCGCGACGGTCGCGAGCCTCGGGAGCGGGAGGCTCGACCCGGTCCAGTTCCACCGGGTCGTCGCCCGCGCCTGTCACCTGGACGCCGCCGCCGACTCGCCCGGGGATCTCCTCGGGCAGCTCCAGCGGTTCCTCGGGGAGGCCCGGCGGACCGGCCGCAAGGTCCTGCTCGTCCTCGACGACGCGCACACCCTGAGCCGCGAGATGTTCGGCGAGATCCGGCGGCTCCTCGGCATCGGGGACGGCGACCCGCAGGCGCGCGCCGGCGGGGCGGTCGGCGCCCTGCTGGTGGGGGAGCGGGTGCTGGCGGGCCCCTTGCCGGAGCCCGAGCTGGCGCAGCGGGTCGTCCTCCGGTGGGTCGTCGAGCCGCTGACCCCCGACGAGGTCGGCGCGTACGTGGCGCATCGACTCGAGGTGGCCGGGGCGACGCGCAACCCGTTCACCCCGGAGGCGGTGCACGAGGTCTGGGCGCGCTCCGGAGGCGTCCCCCGGCTCGTGAACGCGCTCTGCGCGCACGCGCTGGTCCTCGGCGGCCGCGCGATGGCGATGGGCAGCCGCTGCGCCTCCCTGACGATCGGCCCCGATCTCGTCAAGGAGGCCGCCAGGGGGCTCACCGCGCTGGAGCAGCGACCGGGACCGACCGACCGGGGGCGGAGGGCGCCGCCGGCGGCGCACGCGCCCCGCGAGCGGCCTCGCCGGCGGGCGGCGGTGATGGCTGCCGGGCTGACCCTGCTCGCGCTGACAGGGGCCGCGGCAGGCTACCTCGGGTCGTCGCAGCCGCCGACGAGCGCGCCGTCGCAACCGATCGTGCCGCCGCAGCCGATCGTGCCGCCGCAGCCGAGCGCGCCGCCGCTCGATCGGCCCCCGCCACGGCTCCCCGGCACGACGGAGGCGGCGCCGGTCCGTCCGGACCGCGGCAGGGCCGTCACCCCTCCTGCGACGCGCCCCCCGCCGTCCGCCG
>DASVDK010000318.1:0-6953 GCA_036381125.1 Thermodesulfobacteriota bacterium | reverse complement strand
GGCCGCTCGTCGGCCACGCCCTGGCGGCCGCCCTCGCCTCGGGCGTGGCGTCGATACCCGTCGTCCTCGGCCACGCCGCCGAGGAGGTCGCCGCCGTCGTCTCCGGGTCGAGCGCCGGCGACGCGCGCGTGCGCCTCGTCGTCAACCCCCGCCACGCCGAGGGGCAGGGCACCTCCGTCGCGGCCGGCGCCCGGGCCGTGCCGACCGGGGCGACCGGGGTCCTCTTCCTCCTGGCCGACCAACCGCTCGTCCGCGCACCCCTGCTCGATCGCCTGCTCGCCATCCACCAGGCCGAGCCCGACCGGGTGCTGGTCCCCACCTTCGAGGGGCGCCGCGGCAACCCCGTGCTCTTCCCGGCCGACCTCCTCCCGGCGCTCGCCGGCCTCTCGGGCGAGCGAGGCGGGCGGGCGGTCCTCGAGGCCGTACCCGACCGCGTCGCCCTCGTCGAGACGGCCGACCCGGCCGTCGTGACCGACGTCGACACCGCCGAGACCCTCGCCGCCGTCGAGGACAGGTTGGCCGGGAGCCGCGACCGCCGAGCCCCCGCCGCGATCGATGACGACGCCTGACGGGGTCAGGTCTTTCCATTTTCCAGGGGGTCAGGTCTTTCCATTTTCCAGACCGGCAAACGTTGGGGTCTGACCCCACTCGCTTTTCATCGGGGGGCAGGCAGCCGACCCGCGCCGCGCCTCACCCCACCGGGATCCGGCCTAGCGGGAGGATTCGGCGGCGCGGCGGATGGCGGAGATGGCGGCGGCGTAGTCGCCGCTGCCGTAGATGGCGCTGCCCGCGACGAGGACGTCGGCCCCCGCGGCGGCCACCCGGCCGGCGTTGTCGGCCTTCACGCCGCCGTCGACCGAGATGAGCGTCGGCAGGCCCTTCGCGTCGATCATCCGGCGAAGGGCGGCGACCTTCTCGAGCGCGCCCGGGATGAACGTCTGCCCCCCCCAGCCCGGGTTCACGGACATCACGAGCACGAGGTCGAGGTCGGGCAGGATCGCCTCGAGCGTCGAGGCGGGCGTACCGGGGTTGATGGCGACGCCGGCGCGGGCCCCTGCCTCCTTGATGCTCTGCACCAGGCGGTGGACGTGCGCGGTGGCCTCGGCGTGGATGGTGACGTAGTCGGCGCCGGCCTTCACGAAGGCCGGGATCTGCCGCTCCGGCGCGTCGATCATGAGGTGGACGTCGAGCGGCAGGCGGGTGGCCTTCCGGGCGGCGGCCACGAGCGGGGGGCCGAAGGTGATGTTCGGGACGAAGCGGCCGTCCATCACGTCGAGATGGAGCCAGTCGGCGCCCGCCCGCTCGACGGCCCGGCACTCGTCGGCCACGCGGCCGAAGTCGGCCGACAGCAGGGACGGCGCGACCTGGACCTTCACGGGTCCCTAGCGGCCCACGGTCATGGGCGCCTTGGCCTCGGCCGGGATCTTCTTCGCGTCCGCCATGAACTTCTCGAGGCCGCGGTCGGTGAGCGGATGGCTCGCGATCTGCCGGATCACCGCGTACGGCACGGTGCAGATGTCGGCCCCCAGGAGGGCGGCGTCGACGATGTGGACCGGGTTGCGGACCGAGGCGACGAGCACCTCGGTGTCGAAGTCGTAGTTCCGGTAGATGCGGACGATCTTCTCGATCAGGTCCATCCCCGACTCGGCGATGTCGTCGAGCCGGCCGACGAAGGGGCTCACGAAGGTGGCCCCGGCCTTGGCGGCGAGGATGGCCTGTAGCGGCGAGAAGCAGAGCGTCACGTTGACCTTGATGCCGTCGTTCGCCAGCGTGCGGCAGGCTTCGAGCCCCGGCATGGTGAGCGGGACCTTCACCACGACCAGGTCGTGGATCCGGGCCAGGCTGCGGCCCTCGGCGATCATGTCGGCCGCCTCGGCGGTGGTCACCTCGGCCGACACCGGCCCCCGTGCGACCTCGCAGATCTCGCGAAGCAGAGAGGCGAACTCGCGCCCCTCCTTGGCAACGAGCGTGGGATTCGTCGTGACGCCGTCGATGAGGCCCTTGGACGCCACGTCGCGGATCTCGTCCAGATTGGCGCTGTCGATGAAGATCTTCATGAGAAGGGATGCTCCTTGGGACTAGCTGCGCGCGGCGGCCGCCCTGAGCCCTGGCTCGGTCACGTCGGGGCGCGACACCGCTTCGGCCCTGGCGGCCGGCGGCACGCCCGTCATCTCGCCGCGCTGGCCGTCGACGATACGCCAGAGTAGCACGAGCTGGGCCAGGCCGAGTGAATGGCTCTGCGCCGGGGCGAGCCCGTCGTGGAACTGCCCGAGTTTCTCCACGGCGAGCTGCCCTCCGCGGCCGATGCGCTCCCAGATCCGCTCCTCCAGCTCCTGGGCGCGCGACCGCGGCATGTCGCCGCGGATCTCGATCACCGACACCGGCGTGCCGTCGTCCAGCCGGTCGTCGTGCTGCCAGAAGTCGCGCCGGGCCTCCGCCGGGCGGCTCACCGTGGAGAGGTCGAGCGGCGGCACGTGGGCGCGCGCGAGGATGCGGACGTTCAGGTGCGCGTTGTCGCGCAGGTCGAACGGGTCGTGCGGCGGAAAGAAGTGCACGATGATGTCGGCGTGTCGGCGCTGCGGGAGGATGTACGCCTCCGCGTCCGGCTGGCGCGCGGCGATCTCGGCCACGACCTGCTCGGGGGTGTAGCCCCGCTTCGCGACGTCGCGCGAGATCTTCCAGGCTCGCTTGAGCACCGGATGGGGGTCCAGGTAGATCTTGAGGTCGTAGAGGCGCCGCAGGTCGGGGGTGAAGAGCGGGTGCAGCCCCTGCACGAAGACGACCGCCTTCGGCGTGACGGTGACCGGTCCCTTGATGGTGCCGTCGGAGTGGTCGTAGACCGGCTTCTCGATCGGCTCCCCTGCCCTGAGCCGCCGCAGGTGGTCGGCCATGAGGTCGAGGTTGTTGGCGCGGGGGTGGAGCGCCGTGATCCCCAGCGCCCGGCGCTGCTTCCGGTCGAGGCTGTGGTAGTCGTCGGTGCAGACGTGGGTGACCCGGTCCTCGCCGAGGAGCTTCGCGATGCCCGAGGCGAGCGTCGTCTTCCCGGTCCCGCTGTCGCCGCAGACCGCGATCATGGTCCGCGGCCTGCCTCTCGGCTGCCTCCCGTCGGATTTCAAACAGTGTCTCCTATCGGCGCACCACGGGACGCATCCTGACTTGATAGCATTCCGGCGTCACGACCGCAACACCTTTGCTCGCGGCCACCTGGCCTGCCGCAACGGCGTCAAACGGTGTTGCAGCGCACGTGTCGCGAGGCCGCGGGCGGCCGGGTGACGGCAAGTTCCCGATTTCACACGCTCGGGCGCACCGCCGCGCCGGCCGGAGCCCTCGCCCCTCGGTCGACACGAGGGTCCGGGGAGCCGGTGAAAGATCCGTGCCATCCGGTCCCGGCGGCCCGCCCGAACGGCCGCGGACGGCCGGAACGAGGAGGCCGCCGCGCCGGCCGATCAGGTGCCGGATGGGGCGTAGTAGCCGGCCGTGCCCTCGAGGTACCGCTCGGCGTCCATGGCGGCCATGCAGCCGGACCCGGCGGCCGTGATGGCCTGGCGGTACTCGTGGTCCTGCACGTCGCCGCAGGCGAAGACCCCCGGGACGCTCGTGCGGGTGCCGTGACGGGTCACGATGTAGCCGCGCTCGTCCATCTCGAGCTGGCCGACGAAGAGCGCGGTGTTCGGGGTGTGACCGATCGCGACGAAGAGGCCCCCCACCTCGAGGCGGCGGGTCGCGCCGCTCTTCACGTCGGCGATCGTGAGGCTGCTGACCTGGCCGGCGTCGTTCGCGTGGATGTCGCGGACCTCGACGTTCCAGACGAAGTCGATCTTCGGGTTGGCGAAGGCGCGCTCCTGCATGATCTTCGACGCGCGCAGGCTGTCGCGCCGGTGGAGGACGGTCACCTTGCTGGCGAACTTGGTGAGGAACAGCGCCTCCTCGAGGGCGCTGTCCCCGCCCCCGACGACGGCCAGCGGCACGCCCTGGAAGAAGAAGCCGTCGCAGGTGGCGCAGGTGGAGACGCCTTTGCCGAGGAGCCGCCGCTCGGCCGGAAGCCCCAGCATCCTGGCCGAGGCGCCCGTGGCGACGATGACCGTCTTCGCCAGGTAAACCTCGTCGCCCCGCATGACCTTGAAGGGGCGCTGCTGGAAGTCGACGGCCGTGACGTCGTCGGTGATGAACTCGGTCCCGAAGCGACCGGCCTGCTCGCGCATGAGCGCCATGAGTTCGGGCCCTTGCACGCCCTTCGGGAAGCCCGGGAAGTTCTCGACCTCGCTCGTCAGGGTGAGCTGGCCGCCGGCCTGCGCGCCCTCGAACACCAGCGGCTTGAGGTTGGCCCGCCCCGCGTAGATGGCCGCCGTGAGCCCGGCCGGCCCCGACCCGATGATGATGACCTCCCGCACCGCACCGCTCCTGCCCGTCACCGCGACTCCCTTCCCATGCGTGAGACCCCGCCGGCGTGGCCGGCGTCCGGATGATGATGCCCGGCGGCTCGCGCCGGCCCTCCTTGTACCGCGCGGGCACAAGCACGCGCAACCGCTCGCCGTGACTTGCGTTCTCGGCGGGAGGTCGTTTATAGTGACCGCAAAGGCGGCACCGATACAATGCGGTGCCACATACACGCCGGATCACGACGACGCGACAATGGCGCGCGCAGCCTCGGATCTCTACGAAACCGAATCAGCCTGGTATCTCCTCCGGGTTGACCTCATCGGCGCGTTCGGCGCCGAGACGGTCGGCCGGGCGCCGGGCCTGCGGCAGTTCGAGCTGGCCAGGCGGGGCGACCTCCTCGGCCTCGAAGGGGACCCCGGCGAGGTCGCCTACATCGTCAAGAGCGGGCGGGTGAGCCTCATGCGCCTCACCGAGGACAACCGGCGGACGCCCCTCGCAGTGCTGCCGGCCGGTGGCCCGTTCGGCGAAGCCGGCCTCCCCGGCAAGAGCGCCCCGCGCGAGCACGTCGTCGAGGCGCTCGAGCCCTCCTCGGTGCTCACCATGCCGGCCGACAGCCTGCGCGGCATCCTCGCGGCGCGGCCCGACTTCGCCCTGACGGTCACCCCCAAGAAGGGCGCCCCCCTCTCGCGTCCGATCGACCGCCTCGTCTTCAAGGACGTGCGGACGCGCGTCCTCGAGGCGCTGGCCGATCTGGGCGAGGCCGCCGGCGCGGCCGCGGGCGGCGAGGACGTCGACCTCGGCATCGGCGCGCCCGAGCTGGCCGACCTCATCGGCGCCGGCCGCCAGGTCGTCAACACCCTCGTGAACGAGCTCAAGCACGAGGGGCACGTGACGCTCGCCGCCGGCTCCATCCGGGTGGGCGACCCGGAGAAGCTGCGGCTCCTCATCTGAGGCGGGCCGACTTCAGGCCTGGTTCACGAACCTGGTCACGAGGTAGGCGTCGAGCCCTTCCTGGCCCCATTCGGAGCCGTACCCGCTCGCCTTCACGCCGCCGAACGGGGCCTCGGGCAGCGAGACGCGGAACTGGTTGATCGCGACCATCCCGGCCTCGAGGGCGTCGGCGATCGCGGCGACGGTCGACGGCGTGCGGGAGAAGGCGCAGGCGGCGAGCGGCACGCCGACGAGCACCGTCGGCGCGCAGATGGCCGAGGGGCTGCGCCTCCACACCCGGCTCACCGCGGCCGAGATCCTGTCGCGCCGCGCGACGCCTACACGCGGCAGTTGATCGAGGCGCTTCCTGCGCGCGGGGCCGGGCCACACGGACGTCGACCGGGTCAGCCTGGCCGGCTTCGAGCGCCGCTACCCGCACGAGTTGTCAGCTGTCCGGCGGCCAGCGCCAGCGCGTCGCGATCGCCCGGGCGATCGTGCGGCGGCCCGCCTTCGTCGTGGCGGACTCGCCGCGGTGGAGCAGATCGCCGACCGGGTGCTCGTCATGCAGCAGGGACGCATCGTCGAGAGCGGCAGCCGCGACGAGGTCTTCGACCGGCCGCAGCACCCCTGCACCCGGGCGCTTCTCAGGGCGGCGCGCATGACGGAGGCGCCTGCCGCCGCGGCGGGGTGAGAGTTGACGGGGCCGTGCCCGCGGCCTTACGCTCCGGGGGATGACCTCGCGCGCAGCCGATCTCGCCCACGCCGCCGCCCGCGCGGTGGACGCCGATCTCGCGATCGAGCTCGCCCGGAGCCTCGTGCGCATCGACTCGGTCGTCCGGCCCGCAACAGGCGGCGGCGAGGCGGCGTGCGTCGCCTGGATCGAGTCGTACCTGCGCGGCCGGGGGCTCGCGCCGGCCGTGCACGAGGCGCTCCCGGGGCGGCCGAACCTCGTCGCGGACGTGGCCTTCGCCGGTCGCCCCGCGCGCCGCCGGCGGCGCCGCCTCCTCTTCGAGGGCCACACGGACGTCGTCACCGAGGGAGACCTCGCCCTGTGGAGCCGCGACCCCTTCGGCGCCGAGATCGCGGACGGCCGCCTCTACGGGCGGGGCGCCTGCGACATGAAGGGGGGGCTCGCGGCCGCCCTCGCCGCCATCGAGGCGCTCCGCCGCGTCGCGCCCGACCTGCCGGGCGACATCCGCCTCGCCTGCCTCGCCGACGAGGAGGGGATGATGCGGGGCGTCAAGCGCTTCATCGAGCAGGGCCTCGCCCGGGACGTCGACGGCGCGATCGTCTGCGAGCCCGAGGAGCTGGAGCTCTGCCTCGTCCAGAAGGGGGCGATGCGGGTCGTCGTGGACCTGGCGGGGCGCATGGCGCACGGCGCCATGCCGTACGCCGGCGCGAACCCGATCCCCGCCGCGGCCGAGGTGGTGCGCGGCGCCGTCCGCCTCGACGGGGAGATCCGTGCGCGGACGGGCGTCCATCCCTACCTCGGCGCGCCGCACCTCACGCCGACCATCCTGGCGGCGCCGCCGGCCGGCGAGGCCCAGCTCAACGTCGTGCCGGCCCGGGCGCAGGTCGGCCTCGACGTGCGGACCGTCCCCGGCCAGGACCACCGCGCCCTCGAGCGCGACCTGCGCGCCCTG
>DASVDK010000317.1:0-7020 GCA_036381125.1 Thermodesulfobacteriota bacterium | reverse complement strand
GATCCCCGGCCAGGCGTCGCGCAGCCGCCGCAGGACGTCCCAGGTCAGCGAGGGCATGACCTGCGAGGCGATGAAGGCGGCCAGCTCCCGGGCGTCGGACGCGGCCTCGGGCGGCGCGTAGGGCGCGTAGGTGGCGAAGCGCGGCGGGCCGGAGCGCAGCATGGCAAGCGACCAGCGCGGGTGCGTCGCGAGATCCCAGGCCAGGCGCGGCGTGGGGCGCAGCGGCAGCGCGAAGCCGTTGCGCAGGTCCCGCTCGCGCTTGCCGAGGACCGCGACGTCCATGGTCACGAGCATGACGCGCACGCCGACCGCTCGCGCCCGGCGCATCAGGTCGAAGGCGGTCTCGAGCCGGTTCGGCACGTAGAGCTGGAACCAGAGGTGTCCCTCGGGCACCGCCGCGGCGGCCTCCTCGAGCGTTGCCGTCGCCAGCGTGCTGAAGGCGACCGGGAGGTTCGCCGCCGCGGCCGCGCGGGCGATCATCAGGTCCGCCCCCGGCCAGGCCAGGCCGGTGAGCCCCGTCGGCGCCACCCCGAAGGGCGCCGCCCAGCGGCGGCCGAACAGCTCGACGCCGGGGTCCCGGCGCGCGACGTCGCGGCCGACGCGCGGCGTCAGCGGGATCGCCCCCCAGGCGGCACGGCTGCGCGCCAGCGCCGACTCGTCCTCGGCGCCGCCGTCGAGGAAGTCGAAGGCGAAGCGCGGGATGCGCCGGCGCGCCCGGGCCCGGATGTCGGCGATGGAGTGGCAATCCCGCAACGCGGCCCGCCTCTTGCGCCGTGCGCGTAGCGCCTCTGTCAGCGACATCGCAGCCGACCCTCCCTCAGAAGACGATCCGCTCGTAGCCCTTCTCGCCGGCCAGGATGTCGAGGTAGGGCGACACCAGGTCCTCCACGGCGGGGATCAGCCCGCGATACTCCTTGTTGTCGATCGTCTTGAGGTACGCGCGGCACGCGTGGCACACGGAGAGGTGCGCGCGCGTATCCCGGTCGGCGTAGAGGATCTCGAGCCGGTTGTGGTCGACGTTGCCGCAGTAGGGGCAGCCGGTCCGCTGGAACGCCCACTCGCGCGCGCAGAAGCTGCAGTGGAGGACGCGCATCCCCTCGTCGCCCTTGAGTTCCGCGAGGCCGGCGCCGCTGCCGCAGGCGGGGCAGACGTTGTGGTCCCACCCGATGGCCGACACCCACTCGTCGACGCCCGACGCGCACGCCTCCAGCGAGGGCCAGAGGCTGAAGCGCGTGAGGAAGCCGAGCACGTCGGCGTCGACCCCGAGGCGCGACGCCGCGGCCGCGGCCGCTCCCGGCGCGTCGAGGGCCCCGCGGACGAGGGCCTCCACCGTGAGCGCCCCCTCGCGGCCGAGCTCCCGGATGCGGCGCACCGCCTCGGCCGGCTCCGGACCCCGCGCGGCCACGAGGTCGGCGAGCCGCTCGAAGAGCGCCTCCGTGGCGGCCAGGTCGACGACGAACCGCTCGCGCGAGAGCAGCGGCTCGCCCTGGACGAGCCTGAGCTGGAGCCGCGACGGCTCGAGCCCGGAGAGGTCGATCTCGACGGGCGTCTCGTGGACGAGCCGCAGCGCCGCCTCGTAGAACGTGAAGAGGTCTGCGAGCTTCGGGTGCCGCTCGCGCGCCGCGCCGAACGACGCGGCGATCGGCCCCCAGCCGTAGGCCTTGAGCATTGGGTCCCCCCGTTCCGGTGTCAGGTTCCGGGCGCCGCCGGACGGACGGCCCTCCTCGCCGTCGCGGCCGAGGCGGACGCGATGCTCCGCTCGATGGCCTCGAGGCCCGGGCCGATGGCGGGGCCGTACCAGGTCAGGTGCCGTCCCGACACGAGCCGCGCCGGCACGCCCGGCAGCGCCGCCTCGACCTCGGCGGCATCGGCAGGGCCGAACCGGTACGGCTCGTCGGGCAGGAGCGCCACCGCGGGCCGCCTCGCCGCCACCTCCTCGAGCGTGACCGGGAAGTACCGCCGCGGCCCGTCGGCGAACACGTTGGCGCCGCCGCAGACGGCCAGGAGGTCGTGCGCGTAGGTGTCGGCCGAGAACGGCATCCAGGGCGACTTCCAGATCGGGCAGAAGACCCGCACGGCCGGCCTGGCGGACGTCCGCGCGCGCACGGCGGCGAGCGTCGCCTCGAGCCGGTCGGCCAGGGCCGCCGCCCGCGCCGGCGCCGGCCCCCCGAGGAGCCGCCCGAGGACGCGGATGGTCTCGATCCCCTCGGCCACCGTGCGCGGATAGGTCACGAACACCGCCACCCCCGCCTCGCGCAGCGCCCGGATGGCCCTCGGCGTGTTCTCCTCGTGGTTGGCGACGACGAGCGCCGGTCGCAGGTCGACGATGCCGGCCACGTCCGGGTTCTTGGTGCCGCCGAAGGCCGGCACCCGCTCGACCTCGCCCGCCGGCTCCACGCAGTACGCCGTGCGGCCGGCCAGCCGATCGGCTGCCCCGATGGCGACGAGCGTCTCGGTGTGGCTCGGCACGAGGGAGACGACGGGGCCCTCGACGGGCGCTCCGAAGGCCACGCCCGTGGCGTCGACGATCACCGGCGCGGCCCCTCGCGGGCGATCTCGTCCATGACCTCGGCAACGGCGCGAGCGCCGGGGCGGTCGTCGGCCGCGAAGGCGGCCCGCACCGCCTCGCGGTCGGCCTGCGGCCGGTTCTGGCTCATCTTCCACTTCCCCTCGATCCGTTCGATCCGCAGCGACACGCCCACGATCCCCTTGAGCATGGCGCGCACGTAGTCCTCGGGCGCGTCCGACACCCGCCAGGGGTCGGCCCGGTACGACTCGTGCACGTCGGTGAGCCGTGTCACGACCGCGAGCAGGCGGTCGGGGTCGTCGAAGACCTCCACGCGGCCGTAGGCGTGCACCGCGACGTAGTTCCAGGTGGGGACGACCTTGCCCGTCTCCCGTTTGGTCGGGTACCAGGAGGGGCTCACGTAGCCCTCGGGGCCGAGGAACACGGCGAGCGCATCGGGCGCGGCCGCGAGGTCGCGCCAGTGGCCGTTCGCCCGCGCGACGTGGCCCACGAGGGTGCCGAGGGGCGCCGGCTCCGGGTCGAGGAGCAGCGGCAGGTGCGTCGCCACGAGCCCCCCCTCGCCCGCGCTCACGAGCGTCGCGAGCCCGGCGCGCCGGATCGCCTCGTGGAGCACCGGAACCCGCTCTTCCTTGAAGGCCTCGGGCACGTACATGGCTCACCCCTCCACGTACGGGATGGTGAAAGGACCCTGCGGCAGCGCCGCGACCCGCGCCTCGGGCCCGAGCCGCTCGACGAGCGCCCGCACCTCGGCGGACACGTCGTCGATCGGCGTGAGGTGCGCCCCGGTGACCTCGTCGGCCGGCAGGCGCGACTTGAGGTAGACCCGCGCGCGCTTCTGGACGAGCGCCTGCGCCTGCACCTCCCACTGGTCGTACACGAGGAAGCCGGGGCTCGTGATCATGTCGAGCAGCTCCCCCGGCGAGCGGCGCATGTGGAGGATCTTCCGGAAGTTGCCGTGCGCGGGGAGCCCGTCCGAGCACTCCGCGACCGCCACGATCGCGCCCCCGTCCCGCACGATCTGCGCCGCCGCGCTCATCCCCTTGACCGCCTGGTAGAGGTTCTGGTCGAGCGGGTAGCCGCCGTTGGTCGTGACCACCACGTCGAAGGGAGCCGGGACCGGTCGCATGGCGGTCTCGCGGCAGAACCGCGCGCCGACGAGGTGCGCCTCGACGACGTGCCCGGCGAAGACGCCGGTGATGGCCCGCGTCTTGTTCAGCGTGACGTTCAGGATGAAGGGAGGACGCCCCGGCGCGAGCGCCACCGCCTCGCGCGCCACCCCCTGGATGGGGTTGCCGTCGAGCACGCCCCAGGTGGCCCGCGGGTGGCCGATCATCTCGGCGTTGTGGAAGTGCATGATGGAGTCGATCGCCGCGAGGGCCGGCATCACCCCCTTGGGCCCGCCCGAGAAGCCGGCGAAGAAGTGCGGCTCGATGAAGCCGACGACGATGCGGGCGTCGGCCTCGACGTAGCGGCGATCGAGCACGATCTCGCCGCCGTACGACGTCCGTCCCAGCGCGACGTGGGCCGCCGGGTCGAAGGCGTCGTGGTTGACGACGCGGTAGCGGGCGACGACGTCGCGGCCGAGCATCTGCGCCAGCTCGGCCTCGGTGTTGGCCCGGTGGGAACCGGTGCCGTTGAGGATGGTGATCTGCTCGGCCGGAACGTGCCCGATCTCCTCGAGCAGCCACGGCACGAGGCGCTCGTTCGGCGTGGGCCGCGTGATGTCGGAGATGACGATCACGACGCGATCGGTCGGCCGCACCTGCTCGCGCAGCGGCGGCGCGCCGATCGGCTGCCGGAGCGCCGCGAGGACCGCGGCCTTCTCGTCCGGCAGGCCCGGCGCCTCCGCCGGCTCGATGACCGTCGTCCGCCCGTCGGGGAGGTCGACGTCGAGGCCGCTGCGGCCGTAGGCCAGCGAGACCTTCATCCAGGCGTCCTCCGTGTCCGACCTCACGATTCCACGGGGCCCCCTGGAACGCAAGCCCCCGTGGTCTACACTGGACGGCCGAGGGGGTGACGATGGCCGCGACGATCGATCTCAACTCGGACATGGGAGAGAGCTTCGGCGTCTACACGATGGGCGACGACGAGGCGATGCTCGACATCGTCTCCTCGGCGAACGTGGCGTGCGGGTTCCACGCCGGCGACCCGCTCGTCATGCACCGGACCGTGGCGCTCGCCAGGGCCCGCGGGGTCGCCGTGGGGGCGCACCCGAGCTTCCTCGACCTCTGGGGCTTCGGCCGCCGGCCGATCCAGGGGGAGCGGCCCGAGGACATCGAGAAGATGGTCGTCTACCAGATCGGCGCGCTGCAGGCGGTGGCGCGCGCGGCCGGTCACCGGGTGACGCACGTCAAGGCCCACGGCTCCCTCGCCAACATGGCGGCCGTGGACGCGGACATCGCGATGGCCGTGGCGCGCGCCGCGAAGGCCGTGGACCCGGGCCTCTACCTCATTGTCATGCCCGGTCTCGAGACCGAGCGCGCGGCCGAGCGCCTCGGCCTGCCGATGGTGCGGGAGATCTACGCCGACCGGACCTACGACGACAACGGCAACCTCACCTCGCGCAAGGCGCCCGGCGCGGTGATCCACGACGCGGAGGCGGCGGCCGCGAGGGTGCTCGAGGCGGTCGAGCGCCAGGCGATCACGACGGTCACCGGCAAGCGGATCCCCGCGAGGATCGACAGCGTCTGCGTCCACGGGGACAACCCTGCCGCCGTCGCCATCGCGCGGGCCGTCCGCGCGCGCCTCGAGGAAGTCGGCCTGACGATCGCCCCGTTCGCCCGGCCCTAGACCCCGGCAGGCGAACGCCGCGCGGTCGCCGCCTCCTCCGGAGCGAGGACCCGGTGGGGGTGCGTGTAGACGTTGAACGAGCCGTCGCGCACGTAGCCGACCAGCGTGATGCCGAGCCGCTCGGCCAGCTCGAGGGCGAGGGAGGTCGGCGAGGTGCGCGAGGCGACGAGCGGCACGCGCATCCGCGCGGCCTTCCAGGTCATCTCCGACGAGATGCGGCCCGAGGTCACGAGGAACCGCCCCTCCGTGGGGATCCCCTCGAGGAGGGCGAGACCGGCGAGCTTGTCGAGCGTGTTGTGCCGGCCGACGTCCTCGGCGATCAGGAGCTGGCGCTCCCCGTCGCAGAGCGCCGTGCAGTGGATGCCGCGGTGCTCGCGGTAGTGCACGGCCGACGCCTGCAGCTCGCGGTAGGCCGAGCAGATCCGCTCCGGCGGCACCGTGAGCGGCAGGTCGCCGAGCCCCTCGGCGGCAAAGTCGATGTTGAAGGTGATGCCTCCCCCGCACCCCGACGTGACCGCCTTCTTGTGCGGGATCTGCGGCTCGCCCGCCAGGATCACGTCGGCCGCGCCGTCCTCCGCGCAGGCCCGCACGACGAGGATCTCGTCGAGGCTGTCGACGAGCCCTTCGAGCCAGAGGAACCCGACGACCTGCGCCTCGAGGTGCTCCGGGGTGCAGAGGAACCGGACCAGCTCCTTGCCGTTGAGCGTCACGGTGAGGGGCGTCTCGACGACGACCCCCTTCTCCACCTTCGCCACCCTGCCCCGGTCGTACTGCAGGTAACCATGCATGGATAGAGGATACCTCGGGGAATGGCGACGAGACGAGCGTCGGGACCGCGAGCCGACGGACCGGGCGCCGGGGTGCGGATCGGCGCGGTCGGGCAGGGCCGACTCGGTTCGAACCGAGTTCGGCGAGTAGACCGGTCGGCAACGTCTCGAGGCCTCGAAGAAAGGTCTTGACAGCATCGGGAGACCAGGTCGAGGGGCGCGGCGGCCCACCCGTAGACAGGCCCTCCGCGGCCCGGGAACGGCCGCCGGACGAGACTTCGCGCGCTGGAGGCCTGCGCAATCGGTCGGCGCCGGCCGCGCCCCTGCGGGCCCGTCCCGGGGCCCTCCGGGATCGCCATGATATGAACGAAGCATGGCTCTCACGACCATGCTCTCCGCTCCTGCCCGGCTCTCGGATGCCGAGCTGCTCGCCGCGGTGCCGCGGCTCGCCGCGCAGGAGCGCGAGGCGACGGTCGCGCTGATTGCGCACCTCGCCGAACTCGACGTCCGGCGCCTCTACCTGGCCGAGGGGTACCCGTCGCTCTTCGCCTACGGCACCCAGGTCCTGCACCTCTCCGAGCACGCCGCCTACGGCCGGATCGAGGCCGCGCGGGCGGCGCGGCGCTTCCCCGTCGTCCTCGAGCACCTCGCCGACGGGTCGCTCACGCTCACGACCGTGACGCTTCTCGCGCCGCACCTCACGGTGGAGAATCATCGGGACCTGCTCGAGCAGGCCCGGCACAGGAGCCGGCGGGAGGTCGAGGCGCTGGTGGCGGCGCTCCGCCCCCAGCCACCGGTACCCGCCTCGGTCCGCCGGCTGCCGGCGCCGCGGACGGCGCCGGCCGCGCGCCCGTCACTGGCCGAGGCGGCGCGTGCCAGCGCACCCGGACCGGCCCCGGTCCTCTCCGCGGCGCCGCCGCCTCCGGCCGAGGCGCC
>DASVDK010000316.1:0-19875 GCA_036381125.1 Thermodesulfobacteriota bacterium | reverse complement strand
GCCGAGGCGCGCCGAGAGGACGGCCATCCCGCGCTTGGCGGCGTAGACGTATCCCTGGACCTCGACCAGCGCGATCGGCGGCTCGGCGTCGCGGCCGCTCGCGTGGAAGATCGGGTCGCGCGAGTCCTTCCACCCCTGCTGCGTGAGGCCGCTCCTCGAGCGGCTGCGGTACTCGACGAGGCCGTCGCCGTCGAGGTCGCCGTAGCGGTCGATCCACTCGAGAGCGGCCACGGCGGCCGGCCAGAGGGCGCGCGCGAGGTCGAGGTCCCCCGTTCGCCGCACGTACGCGGCGAGCAGCATGAGGAAGAGCGGCGTCGAGTCGACCGAGCCGTAGTACGGGATGAACGGGATCTCGCGCAGGTTCGCCATCTCGCCGCGGCGGAGCTCGTGCAGGATCTTGCCCGGCTCGGCGTCGACGAAGGGATCGTCCACGGTCGCCTGGTGAGCGGCCTGGAAGCGAAGGACCCCCTGGGCGATGCGCGGATCGAGCCAGAGCGATTCCAGCGCGGTGATCGACCCGTCGCGCCCGAACGGGCAGACGTACCACGGGATGCCGGCCGCGGGGTAGGGCCCCTCGGGGTAGATCGTGCTGAGCAGCCGGAGGTCGGCCAGCGAGCGCGCGAGGAGGCGGTTGAAGTCCTCGTGGCTCGAGCGGACCTCCGGCAGCGACGCCTGCCATTCGTCCACCTGGCTGCGCCGGCGGGCGCGGACCCCTTCGTACGGCAGGTGGTCCACCACCACCGTGGCCGCCTCGGACGGGCGCGTCTCGATCGGCAGCACCGTCAGCTCGAGAACCTCGACGTCGTTCGCGCCGAGCGACAGCGGGAAGCGGGCCTCCACGGTCGATCCCTCGACGGCCATCGACTCCGGCGCCGGCGCGAACGCGACGTGCGTCGAGCGGACGACGCCGTCGAGCCCGCGGTAGGCGAGGGCGAGCCGGCCGGGCCCCGTGACCGGCTCGAGGTACTCGCCCCGCCTCTGGCGCACGAATCCGCGCACCTCGAAGATGTCGGCGAAGTCGGCCTCGAAGCGGAGGGCGAGGACGAGCCGCACCGGCTCGCCCGCGAAGTTGCGCACGTACAGCGAGTGCGCGAGCCGCGACCCCTCGAGGATGAGCCGCCGCTGCACGAAGAGCCGCTCGCGGGGGAGCGGCGGGCCGCCGCCGTGGTCGCCGTGAGGCGGCAGGTCCGGGTTGGTCAGGTTCACGACCAGCTCGGAGCCGTCGGCCGACACGCTCGAGAAGAGCACCACCGGGCGCGCCCCGTCGAGGCCGAGGGCGAGGCGGGAGAGGTGCCGCGTGCCGGTGAGGTAGAAGCCGAACTTGTGCGATCGCCGGACGTCGGCGTCCCCGGACACGTCGCAGACGACGAACGCCTCCTGGTCCTTGATCGTCCGGGTGGCGAGGGTGACGACGTCCGGGGTCGCGAGGGTAGCGAACTCGTCCACGGCGCTCCCTTCAAGCCGTCGCGCGCCGGCCCCCGAGCATGCTCCGATAGATCCGCTCGTAGCCCTCGACCATGCCGGTCACGCTGAAGCGGCTCTCCACGTGACGGCGGCAGGCGGCGCGGTCGAGCGAGGCCGCCGCGCGGACGCCGGCCACCAGGCCGGCCAGGTCTTCCGCGAGGAACCCGGTGACGCCCTGGACGACCAGCTCCGGGGCCGACCCGACCGGCCGGGTCACCACCGGCGTGCCGCACGCCATCGCCTCGATCATGACGAGCCCGAACGGTTCCGGCCAGTCGATCGGCAGGATGAGGGCGCGCGCCGATCCGAGCAGCCGTGCCTTCTCGGCGTCGTCCACCTGGCCGACGTAGCGGACGAGCGGGTGGTCGAGCCTGGGCTTCACCTCGCGCTCGAAGAACTCCCGGTCCTGGGCGTCGATCCGCGCGGCCATGACGAGGGGCAGGCCGGCCTCGATCGCCACGTCGATGGCGACGTGCGGCGCCTTCTCGGGCGACATGCGGCCGATGAAGACGAGCCCCTCGCCCCCGTGTGGATCGAACGGGATGCGATCGATCCTGAGCCCGTGGTACACGCAGCCGACCCAGTTGGCGTTGGGGAGGCAGGCCTGCTGCGCCCGACTGATGGCCACGAGCGCCGCGTCGGGGAAGGCGTCGATCACCGCGTGCAGCTCGGGAAGGTCGCACCGCCCGTGCATCGTCGTGACGACCGGCGCGGGCGACGTGGCGAGGTACGGGAACGCGAAGTAGTCGTTGTGGTTGTGGATGAGGTCGAACTCGTGGGCCCGGCGGAAGACCTCCGCGTGGAGCCGCACGTGCGGCGCCACGCGGTCGCGGATCCTCGCGTCGTGCCACAGGGGCAAGGGCGCCACGGGGACGAGCCGCGCCGACGTGCGCGAGCCCGCCGCGGCGAAGAGCGTGACGTCGTGACCACGAGCGACGAGACCATCGGCGAGGTTCGCGATGACTCGCTCGGTCCCCCCGTATCGGCCGGGCGGGACTCGCTCGTACAGTGGAGCAATTTGAGCGATTCTCATGGTGTCCGAGGAAAGCAAGAGCCGGGCCTTGCCGGCGGCACCGGCGTCTCGGTGCCGGCACGAGGACGCGCCAGCGGCCCGAGCGCTTTGTCTACTTCGGAAATTATATCTCGTTCCGGCTCCCGGTGACCACGGCGGCGACGTCCGCGAGGACCCTCGGCAGGGAGAGCCCACTCGGGACCGCGAGGTAGCGCGGCACCCAGTGGGGGGCGAACGTCTCCCGGTACGACCGCGACCCCTTGAAGTCGTCGTACGGCTCCCCGTGCTGGAAGAGCGACGTGCCGACGCGGTTCCAGAGCGGAGCGGGCGTGCGGTCCTCGAGCCCCGAGAGCGGGGCCATGCCGAGGTTGCACCACCGGTAGCCCTGCTCGCGGCCCCAGCGCATCAGCTCGATCACGAGGTACTCCATGACGCCCGCCGGCGCGTCCCGGCGCCGGCGCATGAGGTCGGGCGCGAGCTCCTCCCGGCCGGCCCCGAGCCGGAGGTTGGCGAACGCCACGATGCGCCCCGACACGCGCACCGTGGCGACGGGGCAGCGCGCAAGGTAGCGCTCGTCGAAGAAGCCGAGGGCGAAGCGCGGCTCCCGCGTCGCCGTGAAGCGCAGCCAGTCGTCCGACACCTCGCGCAGCTCGGCGAGGTGCGGCGGCACGGAGGCCGGCGGCAACACCGCGAATCGCGCCCCCGCCCGCTCGAGCCGGTCGACCTGATCCCGGAGCCTCGCCCCCGGCTCGCCCGGCAGCGAGACGCCCTCGAGCGGCACCCGCGCCTCCTCCCCGAGCTTGAGGAGCGCGAGGCCGAGATCGAGGTAGAGCGGCAGACGGTTCGGGCCGACCCGATAGAAGACCGGCCAGGCACCGCGGCGGTCGGCGAGTTCGCGGAAGGCCCACACCAGCTCCGAGCCCTCGGCCTCGACGCCGACCGGGTCGCCGAGGGCGACGAAGCTCCCCCCTTCGACGCCGTACGCGAGGAAGGACCGCCCGCTGTCGCTGAAGAGGAAGGCCTTGTCCCCGAGCAGCGCGAGCCAGGCGTCGGCCCTCGGGGAGGCGGCCACGATCGCCGCCGCCCGCTCCAGGGCGGCCGGGGTCACCGGGCTCGGCTCGGGCGGCACCCGGCGCAGGAGCCGGCAGACGACCAGCGCCGCGACGAGGCCGGCGGCGCCGGCCGAGGCGCGCAGGGACCTCGCGGCATCGTCCAGGAGGGCGAAGCGCCACCAGAGGCCGTGCGAGTACGCCACGTGCTTGAAGGCGAAGACGCCCACGCCCGTGGCGCCGATCAGCGCGAGCCCGATCGCGGCGATCCAGGCCGGGCTCATCGCCTCGTCGAGCAACGCGGCCTCTCGCCGGAAGTAGCGGCGCGACGGCAAGAGCGCGGCCAGCACGAGGCCGAGGACGACGGCCTCCTCGTAGTCGAGGCCCTTGAGGAGCGAGGCGGCGGCGCCGACGGCCAGGAGGACGACGGTGAGGCGATACGCCGCGTCGAGCCTGAGCTGCAGGCCGCGGGCGAGGACGAGCAGGCCCGCGCCGGCGAGGCTGCCGACGACGTGCGACGCCTCGATGACCGCGAGCGGCACGAAGTTCCGGAGCCGGAGGAGACGCGACGGGTCGGCCGGCGCGGCGCCCGAGACGAGCAGCACGACCCCGCCGAGGAAGGTCGTGATCGTCAGCAGGTGCGGCGCGACGTGGGGCAGGGCCCGCGCGAGCACGCGGCGCAGGCCGGCAAGGCGGCTCGCCGCGCGCGCCGCCTCGTAGCCGGCCAGGAGCAGCGCCGCCGCGGCGAGCGGCGCCAGGTGGTAGATCGCCCGGAACGCCACGAGCGAGCCGAGGAGGGCCGAGGCGGGTGCGTGGCCGGCGAGGGCCAGCACGACGACCCCCTCGAGGACGCCGAGTCCGCCCGGGACCTGACTGGCGATGCCGGCGACGATCCCGAGCAGGTAGACGCCGACGAACGCCGGGTAGGAGATCGGCAGCCCGGCCGGCAGGAGCACGTAGAGCGTGGCGGCCGCGAGGAGCCAGTCGAGGACCGACACGGCCAGCTGCCCAGCGCGCAGCGGCCAGGGCGGCACCGCCAGCGAGAGGCCGAAGAGCCTGACCGGCTCTCGCCGCACCGTCCCGAGCGCGACGTAGGCCGCGGTGAGGATCATGCCCGCCACGCCGAGCGCCGGCAGGGTCCAGGCCGCCACCCGCACCTCGGCCGGCACCACGGGCGGCGAGGCGAGGAAGACGACGCCGCCCACGGCGAGGAACCCGAGCCAGAACGTGAAGGCGCAGAACGCCACGACGGCGGCCACGTTGGCCGCCGAGAGCCCCCAGGCGGCGTAGAGCCGGTACCGGACGCTGCCGCCGGTGAGCCACGACTGGCCGAGCGTGTGCCCCACGGCGTAGGCGACGAAGGAGGCGACCGCCGTCCTCCGGTAGGGGATCGGCTTGCCGATGTACCTGAGCGCCAGCACGTCGTAACCGGTGAGGACGGCGTAGCCGAGGACCGTGAGGAGGGCCGCCCGCGCGACCGCGCCGGCCGGCAGCGCCGACAGGTGCGCGACCACGTCCTCGTACCGAACGCTCCCCAGCGCCTCGTGGAGCAGCCACAGCGTCGCGGAGAAGAGGAGGATGCCGACGAGCGGCAGGAGACGCGCCCGCAGCGCGGCGAGGGACATGGCGCGACGATAGTAGCAGGGCCCCCGGCTCGGCCGTGTGCCGCAACGGACCGGCTCAGGTCTCCGTGCACCGCATCGAGCGCATCGGTAGGGCCCGCCCCCTCGCCGTTCCAGGCCTCCCGCGGTCACGCCGGCGTCGCCCGGTTCGGCTGCGGCCTGGAAAACGGAAAGACCTGACCCCATGGAAAATGGAAAGGCCTGACCCCCTGGAAAACGGAAAGACCTGACCCCGCGTTGGGGAGATCAGCGGCCGATGGTGAGCTGGACGGCGCCGACGCCGGGGAACTCGGCCTCGACGACGGCGCCGGGGCTGACCCAGAGGAGGCCGGTGGTGGTGCCGGTCGTGACGATCTGGCCCGCGCGCAGCGGCTGGCCCCGCTCCGCCAGGTGGTTGGCCAGCCAGACGACCCCTCGCAGGGGGTCGCCCGCGGCGTTGCCCCCGACCCGCTCGACCGCCACCGCCCCGTCGATCACGAGGCGGACCGGCTGCGCGGCCAGGTCCCGGCGCCGCCAGTCGCGTACGGCCGGCCCGTAGACGAAGGCGCCGTTGCTCTGGTTGTCGGCCAGGAGGGAGAGGTCGTCCATCGACTCGCGGTCGGCGAAGCGGGAGTCGACGACCTCGATCGCGGGGTGGAGCGTGTCGAAGGCGGCGAGCACCTCCTCGCGCGCGTACGGCTCCCGGCGGGCCGGCAGGTCGCGGGCGATGCGGAGCGCCAGCTCCGCCTCGATGCCGAGACGATGGAACCGGGCCGCCGGCAGCGTCGCGGGCCCCTCGTGGACGCGCGAGGCGAGGAGCGGCGCGCACCTCGGCTCGGCCGTGGGGGACGACGCGCCCACCTTCCAGCCGCCGACCGGTCCGAGCGCCCGCGACACGGCGTCCTGCACCGCGTACGCCTCCTCGATCGCGGCCGGCCGGACGTCCGCCGGGATCCCGGGGATCGTCCGGTGCTCCCGCCACGCCTCGACCAGCAGCGCGGCGGCGCGCTCGACGGCCTCCCGCCTCACGGCAACCATGGCGTCTCCTCGCGGCGCCGCCGCTCGTATGCGGCGATGGCCGCCTCGTGCCGCTCGGTCAGGCCGATGTCGTCGAGGCCCTCCTCGAGCATCGTCTTGCGATAGGGGTCGATCTCGAAGCGGTGGACCGTCCCGTCCGGCGCGGTGACCGCCTGCCCCCCGAGGTCGATCGTGACGAGGGCGCCCGGCCGGTCGTGGAGCTGCCGCCTGATGTCGGCCGCGGCCTCCCGCGGCAGGACCACCGCGAGGACGCCGTTCTTGAAGCAGTTCTCGAAGAAGATGTCGCCGAAGGACGGGCCGACGAGCGCCCGGACCCCCGCGCCCTTGATGGCCCAGACCGCCCCCTCGCGCGAGGAGCCGCACCCGAAGTTGTCCGCCACGACGAGGATCTTCGCCTCGCGATAGGCCGGCTGCCTGAGGACGAAGTCCGGCCCCTGGTCGTGGAAGAGGAACCGCTCGTAGCCGGCGCTCCGCGGGTAGCGGAGGAAGCGGGCCGGGATGATCTGGTCGGTGTCGACGTTGGGGACGTCGAGCGGCGCGGCCACGGCCGTGAGGGTCGAGAAGCGCTCCACGTCAGATCCTCATCTCGCGGACGTCGGTGAGCCGGCCGGTGACGGCCGCGGCCGCGGCCATGGCCGGGCTCATGAGGTGCGTGCGGGCCCCCTTGCCCTGCCGCCCCTCGAAGTTGCGGTTGGACGTGGACGCGACCCGCTCGCCCGCCCTGGCGAGGTCGCCGTTCATGCCGACGCACATGGAGCAGCCGGAGTCCCGCCATTCGAGGCCGGCGGCGAGGAAGACCTCGTGGAGCCCTTCGGCCTCGGCCGCCCGCTTGACGAGGCCCGAGCCGGGCACGACGAGCGCCGGCACCACCGCCCGCCGCCCCTTGACGACGGCGGCCGCGGCCCTGAGGTCCTCGAGGCGGCTGTTCGTGCAGGACCCGATGAAGACCCGGTCCACCTCGAGGCCGGCCATGGGCGTGCCGGGGGCGAGCCCCATGTAGGCCAGCGCCCGCTCCATGCTCGCCCGCCGCACCGGGTCCTCGACCGCGGCCGGATCGGGCACGCGACCGGTGATCGGCACGGAGTCCTGCGGGCTCGTCCCCCAGGTGACGCGCGGGGCGAGGTCGCGCGCCTCGACGACCACCTCCCGGTCGAAGACGGCCCCCTCGTCCGTGGGGAGCGTCCGCCAGAACGCCACGGCCCGCTCCCAGTGCTCGGCCGGCGGCGCGAAGGGGCGGCCCTTCAGGTACGCGAAGGTCGTCTCGTCGGGCGCGATCATGCCGGCCCGCGCGCCCGCCTCGATCGACATGTTGCAGACGGTCATCCGCTCCTCCATGGAGAGGCCGCGGATCACCGACCCGGCGTACTCGACGGCGTAGCCCGTTCCCCCGCCCGCGCCGATGGCGGCGATGATGCCGAGGATCACGTCCTTGGCCGCGACGCCCGGGGGCCGCTCGCCCTCCACGCGAATGCGCATCACCTTCGGCTTGCGCTGCCAGAGCGTCTGCGTGGCGAGGACGTGGGCGACCTCCGAGGCGCCGATGCCGAAGGCCAGGGCTCCGAAGGCGCCGTGCGTCGAGGTGTGCGAGTCGCCGCAGACGATGGTCAGGCCGGGCTGGGTGATCCCCTGCTCGGGACCGATCACGTGGACGATCCCCTGGCGCGGGTCGTCGAGGTCGAAGAGGGTGATGCCGGCCGCCCGCGTGTCGGCGCGCAGGCTCTCGACCCGCACGCGGGCCTCGGGGTCGGCGATGCCGGCCGCGCGGCCGGCCGTGGGGACGTAGTGGTCCGGCGTCGCGAAGACCGCGTCGGGGCGGCGCACGCGCCGCCCCGACTGCCTGAGCGCCTCGAAGGCGTGGAACCCGCCCTCGTGGATGAGATGGCGGTCGATGTAGAGGAGCGTCTGCCCGCCGGGGCCCTCGGCGACGACGTGCCGCGCCCAGACCTTCTCGAAGAGCGTCCGAGGCGCCATGCCCCCTCCTACTTCGCCCCCTTGACCGCCGCCTCGGCGTAGCGGTTGTCCATCGCCTGCGCGACCGTCACGCTGGCCTTCTCCTCCTCGGTGGCGTTCATGAAGTCGATCGCCTTCTGCATGGCCGCGGCGGCGATGACCGGCGTGGCGGGGTACGCCTTGACGTTGCTCTCCCACGCCTGGTCGAACACCGCCGGCTCGGTCTTCTCGAAGAAGCCGCGGACGGCCGCCTTGGCCTCGTCCGGCCGCTCGTTGATGAGCCGCTCGGCCCTGGCGAGGGCCCGGCAGACCGCGACGGCGGTCTCGGCGTTCTGCTCGAGCCAGTCCTTCTTGGCGATCAGGCTCATGTAGAGGATGCCGGCGAGCGGCTCGTACTCGCCGCGCGAGAAGTTGACGAGCATGACGCCGCCGTGCTTGACGACGGCCGTCTCGGCCGTGGGCGAGGAGAGGACGAACGCGTCGATCCGCTTCTGCGAGAAGGCGGCGATCATCGGCCCGCTGCCGCCGACCGGGATGACGGTGACGTCGCGGTCGGGCTGGATCCCCTGCTTCTGGAGCAGGTAGCGGAGGATCTGGTCGGTGGCGCTCCCCGGCGACGTGATGCCGACCTTGAGACCCTTGAGCGCCGCGACCTTGTCCGCCACGGGGCTCGCCGCGGTGATCCCGCGCTCGCGCGCCAGGTGGCCCTGCATGACGAGATTGCTCGCGAACTCGGTCATGACCGCCGCGAAGCTGAGGAGCGGCTGGCCCTTCGACAGCGCGTTCACCTGCGAGGCGGCGTTGCCCACGTAGACCTGGGCGCTGCCGCCCACCACGGCCGCGATGGCCTTCGACCCGCCGCCGGTGACGATGACCTCCGGCTCGATCCCCTCCTCCTCGAAGTAGCGCCGGGCGCGCGCCACGTGGATCGGCACGTAGAGGAACCCGTCGGTGGACTGCGTGAAGACGACCTTGCGGGAGCCCTGCGCACGGGCGCGCCGCGCGAAGCCGGGGACGAGCGAGACGGCGCCGGCGGCTCCGAGCGCGGCCAGCGCGTGACGGCGGGTGAGCATCGACATGACACCTCCGCGTGCCATCGTTACCGGTAACGCTCCTCGGCCGCGCGCAGCTCCGCGAGGCCGAGGAGGCGGTTGAAGTCCTCGAACCCGATCATCTCGTCGAGCAGCCCCGCCGTCCCCCCCTCGGCCGCGAGACGCGCGAGGAAGCCCGCGGCCTGGCGGGCGATGAACCGGGTGACGGCGTTGGGGAAGATGACGATGCGGTAGCCCATGGCGTCGAGGTCGGCGGCCCTGACGAGCGGCGTCCGCCCCCGCTCCACCATGTTGGCGAGGCAGGGCCGCGGCAGCGCCGGCGGGACCGCGCGCAGCTCCTCGACGCTCTGCGGCGCCTCGACGAAGAGGACGTCCGCGCCGGCCTCCGCGTAGCGGCGGGCCCGGTCGAGCGCCTCGTCCATCCCGTCCGTGGCGCGGGCGTCGGTGCGGGCGATGACGAGGAAGTCGGGGTCGCGCCGCGCGTCGCAGGCGGCCTTGATCTTGCCGACCATCTCGTCGGCCGGCGCCACCGCCTTGCCGGAGAGGTGGCCGCAGCGCTTCGGGAAGGTCTGGTCCTCGAGCTGGATGGCGGCCACGCCGGCCCGCTCGTAGGCGCGCACGGTCCGCTGCACGTTGAGGGCGTTGCCGTACCCGGTGTCGCCGTCGGCGATGACCGGGATGCCGACCGCCTCGGCCATCGCCTCGCACACCTGGACCATCTCGGTGAACGAGAGGAGCCCGATGTCCGGGCGGCCGAGCCGCGTGTAGCTCACGCCGGCCCCGGAGAGGTAGACCGCCTCGAACCCGGCCTGCTCGATCAGCCGGGCCACGAGCGCGTCGTAAGCGCCCGGGGCGACGACGATGGGACCCTCGGTCAGGCGGCGGCGCAGTCGGGTGCGGGGCTCCATGCCCCCATCTTAGCGTGCTCTAGCCGTCGCCGTCGTCCGAGGCCGCCGCCTCGAGGATCGTGTAGGCCACGTTCGTCACGTGGGAGTTGATCCGCTCGAGGTTCGAGAGGAGGTCGAGGTGGATCGACGAGGTCTCGATCGTCTCGCGCAGGCCGCGGTGGAGGCGGTCGACGTGCGCGGCGTTGAGGGCCCGCTCGATCTCGCCGAGGCGGTTCTTGTGGCGCAGGAGCGTGCGCGCCAGCTCGGCGTCGCGCGTGGCGAAGGCCGAGACCGCCAGCTCGAGGTTCTCGCAGACCTTCGCGTGGAAGTCGCGGATCTCCCGCCACCCCTCGGCCGAGAAGGTCACGCCCTGCTTGATCCGCTTCCTGGCGAGCGACATGAGGTTCTTGTCGACGATGTCGCCGACCGCCTCGAGGTCGGTCGAGAACGCGATCAGCTCGAGCTCGCGGGCCGCCTGCGCCTCGGTGAGCCCCGACTTCGAGAGCTTGGTCAGGAAGAGCTTCACCTCGCGGTCGAGGCGGTCGACCTGGTCGTCCATGTCCTCGATCCGCTGCACCAGGTCGAGGTCGTGCCCCTCGAAGGCGCGGATCGACTCGCGGACCATCGTCTGCACGATGTCCGCCATGCGGAGCACCTCGCGCGCCGCCTGGCCGAAGGCGACCGGCGGCGACTCGAGGACCCGCTCGTCGAGGTACTTCGGGCCGAACGGCTCCTCGCTCGCCGGCCGCGGCGGCAGCACGCGGCGCACCAGGTGCGCGAGGAGCCCGGTGACCGGCAGGAGGAGGACCGCGAGGCCGACGTTGAAGATCGTGTGCGCGTTGGCGATCTGGCGCGCGAGGTCGTCGCTCGTCGCGGCGGCGAGGCGCGCGAACGGGTCGATCAGCGGGAAGGCGATCGCGAGCCCGATCGCCTTCGCGATGACGTGCGCGGCCGCCGTCTGCTGGGCGTCCCGCCTGGCCCCGACCGCCGTCTCGATCGCCGCCGCCGTCGTGCCGAGGTTCGCGCCGAGGACGATCGGCATCGCCTCGGCCAGGTCGATGAGCCCCTGGTGCGCGAGGCCGAGGGCGAGGACGAGCGTGGCGGCCGAGGAGTGGACGAACGCCGTGAAGCCGGCGGCCAGGAGCAGCGTCCAGCCCGGGTGGTCCCGGAGGGTCTGGAGCACGAGGACGAAGAACGGGTCGTCGCGCAGGGGCGCCATGGTCGCCGTCGCCAGGTGGAGCGCCAGGAAGACGAAGCCGAAGCCGAGCACCGCCTGGCCGACGTGGCGCGCGCGCGACGACCAGCCCCAGATCGACAGGGCCACGCCGAGCCCGGCGATGGGCACCGCCAGGTCGAAGACGCGGAACGCGACGAGCTGGGGGGTGAGCGTCGTGCCGACGTTCGCGCCGAGGAGCACCGCGATCGTCTGCGGCAGCGTCATGAGCCCGGCCGAGACGAAGCCGACGAGCATGGCGACGGTCGCGGACGACGACTGCAGGAGCGCCGCGGCGGCCGCCCCCACCCCGAACGCCACCAGGCGGTTCTTCGTCACCACCCCGAGCAGCCGCCGGATCCGGCCCCCGGCCGCCTTCTGGATGCCGTCGCCGGCCAGGCGGATGCCGTAGAGGAGGAGGGCGATGGCGCCGAGGAGAGTGGCGGTGGCGAGCGGGCTCACGATTTCCCCAGGGTTTCTGGAATTCTAGCCGCGGTTTGCGGTATGTGACAGGAATTTGACCGCCGGTCAAGGCTGTGGGATGATCCGAACCGTGTCCGACCGCAGGGCCCGAGCCACCCTCGCCACCACCTGCACCGTCCACTTCCTCCACGACGGCTTCTCGGACCTGCTCTACGTCCTGCTGCCGATCTGGACCCGGGACTTCTCGCTGAGCCTGGCCCAGGCGGGCCTCCTGCGCAGCGTCTATTCCGGCGCGATGTCGACCTTCCAGATCCCGGCCGGGTTCCTGGCCGAGCGCGTCGGCGAGGCGCGCCTCCTGACCGTGGGCACGGCCGTGGTCGGCGCCGGCTTCGTGGCCGCGGCGGCCACGGGCGGCTACCTCCCGCTCCTTGCGCTCCTCCTCCTGGCCGGCCTCGGCTCCGGCGTGCAGCACCCGCTCTCGGCCTCCCTCACCTCGCGGGCGTACGAGGGAGGCCCCCTGAGGGTGGCCCTGGGGACCTACAACTTCTCGGGCGACCTCGGCAAGGTCACCGTGCCGGCGCTGATCGGCGTCGTCTCGGCCGCGCTCGGCTGGCAGACCGCGGTGGCGGCCTACGGCGCCGTCGGGCTCGGCGCGGCGCTCCTCCTCGCGGCGGTCCTGGCGCGCCTCGGTCAGGGTGCCCGGCCGGCGCGAGAGGCAGCAGATGCCGGGGCGCCGGCCGAGCCGGTGGGCTGGGGCATCCGGGACGCCGGGGGCTTCCAGGCGCTGAGCGCCGTCCACGGCATCGACAGCGCCACCCGGACCGGCTTCCTCACGCTCCTGCCGTTCGTGCTGATCGCCAAGGGGTCGGGGGTCGAGACCGTCGGCGCGGCCCTCGCCCTCGTCTTCGCGGGGGGCGCCGTGGGGAAGTTCGTCTGCGGCGCCGTGGCCGAGCGGGTGGGGATCATCCGGACCGTGGTCCTCACCGAGGCAGCCACCGCCGCCCTGATGCTCGGCGTGGTGCTCTCGCCCCTCGCCGGCGCGCTGGCCCTCCTGCCGGTGCTCGGCATGGCGCTCAACGGAACGTCGTCGGTCCTCTACGGGACAGTGGCCGACTTCGTCGTGCCGACGCGGCGGGCCCGCGCCTACGGGCTCTTCTACACGGTCGGCATCGGCGCCGGCGCCGCCGCGCCGACGCTCTACGGGCTCGTCGGCGACCGGTTCGGCACGGCGCCCACCATGGCCGCCGGCGCGCTCGTCGTCCTCGCCACCCTCCCCTTCGCCCAGATCCTGCGCCGCGCCCTCGCCGCCAGGGATCAGGCACTGACGTTCACCGGGCCGCGCGAGAACGCCGGGAACACGTAAGGCCTGACCCTGTCCGCGCATCCGGCCCAGCGACCCCAGGCTCGGCCCACGGCCCGGCTCCCGGCGGCTCGCCCCTCCGGCGGCTCGCCCGGACCTGACACGGCGCGGCCGAAGGCCTACCATGGGTCGGCCATGCGGTTCCACGCCGACCTGCACGCGCACTCGAAGTACTCCCGGGCCACGAGCCGGGATCTGGACCTCGAGCACCTGGCCTACTGGGCCTCTCGGAAGGGCATCGCGGTCGTCGCCACGGGTGACTTCACGCACCCGGCCTGGCGCGACGAACTCGGGCGCAAGCTCGTTCCGGCCGAGCCGGGGCTGTTCCGGCTGCGCGACGACATCGCGGCCGAGATCGCGCGGACGCTGCCGCCGACCTGCCGGACTGCCGCCCGGTTCGTGCTCTCCGTGGAGATCTCCACCATCTACCGGAAGGGGCCCCTCACCCGCAAGGTCCATCACCTCGTCTACGCGCCCGATTTCGCGGCGGCCGAGCGCATCGCCGCGCGCCTGGCGCGCATCGGCAACCTCGCCGCCGACGGCCGGCCGATCCTCGGGCTCGACTCGCGCGACCTGCTCGAGATCGTGCTCGAGTCCGGCCCCGACGCCTATCTCGTGCCGGCGCACGTCTGGACCCCGTGGTTCGCCGTCCTGGGGTCGCGCTCCGGGTTCGACTCGATCGCCGACTGCTACGGCGACCTCGCCGAACACGTCTTCGCCATCGAGACGGGCCTGTCCTCCGACCCGGCAATGAACCGGCGCCTGTCGTCGCTCGACCGGTACCGTCTGATCTCGAGTTCCGACGCCCATTCGCCTGCGAAGCTCGGGCGCGAGGCCACCTGCTTCGACACCGACCTCGACTACTTCGCCCTCCGCGAGGCGCTCTCGACGGGGCGAGGCTACGTCGGCACGGTGGAGTTCTTCCCGGAGGAGGGGAAGTATCACCTCGACGGCCACCGGGCGTGCCGCGCCCGGCTCGCCCCCGAGGAGACGCTGGCAAACGGGGGACGCTGTCCCGTGTGCGGCCGGCCCGTGACGATCGGCGTCCTCCATCGGGTCGAGGCGCTCGCCGACCGCGGCGCCGCCGACGCCGCGCCGACCGCGACGGCCGGCAAGGTCTCCCACCTGGTGCCGCTCCCCGAGATCCTCTCCGAGATCACCGGGAGCGGCCCCGCTACCAGGACGGTCGCGCGTCTCTACGACCGGTTGCTCGCCGAGCTGGGCCCCGAGCTGTGGATCCTGGAGTCGGCCCCCGTCGACGACATCGCGCGCGCCGGGTCCGCCCTCCTGGCCGAGGCCGTTGCGCGGCTGCGCGCCGGCCGGGTGATCCGCGAGGCCGGATACGACGGCGAGTACGGCGCGATCCGGCTCTTCGACGAGGCCGAGCTCGAGCGCCGCACCGCCCGCCGCCGCACGCGCGCCTGACGGGGTCAGGTCTTTCCATTTTCCACGCCCCCCGGTCCGCGTAAGCACCGAAAAGCATTGGGGTTCGACCCCGGCCGCGCAGGAAAGCGCCCGAAAAACCTGGAGAACCGAACGCGATTGGGCAGGAAAACGTTGAGACCTGACCCCCTGGCCTACCCGCACCCCGTGCGGTCCGCCGCGTAGCGCCGGTGGAGGCTCACCGGCGCCTCGGGCGGCGCCGGCCTGAGCCGCAGGTTCAGGAGCTCCACGAAGACCGAGAACGCCATCGCGAAGTAGATGTAGCCCTTCGGGATGTGCAGCTCGAAGCCCTCGGCGACCAGCGTGAAGCCGATCAGGAGCAGGAAGCTCAGGGCCAGCATCTTGACCGTCGGGTGCGCGTCGACGAACCGACTGATCGGGCCGGCGAAGGCCATCATGATGCCGATCGACACGACCACCGCGGCGATCATGATCGCCAGCTCGTCCACCATCCCCACCGCCGTGATCACCGAGTCGAGCGAGAAGACGATGTCGATGAGACCGATCTGGACGATGACCGCCGCGAAGGAGGGCGCCACCGCCGCCGACTTCCGGCCGGACGCCCCCTCGAGCTTGTCGTGCATCTCGTAGGTGCTCTTCCCGATGAGGAAGAGCCCGCCGGCGAGGAGGATCAGATCGCGTCCCGAGATCTCGTGCCCGGCGACCGTGACGAGCGGCGCCGTGAGGCCGATGAGCCACGAGAGGGAGAAGAGGAGCGCGATCCGGGTGCTCATCGCCGCCAGGAGGCCCAGCCGGCGGGCGCGCGCCTGCTGCGCCGCCGGCAGCTTGCCGGCGAGGATCGAGATGAAGACGATGTTGTCGATGCCGAGGACCGTCTCGAGCGCCGCGAGGGTCAGGAACGCGAGCCAGATCTGCGGGTCTGTAAGGAAATCCATGGGGCCCTCCGGACCGGACATTCTGGCATGCGCGCGGCATGCCACAAGGGGCGCGGGCGGGGGGTCCGTGGGCGGGCCGCGAACTATACTTGACAGAGTCAAGTAAATAGTTGACACTGGCCAGCCTCGCAGGAGGTGACCGGTGTCCGGGACCGACCTCGACCGGCGCATCGACGCCGTGCGCCGCTTCAACCGCTTCTACACGCAAACGATCGGCGCCCTGCACGAAGGGCACCTCCGGAGCCCCTTCTCCCTCACGCAGGCGCGGGTCCTCTACGAGCTGGCCCATCGCCACGAGCCGACGGCGGCGGCGCTCGCCGCCGACCTGGGGCTCGACGCCGGCTACCTGAGCCGCATCCTGCGCGGCTTCGAGCGCAAGGGCCTGATCGTCCGGCGTCCCTCGCAGACCGACGGCCGGCAGAGCCTCATCTCGCTCACCGCGCGGGGCCGCGAGGCGTTCGCCCCGCTCGACGCGGGCGCCCGCGAAGAGGTCGGCGCGCTGCTGCGGCGGCTCACGGAGGCCGAGCAGGGGCGCGTCGTCGAGGCGATGCAGACCATCGAAGGGCTCCTCGGCCCGGAGCCGGCGAGCCGGGCGCCGTACGTGCTGCGGCCCCACCGGCCGGGCGACATGGGGTGGGTCGTCCAGCGGCACGGCGCGCTCTACGCGCAGGAGTACGGCTGGGACGAGACGTTCGAGGCGCTGGTCGCGGAGATCGTGGCGAAGTTCGTCCGGCACTCCGACCCGAAGCGGGAGCGCTGCTGGATCGCGGAGAAGGACGGCGAGAACGTCGGCTCGGTCTTCGTCGTGCAGCAGTCGAAGACGGTGGCGAAGCTGCGCCTCTTGCTCGTCGAGCCGAAGGCGCGCGGGCTCGGCCTCGGCAGCCGCCTGGTGGACGAGTGCGTCCGGTTCGCCCGGCAGGTGGGGTACCGGAAGCTCACGCTCTGGACCAACGACGTGCTGCACGCGGCCAGGCGGATCTACGAGCGGGCCGGCTTCCGCCTGGTCCACAGGGAGCGCCACCACAGCTTCGGGCACGACCTCGTCGGGGAGACCTGGGACCTCGCGCTGTGAGGCCGGACCCCGCGGCGGCGGCCGCGGCGGCCGGCATCCTGGTCGGCGCCGCCATGGTCGCCACGCGGGCGGTGATCGATCAGACCGGGCCCGCCTCGCTGGCGTTCCTTCGCTACCTGATCGGGGTCGCCTGCCTCCTGCCGCCGCTCCTGCGCGCGCCTCGCCCGCGCGTCTCGCGGCGCGACCTCGTGTGGCTCACGGCCCTCGCGCACGCGCCGCCGACGAGCGTGACGGTCTCGCTCGCCCTGAGCCCCGTGACCGCCGCCCTGCTCGGCGCCCTGCTCCTCGGGGAGGGGGTGTCGGCGGCCGCGCTGGCGGGGCTCGCCTGCGTGGCGCTCGGCCTCTGGCTCGCGTACCGGCCCGCCGCGGGGCCCGATGGTAGGCTATGCGCCATGCAGATCGAACGCTGGAACCACGAGGCGGACGGCCCGCTCACCGAGGCCGCCCTGCGCCGGAAGATCGAGGCGCGCGGCTACCGGGTGACGCGCTACGACTACCCGCCCGGCACCCGCTTCGGCACCCACACGCACGACGTCGACAAGATCGACGCCGTCCTCGCCGGACGATTCCGGCTCACCATGGAGGGGCGCTCGGCGGTGCTCGAGGCGGGCGACCTCGTGGCCGTCCCCCGCGGCACGCCGCACGCGGCCGAGGTGGTCGGCGACGAGACGGTCGTGAGCCTCGACGCGGTGCGACGAGCCTGAACCCGCCGGGGCGTGCCGGGCGCCCGGGGAGCCGACCACAACATGGCCCTGTGGCCCGATCGACGCGTCGGTCTGCCCTTCCCTCCGCAGCGCCGCGCGCTACCCTGCGAGAGATCGGGCCGCCGGCAGGGGTGCCGGATGGCGCTCGTGAATGGCGCGTGTGAGACGACGGATGGTCAGACAGCGGGGCGCAGTTGGCCCGGTATCGGCATGACGGGGGTGCCATGAACCAATCGGTAGCGCAGTGGGTGAACGAGGTTGCCAGGCTCTGCAAGCCGAGCGACGTGGTGTGGTGCGACGGCTCGGAGGAGGAGCGTCAGCGCTTGCTCCAGGTCGCCGTCCGGCAGGGGGACCTGATCCCGCTCAACCAGGAGCGGCTACCCGGCTCCTACCTGCACCGCAGCGCGGCCAACGACGTCGCCCGTACCGAGCACCTGACGTTCATCTGCTCGCGGGAGAAGGACGACGCCGGCCCCACGAACAACTGGATGGCCCCCGACGAGGCGTACGCCCGGCTCTCGAAGATCTTCGACGGCGCCATGGCCGGCCGCACGATGTACGTCATCCCCTTCGTGATGGGCCCGGTCGGCTCGCCCTTCTCCAAGGTCGGCGTGCAGGTGACCGACAGCGTCTACGTCGTCCTCAACATGCGGATCATGACCCGCATGGGCAACGTGGCGCTCGAGCAACTCGGCGACTCCGAGGACTTCACCCGCGCCCTCCACAGCATCGGCGACCTCAGCATCGACCGCCGCTTCATCTGCCACTTCCCCGAGGACAACACGATCTGGAGCGTCGGGTCGGGCTACGGCGGCAACGCGCTCCTGTCGAAGAAGTGCATGGCGCTGCGCATCGCGAGCGTGATCGGCCGGCGCGAAGGGTGGCTCGCGGAGCACATGCTGATCGTCGGCATCAAGAGCCCCGGCGGCGAGACCCACTACGTGGCGGGCGCCTTCCCGAGCGCCTGCGGCAAGACCAACCTCGCCATGCTCGTGCCGCCCGCCTCCATGAAGGGATGGGAGGTCTTCACGGTCGGCGAGGACATCGCCTGGCTGCGGCCCGGTCCCGACGGCCGCCTCTGGGCCGTGAACCCCGAGGCCGGCTTCTTCGGCGTCGTCCCCGGGACCTCGTCGAAGACCAACGCCAACGCCATGGCCATGATCCAGCACGACACGATCTACACGAACGTCGCGCTGCGACCGGACGGCACGGTCTGGTGGGAAGGGCACGACGATCCGGCGCCGGCACAGGCCCTCGACTGGCAGGGACGTCCCTGGACCCCTGCCTCGAACGAGCCGGCCGCCCACCCGAACTCCCGCTTCACGGTCTCGGCCAGCCAGTGCCCGTCGATCTCGCCGGAGTGGGAGAACCCGCATGGCGTGCCGATCAGCGCCATCCTCTTCGGCGGCCGGCGCCGCTCCACCGTGCCGCTCGTCCACGAGGCCTTCGACTGGCAGCACGGCACCTTCATGGGCGCGACGCTCTCCTCCGAGACGACCGCCGCCATCACCGGTCCGCAGGGCGTCATCCGGTACGACCCGATGGCGATGCTCGCCTTCTGCGGCTACAACATGGGCGACTACTGGGGGCACTGGCTCCGGATGGCCTCCCGCGTGTCGAAGCCGCCCCGGATCTTCACCGTCAACTGGTTCCGGCGCGACGGCGAGGGGCGCTTCCTCTGGCCCGGCTTCGGCGAGAACCTCCGGGTCCTCAAGTGGGTGATCGAGCGCTGCCACGGCGGCAACGGGGCCGAGGAGACGCCGATCGGCTACGTGCCGAAGCCCGGCGCCATCGACCGCGCCGGGCTCGACCTCGACACCGGCGCCCTCTCCGCCCTCCTCGCCGTCGACCGGAGCGAGTGGCGCGAGAGCGCGAAGAGCCACGGCGAGTTCCTCGCCAGGTTCGGCGACCACCTCCCGAGCGGCATCAAGGAGGAGCACCAGGCGCTCGAGCGCCGGCTCGGGGGGGGCAAGGCCGGGCGGGGGTCGAGCTAGCCGAGCGGGCGTCTCGAGCGTCCGCAGCCTCTTCGTCCGGGCCGCCACGCGACCGACGGGGCCGGTCGTCGTTGGCCGGCTCTATCCCGCCGGACGCTTTGCTCTGCTCGGCCGGCGGAGGATCTCGGCCGCCACGATCGCGTCGCGCAGCGTCGCCGGGTCTGCGAGGCGGCGGCGCCAGTCGGCGGCCGGGGCCCGCGTCGGCGGCCCGGGGGGCGCGGGACGGGGCATCTCCTCTTTCGCGGCGCTCCAGGTGTCGTCCGCCGGTGGCCGCGGCGGCGCCGCCCGGGACCGGGCGGGCTGGCGGGGCCCCACGGGAGGCCGGCGCGGGACGCCCCCGGCCGCCGGCCGGGGCCGGCGGCCGGCGAGGAGGCGCTGCAGGCCGATCGCCAGACCGTAGAGCAGCCAGAGCGCGAGCAGGATCAGGAGCGGGTCCACGGGCGTCCCCTTACCGGCCGTCGGGCTGACGGCCCGTGGCCGTCCCGCGCCCCGCGATCGACTCGCGCATGTCGGTGTCGGCCTGCACGTTGCGCATCTGGTAGTAGTCGAGGACGCCGAGGCGCCCGCTCCGGAAGGCCTCGGCGATGGCCTTCGGCACCTCGGCCTCCGCCTGCACCACCCGCGCCCGCATCTCCTGTTCCGCCGCCACCGCCATGGCCCGCCGCTCCTCGGCCTTCGCCTGCGCCACCCGCTTGTCCGCCTCGGCCTGGTCGGTCT
>DASVDK010000315.1:0-19090 GCA_036381125.1 Thermodesulfobacteriota bacterium | reverse complement strand
CCCCTGGCGAGAGCTGACCGTGGCCCTCTTCGACATCGTGGCGTGCCGCGAGATGCTCGCACGGCTCCAGTCGGTGGCCGTCGCCGGCCGGCCCGGCGCGGCCGAGGTGCGCCTCTACATCGGGTGGCTCGCGAGCCGGCTCGGGTGGAAGGCGACCGGGCCGGGGTCGCCCCTGGCCCGCACCTACGAGCGTCCCGGAGGGGGGCGCCTCACGGTGCGCGTCGCGCCGGTGGAGGAGGGGACCGCCCTCGCGCGCGTCGCGTTCGAGGGGCCGGGCGTCCACGCGTGGGTGCAGCTCGGCGAGACCACGCCGGCCGGAGAGCAGCTCGAGGCGGCGGCCGTCATCGAGGGGGCGGCGCCGGTCTCGCAGGTCGTCGCGGTCGCGCCGATGACCGACACCCGCCTGCTCGGGGGCGAGCTGACGATGACCGGCGACGACCGGGTCTACGAGGCCGCGGTCCAGGCGGTGATCCGATGACGCGCGAGGTCGACGTCCGCGACAACCTCGGCGCGCTCGCCTCCGAGGGGGTGCGCCGGCTGGTCGACCTCGCGCGGGCCGCCGTCACCGAGCGGGGCCGCTTCGTCCTCTCCGTCTCGGGCGGCGCCACGCCGGCGCCGCTCTACGACCGGCTCGGCGAGCCGGGGATGGCCGCCCGGCTCGACTGGTCACGGGTGCACCTCTTCTGGGGCGACGACCGCTGGGTGCCGCACGACCACCCCGACAGCAACGTCCGTCTCGTGCGCGAGCACTGGCTCGCCCGCGCGCCGAAGCCGCCCGGCCACGTCCACCCGCCCCCCTCCGGCGGCCCCGATCCGGACCGGGCCGCCCTCGCCTACGAGGCCACCATTCGCGGCGTCCTCGGCGTCGGCCCGGGCGACGTCCCGGTGTTCGACCTCCACGTCATGGGCGTCGGTGACGACGGGCACACCGCGTCGCTCTTCCCCGGAAACCCGGTGCTCGACGAGACCGAACGGCTGGTGGTCGCGCCGTTCGTCCCGCAGGTGGGCGGCTACCGGATCACCCTGACGCTGCCGGTCTTCAACCGGGCGCGCGAGGTCTGGATGCTCGTCGCGGGCGCGCGCAAGGCCGAGATCGTGCGACGCGTGCTGGACGCGGCGGACGCGCCGGTCGGCCCCGACACCCTGCCGGCCGCGCGCGTCCGGCCCTCGCACGGCCGGCTCGTGTGGTTGCTCGACGAGGCCGCGGCGGCGCGCCTCCCCGACCGCCTCCGCTGACATCCGGTCGCGACGGGACCCGCCTCCGGTCGCCGATCGGGACCGGGCCGAGAGCCGCCCCGGTGGGGACCAGCCGCGTCGCCGCGCAGCCGGGTTTCCGGACCACCCCCGCTCGACGGACCCCCGGCATACCCGCCGGCCCGGCGCCGAGAGACTGCGCCTCGCGGAAAATGGAAAGACCTGACCCCATGGAAAATGGAAAGACCTGACCCCATGGAAAATGGAAAGACCTGACCCCAGCGGTGCGGCGCACCGCCGCCGCGCCGCCTCATTTGCTAGGCTTCGCCCTATGCGTGGGACCCCAGCCGCCCTGCGGGCAGAATGCTAGCCGACGGCCCGGAGCGAGAGGACGGCCGGACTCGGGTCGTCATCGAGGCCGTCGAGCCGCAGGTCGACGGCGGCCGCTTCGCGGTCAAGCGGATCGTCGGCGACGAGGTCGAGGTGCGCGCCGACGTGTTCGCCGACGGCCACGACCAGGTGGCCGCCCACGTCCTCCACCGGGGGCCCGGCGACCGCGAGTGGCGCGCGGTCCCGATGCGACCGCTCGGCAACGACCGCTGGGCGGCCACGCTGGTCATGGGTGCCGAGGGTGTCCACCGCTTCGCGATCGAGGGCTGGATCGACCGGTTCGCGACGTGGCGGTCGGCGCTGGGCAAGCGCGTGGAGGCGGGCCAGGACGTCGCGGTCGACCTCCTGATCGGGGCCGCCCTGATCGAGGAGGCGGCGGCGCGCGCCGCGGAGAGCGCCGACGGGGCGGTCCTCGCCCGGGCGGCCGCGGCGCTGCGGGGTGCCGACCGCGAGGCCGCCGTCGCCGCGGCGCTCGATTCCGGCGTGGAGGCGCTCGTCGGCATGCACGCCGAGCGCCGCTTCGTCACGCGAACCGACCGGGACTACCCGATCGTCGTCGATCGCGAGCGGGCGCGCTTCAGCGCCTGGTACGAGCGCTTCCCGAGATCGTCGTCGCCGCAGCCGGGCCGGCACGGGACGCTCCGCGACCTCGGCCGCCTGGTGCCGGAGATCGCCCGGATGGGCTTCGACGTGCTCTACCTGCCGCCCATCCATCCGATCGGCCGCACGCACCGCAAGGGCGCGAACAACGCCCCGGAGGCGGGACCGGGCGATCCGGGCAGCCCGTGGGCGATCGGCGCCGGCGAGGGGGGACACACCGCGATCCACCCGGAGCTCGGGACGATGGAGGATTTCGCCCGCCTCGTCGAGTCGGCCCGGGCGTTCGGCCTGGAGGTCGCGCTGGACCTCGCGCTGCAGTGCTCGCCCGACCACCCGTGGGTGCGCGAGCACCCGCAGTGGTTCCGCCATCGGCCCGACGGCACCATCCAGTACGCGGAGAACCCACCGAAGAAGTACCAGGACATCTACCCGATCGACTTCGAGACCGAGGACTGGCGCAGTCTCTGGGCGGCGCTGCGCGACGTCGTCCTCTTCTGGGTGGCGCGCGGCGTGCGGATCTTCCGCGTCGACAACCCGCACACCAAGCCCTTCGCCTTCTGGGAGTGGCTGATCGGCGAGGTGAAGGCGGCGCATCCGGACGTGCTCTTCCTGTCCGAGGCCTTCACGCGGCCGAAGGTGATGTACCGGCTCGCCAAGCTCGGCTTCACGCAGTCGTACACCTACTTCACCTGGCGGACGACGAAGGCCGAGCTGACGCAGTACCTGACGGAGCTGACGCAGAGCCCGGTGCGGGAGTTCTTCCGGCCGAACTTCTGGCCCAACACGCCCGACATCCTGCCGGAGCACCTCCAGGTCGGCGGCCGGCCGGCCTTCGTCGCCCGACTCGTCCTCGCCGCGACGATGTCGTCGAGCTACGGCATCTACGGGCCGCCCTTCGAGCTGTGCGTGGCCGATGCGCTTCCGGGGCGCGAGGAGTACCGCGATTCCGAGAAGTACCAGATCCGCCACTGGGACTGGAACGCGCCGGGCCACCTGCGCGACCTGATCGCGCGCGTCAACCGCATCCGGCGCGAGAACCCGGCGCTCAAGGCCACCGACAACCTCGCCTTCGTGGACGTGGACGACGACCGGCTCGTCGCGTACCTCAAGGCGAGCGCCGACGGCGGCAACGTCCTCCTCGTCGTCGTGAGCCTCGATCCGGACCACAGGCGGTCGGGGCGCGTGCGCCTGCCGCTCGCGCGCCTCGGGCTCGGGCCCTCGGAGCCGTTCCTCGTCGAGGAGCTGCTCGAGGGCGACCAGCAGATCTGGCAGGGGGAGGCGAACCTGGTCGAGATCGACCCGCGCGCCATGCCGGCCCGCATCTTCCGCATCGCCCGGCGGCTCAGGCGGGAGACCGACTTCGACTACTTCTACATGTGAGGCACCGGGTGCCCGGCGATCCCCTCTGGTACAAGGACGCGATCATCTACCAGACCCACGTGAAGACCTTCCACGATGCCAACGGCGACGGCATCGGGGACTTCCGCGGGCTCACGGAGAAGCTGGGCTACCTCGAAGGGCTCGGCATCACGGCGCTCTGGCTGCTGCCGTTCTACCCGTCGCCGCTCAAGGACGACGGGTACGACATCGCCGACTACACCGACGTCCACCCCGAGTACGGGTCGCTGCGAGACTTCCGCGAGTTCCTCAGGGAGGCGCACCGCCGCGGCATCCGCGTCATCACCGAGCTGGTCATCAACCACACGTCGGACCAGCACGTCTGGTTCCAGCGCGCGCGCCGGGCCAGGCCGGGCTCGGCGCACCGGGACTTCTACGTCTGGAGCGACTCGCCCGACCGGTACCGCGACGCCCGGATCATCTTCAAGGACTTCGAGACGTCCAACTGGGAGTTCGACCCGGTCGCGAAGGCCTACTACTGGCACCGGTTCTACTCGCACCAGCCCGACCTGAACTTCGACAGCCCGCAGGTGAGGCGGGCGATCTTCCGGGTGATGGACTACTGGCTCGACATGGGGGTCGACGGCCTGCGGCTCGACGCCGTGCCGTACCTCTTCGAGCGGGAAGGGACCAACTGCGAGAACCTCCCGGAGACCTACGCGTTCCTCCGCGAGCTGCGGGCGCACATCGACGCGAAGTACGGCGACCGCATGCTCCTCGCCGAGGCCAACCAGTGGCCCGAGGACGCCGTGGCCTACTTCGGCACCGGCGACATGTGCCACATGGCGTTCCACTTCCCGCTCATGCCGCGGATGTTCATGGCCGTGCAGATGGAGGACCGCTTCCCCATCATCGACATCCTCGACCAGACGCCGCCCATCCCGTCGACCTGCGAGTGGGCGCTCTTCCTGCGCAACCACGACGAGCTGACGCTCGAGATGGTCACCGACGAGGAGCGCGACTACATGTACCGGGTCTACGCGCGCGATCCGCACGCCCGGATCAACCTCGGCATCCGCCGGCGGCTCGCCCCGCTCCTGGACAACGACCGGCGGAAGATCGAGCTGATGAACGTGCTGCTCTTCACGCTGCCGGGGACGCCCATCATCTACTACGGCGACGAGATCGGGATGGGCGACAACTACTACCTCGGCGACCGGGACGGCGTCCGCACGCCGATGCAGTGGAGCGCCGACCGGAACGCCGGCTTCTCGCGCGCGAACCCGCAGCGGCTCTACCTGCCGGTCATCATCGACCCGGAGTACCACTACGAGGCGATCAACGTCGAGAACCAGGAGCGCAACCACGCGTCGCTCCTCTGGTGGATGCGGCGGCTCATCGCCATCCGGAAGCGCCACCCGGCCTTCCAGCGCGGGACGATCCGGTTCCTGTACCCCGAGAACCCGAAGGTCCTGGCCTTCGTCCGGGAGCTCGGGGACGAGCGGATCCTCGTCGTCGTGAACCTGTCGCGGCACCCGCAGCTCACCGAGCTGGACCTCTCGCCGTACGCGCGGCGCGTGCCGGAGGAGGTCTTCAGTCACAACCGCTTCGTCCCGCTGCGCGAGGGGCCGACCCCCATCACGCTCGGCTCGTACGGCTACTATATGTTCGCCCTCAAGGAGGAGGCGAGGGGGGCCCCGGTCGTCGTGCAGCCGAGCCTGCCGGAGTTCGTGGTGGCGGGCAACTGGGAGAGCGTCCTGGTGGGCGAGTCGCGCGTGCGGCTCGAGCGGCAGGTGCTGCCGCGCTTCCTGCCGACCTGCCGGTGGTTCGGCGGCAAGGCGCGCGAGATCTCGCAGGTCACGATCCGCGAGAGCATTCCGGTCGGCCGGGACGGCGCGCCGAGGCTCCTCTTCCTCGACGTGGAGTACACGGTCGGCCTGCCCGAGGTCTACGTCCTGCCGATCGCCTGGGTGAGCGGCGACGCCGCGCGCGCGGTCGAGACCGGGACTCCCGGCGCCGCCATCGCCCGCCTGACGGTGGAGCGCGAGCCGGGCCTCCTCGTCGACGGCGTCCACGACGAGCGGTTCCGCAAGAGCCTGCTCGGGATGGTGACCCGGCGGACCCGGATCCGCGGCTTCTCCGGGACGCTGGCGGCCACGCCGGCGGCGGCGCTCAGGCGGGCCGTCGAGGCGCTCGACGAGCCGGCCATGGCCTCGCAGGTGCTGCGGGCCGAGCAGAGCAACTCCGCGATCGTCTACGGCCAGGCGCTCATCCTGAAGCTCTACCGTCGGCTCGACGAGGGGCTCAACCCGGACATCGAGATCGGCCGGTTCCTGACGGAGTCGGCCGGATTCGCCGGCGCGCCGGCCTTCGCCGGGTCGATCGAGTATCGCGCGCCGGAGCAGGAGCCGGTGGGGGTCGCCGTGCTGTCGCGCTTCGTCCCGAACCAGGGCGACGCGTGGCGGTACACGCTCGACGAGCTGCAGCGCTACTACGAGCGGGCGCTCACGCAGACGGGGGCCGGCAACGGGTTGCCCGAGCTGCCGGCCGGCTCCGTCCTCGATCTCGCCGACGCGGAGATCCCCGACTCCGCGCGCACCGGGATCGGGGTCGTCTACCTGGAACGCGCGGCCCTTCTCGGCCAGCGCACGGCCGAGATGCACGCGGCGCTCGCCTCGGGCGAGGCGGGAACGGGCTTCGCGCCGGAGCCGTTCAGCGTCCTCTACCAGCGATCGATCTACCAGACGATGCAGAGCCATGCGCGTCAGGTCTTCGCGCTGCTGCGCCGGCGGCTCCGGAGCCTGGAGGACGAGGAGACGCGGGCGCTCGCCGAGGTCGTCCTGCTGGTCGAGAAGGAGGTCCGGGAGAGCTTCCGGCAGATCCTCCGACGCAAGATCAACGCCGCGAAGATCCGCATCCACGGCGACTACCACCTCGGCCAGGTGCTCTTCACCGGGAGCGACTTCGTCGTCATCGACTTCGAGGGCGAGCCGGCGCGCCCGCTCTCGGAGCGCCGCCTCAAGCGGTCGCCCTTCCGGGACGTCGCCGGGATGCTCCGCTCCTTCCACTACGCGGCCTACACGTCGCTGCGCAGCCCGGCCGTGGTGAGGCCGGAGGACCGCGCGAGGCTCGAGCCCTACGCGATGCTCTGGTACCGGTACGTGTCGGCCACCTTCCTGCGGGCCTACCTGGCCGCGTCGCGCGGCCAGTCGTTCGTCCCCGAGGACCGGGAGCAGATGGCGATCATGCTGAACGCCTTCCTGCTCGAGAAGGCGGTCTACGAGGTCGGCTACGAGCTGAACAACCGCCCGGCGTGGGTGTGGCTGCCGCTCCTCGGCATCCGCGACCTGCTCGAGGGGCGCTGAGCGGGCGCTCGGCCGTCAGGTCCCGTCCGGGCCTGCCGGCTCCCCCGGGTCGAGCGCCATCAGGGGCTGCCCCGGCTCGACGCGGTCGCCCGGGGCGACGAGGACGCGCGCGACGCGGCCCGCGCCCTCGGCCCGCACGGCGTTCTCGGTCTTCATCGCCTCGACCGTCACGAGCACCTGCCCCGCCTCGACCGGCTCCCCCTCGGCCGCGAGCACCCTCACCACGCGGCCGGGGATGGGGGCGACGACCTCGCCGGCCGTGTGCGCGCGGCTTCCGGGGGCGTCGGCCTCCTCGGCCTCCTCGAGCACCGCGATCTCGCCCCCCACGGCGACCCACCAGCGGCCGCCGTCGCGCGCCACCACCGCGCGCACGACCCGCCCGTCGATCTCGAGCCGCACCTCGCCGGGCGTCGCGCCGTCGACGGTGCCGGCGAGGCGGACGTCGCCCGTCTCGACCCGCCACCGGCCGTCGGCCTCGCGCGCGAGGTCGACCGCGTGGCGCGCCTCGCCGAGCCGGAAGTAGAGCCGCATGGCTCAGCGCCCCTCGCCCAGCCGGAAGGGCCCGAGGGTCTGCCAGGGCGACGGGGCCGCGCCCGGCACGGCGGCTCGCGGCGCGGCCGCGCGGGCGAGCGCCGCGGCGGCCAGGAGCGCCGGCCGGCCGGCCGGCGCCGGGGGGCGCCAGGCGGCGTAGCGGTCGTCGAGGAACCGGATGTGCGTCTCGCCCGCCACGAAGGCCGGGTCCTCCAGGAGCGCCAGGTGCAGGTCGCGCACCGTCGCCACGCCGAGCAGCGTCGTGGCGCGCAGCGCCTCCACCATCCGCCGGCGCGCCGCCTCGCGCGTCTCGCCCCAGGTGGAGACCTTGGCGAGGAGCGAGTCGTACTCGCTCCCGACGACGCTGCCGGGCGCGATGCCGGCATCGACCCGCACGCCCGGGCCGGTGGGCCACTCGAGGGCGCGCACCCGGCCGGTCGCCGGCAGGAACCCCGCGGCCGGGTCCTCGGCCACCAGGCGGCACTCGATGGCGTGCCCGGCGAGCGACACGTCGCGCTGCGCGAGCGGCAGCGCCTCGCCAGCCGCGAGGCGCAGTTGCAGCGCCACCAGGTCGAGGCCGGTCACCCACTCGGTGACCGGGTGCTCGACCTGCAGGCGGGTGTTGACCTCGAGGAAGTAGAAGCGCCCGGCGTCGTCGAGGAGGAACTCGACCGTGCCGGCGCTGCGGTAGCCGACGGCCCGCGCCAGAACCAGCGCCGCCTCGGTGAGCTGCCGCCGCAGGGCGGGGGAGACCGCCGGCGAAGGGCTCTCCTCGAGGAGCTTCTGGTGCCGGCGCTGGATCGAGCACTCCCGCTCGCCGAGATGGACGAGCCCGCCCCGCCCGTCGCCGAGCACCTGGACCTCGACGTGGCGCGCCCGCGGCAGCCAGCGCTCGAGGTAGACGGTCCCGTCGCCGAAGGCGGCCAGCGCCTCGCGCCGCGCCCCCTCGAGCGCGGGCGCGAGGTCGGCCGGCCGCTCGACCCGCCGCAGGCCGCGCCCGCCACCGCCGGCCGCCGCCTTGACGACGAGCGGGTAGTCGAGCCCCGCCGCGGGCGGCGCCGCGCCCTCGGCCAGCTCCACCCCCGGCAGCACCGGGACGCCGACCCGCGCGGCCAGCCGCCGCGCCGCCACCTTGTCGCCCAGCGCGGCCATCACCTCGGCCGTCGGCCCCACGAAGACGAGCCCCGCCCCCTCGACCGCCGCCGCGAAGTCGGCCCGCTCGGCGAGGAAGCCGTAGCCGGGGTGCACCGCGTCGGCGCCGCTCGCCCGCGCCGCCGCGAGGAGCGCCTCGACGGCCAGGTACGACTCGGCGGGCGTGGCGCCGCCGAGCGCCACGGCGCGGTCGGCCAGCCCCACGTGCGGCGCCTCGCGGTCGCCCTCCGCGTAGACGGCCACGCTCTCGAGCCCCAGGAGCCGGCAGGCGCGGATCACCCGCACGGCGATCTCGCCGCGATTGGCCATGAGCACCCGGCGCATCTCGTGCCTCCTACATCCGGAAGACCCCGTAGGCCGGGGTGCCGATCGGGGCGTGGAGGGAGGCGGCCAGGCCGAGCCCCAGCGCGTCGCGCGTCTCGAGCGGGTCGAGCACGCCGTCGTCCCAGAGTCGCGCCGTCGAGAAGTAGGGCGAGCCCTCGCGCTCGTACGTCTCGCGAATCGGCGCCATGAAGGCCGCCTGCTGGTCGGCGTCGAGCGCCTCGCCGCGCGCCCTGAGCTGGTCGAGCTTGACCTGCAGGAGGGTGAGCGCCGCCTGCTCGCCCCCCATGACCGAGATGCGGCCCTGCGGCCACATGAAGAGCAGGCGGGGCTGGAAGGCGCGGCCGCACATGCCGTAGTTGCCCGCGCCGTGGGAGCCGCCGATGATCACCGTGAACTTCGGCACGACCGAGGTGGCCACGGCGTTCACCATCTTGGCCCCGTCCTTGGCGATGCCGCCCTGCTCGTACTGCCGACCCACCATGAAGCCGGTGATGTTCTGCAGGAAGACGAGCGGCACGCCCCGGGCGTTGCAGAGCTGGATGAAGTGCGTCGCCTTGAGCGCCGCCTCGGAAAAGAGGACGCCGTTGTTGGCGAGGAGCCCCACCAGGTAGCCGTGCAGCCGGGCGAAGCCGGTGACGAGCGTCGGCCCGTAGCGCGGCTTGAACTCGTGGAAGCGGCTGCCGTCGACGAGGCGGGCGATCACCTCGCGGACCTCGTAGGGCGTCCGGGGGTCGGCGGGCAGGATGCCGTACAGCTCGCGCGGGTCGTAGGCGGGCGGCTCGGGCGCGGCCGCGTCGGCGGCGCGGCGCGTCGGCGCGCCGAGGTGCGCGACGATGTCGCGCAGCAGGCCGAGCGCGTGGGCGTCGTCGTCGGCCAGGTAGTCGGCGACCCCCGACTTCTCCGTGTGGACGAGGCCGCCCCCCAGCTCTTCGGGCGTCACCTCCTCGCCGGTGGCCGCCTTGACCAGCGGCGGGCCGCCGAGGAAGATCGTTCCGGTGCCGCGCACGATCACCGTCTCGTCGCACATCGCCGGCACGTAGGCCCCCCCGGCCGTGCAGGAGCCCATGACCGCGGCGAGCTGGGGGATGCCCTCGGCGCTCATGCGGGCCTGGTTGTAGAAGATGCGGCCGAAGTGGTCCCGGTCGGGGAAGACCTCGGCCTGCAGCGGCAGGAACGCGCCGCCCGAGTCGACCAGGTAGATGCACGGCAGCCGGTTCTCGAGGGCGATCTCCTGCGCGCGCAGGTGCTTCTTGACGGTCAGCGGGTAGTACGTGCCGCCCTTGACCGTGGCGTCGTTGGCGACGATCACCACCTCGCGCCCGTGCACCACCCCGATGCCGGTCACGAGCCCGGCGCCGGGCGCCTCGCCGCCGTAGAGGTCGTGCGCGGCCAGCGGCGACAGCTCGAGGAACGGCGTGCCCGGATCGAGCAGCCGGTCGATGCGCTCGCGCACGAGGAGCTTGCCGCGCGCCGCGTGCCGGGCGCGCGCCTCGGGCCCCCCGCCCATCCGGACGCGGGCGAGCCGCTCGCGCAACTGCGCCGCCAGCGCCTCGTTGTGCCGGCGGTTGGCCTCGAACTCGGCGGAGCGCGTCGACACGCGCGACTCGAGACGGCGCATGACCGGGATTCTAGCGCCCGCCGGGCGCGGGCAAGGTCCCCGGTGCGTAGCGGTCGCGCCGTGCGTCGAGGGGATGCGCGACGAGGTCGGCGTCCATGATGTGCCGCACCGCGAGGCCGCGGGCGGCCAGCGCGTCGGCGATCATCGCGCGGTGACAGCTCCACCACCTGGCCTCGCTGCACATGAACGCCGTCCGATCCGGCGCGGTCTCGCGGGCGAGGGCGAGGAGGCGGGCGAGTCCGCTCGCGAACTCGTCGGTCGACATGTGCGCCTCGTAGCCCTGGAAGCCCGGTTCGCTCCAGCCGCCCAAGCGCGGAGGCCCGGGCGGACGCGGGCGGCGGCCGCCGAGGGCCGGGATCCACTCGTAGCGGATTCCGGCCGCGGCGAGGGCCGGCTCGAGGCTCTCGCGCCGGTACTGCGGGTTCGCCCGCGAGCCTGGAAAGGCGCGCACGTCGGCGAGCGATCGGACGCCGTGGCGCGCGAGGAGGGCGATGAGCCCGGGGAGCGGCCTCGTGGAGTGCCCGATCGTCAGGAGCGGCGGAAGGCGGTCCACGCGCGCTAGTGTACCGGGGGCGGGGCGGCGGCGCCGCACGGCGCGCCGACGAGCGGAACGGACGCGTGCGCGAGCCGGTGGTGGAGGTGGCGATGGCCAGGCGGAAGTCGAGGCGGCAGCGCCGGGCGGCTCGGGCGGTGGGGGTGCTCGCGAGCCTGGGGCGGCTCCCCTTGCCGCCGAGGCCCGAGCAGGTGATCACGCCGAAGCCGAAGCGCAAGGACCGCGCGGCCGAGAAGCAGCGCCTGCGGCGCCTGGCCCGCGACCCTCACGCCTAGCGTCGGCGGCTGGTTCGGGCAGTCGGCGCGCGCTACCCTGACCGGCCATGCTCCGTCAGGTCCTCCTCGCGCTCTCGCGTCGTCCGGCGATCGGCGCGAGTCTCGAGCGCTCGGGTCTTACCCGAGGGGCGGTCCGCCGCTTCGTCGCCGGAGCCGACGTCCCGGACGCTCTCGCCGCCGCCCGCGCGCTGCCGCCCGGGTGCGCGGCGGCGCTGACCTACCTCGGCGAGAACGTCACCACGGCCGAGGCGGCCGGCGCGGCCGCGGAGGTCTATCGCCGCACCGTCCGCGAGGCGCTGGCCGACGGCCTCGCGCCGAGCCTCTCCGTCAAGCTCACGCAGCTCGGCCTCGACCTCGGCGACGCCGTGGCCAGCGGGAACGCGCGGGCGATCCTCGAGGAGGCGCGGGCGGGCGGCCTCTTCGTCCGCATCGACATGGAGGGCTCCGCGTACACGGACCGGACGCTCGCCCTTCACGAGGCGCTCGCGCGGGAGTTCGACAACGTCGGCGTGGTCATTCAGGCGTACCTCTACCGGAGCGAGCGCGACCTCGACCGCCTGATCCAGTCGGGCGCCAACGTGCGCCTCGTCAAGGGCGCCTACCGGGAGCCGCCGGACATCGCGTACCCGAAGAAGCGCGACGTCGACGCGGCCTTCCTCAGGCTCATCACGCAGCACTTCAGCGCCCTGGCTCGCGGCGCGCGGGGGGTCTGCGCCGTGGCGACGCACGACCCCCACATGGTGGCGCACGCCGAGGCCGAGGCGGCGCGCCTCAGGCTGCCGCGCGACCGCTTCGAGTTCCAGCTCCTCTACGGGATCGGCGCCGACCTTCGCGACCGGCTCCTCGCTGCGGGCTACCGCGTCCGGGTCCTCGTCCCCTTCGGCAAGTCGTGGTACGGCTACTTCATGCGGCGGCTCGCGGAGCGGCCGGCGAACCTCCTCTTCGTTCTGCGGGCGGTGCTGCAGGGCGATTGACGCCTGCCGGTCGGCGACCACGTCCGCCGCGAACGTACGCCGCCGGCCCGCTCACGGCGTCACGGCGATGGCGACGGCGGTGTCTCCCGTCTCGACGGCGGCTCCGGTCGGCTCGAGCCCCCCGGTCCGCGGATCGGCGGCCAGCACGTGGATCGATCCGTACGACGGCACGTAAAGGTACCGGCCCGAAGGCTCCATCACGCCGCCGCGCGGGAGCTGCGCCAGCGCGACCGGGGCCTGGGGCACGGGATCGAGGCTCCCGGTTGCCGGATCGATGTACGGCTGCGAGCGTCGGCACGGCAGGCCGTGACCCCTGGAGCAAGCTGTCGGGCTGATCTCTGGTCCAGATCACCTGCGGGAGGCTCTCGAGGACTGGAGGGAGCGTTCACCGGCGACCCGGTCACGCGATGTCGGGTTCTGGCACCCGACCCTGACGGGGCCTCGTGAACGGGCCGGAGCGGGTGACACGATGGGGAGGTCGCGCGGCTTCGGGGGGTCGCGCGGCGCGCGCCGCGACTCGCCGCGGTTCGGCGGCCGAGCTGTCGGGAGGGAGGCTCCCGCTCGGCATCCGCCGAGCCGGAGTCCCCCCTCCTCCTGACTCGTCTAGAGCTGCACCGCGCGCGGCGACGAGAGGATGAAGAGGTTGAGCGTGCTCTGCGTGAGCGTCGGCAGCTCCGTGAACTCCACGCCGACGCCGGCCGGCAGCCCCTCGGCGCCCCCCGGGTTCGCCCACTTGACCTGCCCGTTGAGCGTGATCGGGTTCGTGAAGCGCGGCAGCGTGAGGCCGACGCGCACCTTGGAGCCGGCCGGGAGCTGCCGGTCGGTGGCGACGTAGACGCCGCCGCGCGAGAGGTTCACCACCTGGCCGGTGATCTGGCCGGCCGGCGTCGCCAGCGTGGCCGCGGCCGAGACCGGGACCCGCACCGTCGGCGCGCCGGTGGGCAGCCCCACCCGACGGACCGCGCCGAAGAAGTCCTCGCGGCCGATGGGGCGGGCGAGGACCGCCTGGATGCCGGCGGCGGTCGCCCGCTGGCGGAAGGCGGGATCGAGGGCGGAGGCGGGGTCCGCGGTGAGGATCGCCGGGACCTCCGCACAGCTCGGCGCATGGCGGACGCCGCGCGCCGCGGCAATGCCCGGCCCATCGGCGAGCGCCTGCGCGACCACGAGCACGTCGGGGCGCGTGCGCCGGGCGTGGGCAACCGCCTCGGCGCCGGTCACGGCCCGGAGCACCTGGTACCTGGCCGGGTGCAGGAACCAGCGCTCGCGCTCCATGATCGTGAGCAGGTCGGGGTCGCAGACGAGGATTCGGAACATGCGGAACGCCTCCCTGGAAGAGTGGGCGCCGGCCCCTCCCCGGGAGCCGGCCGGCTCGAATGCCGCGCCACCCTACGCGTACCGGGTCGAGGGAGCCATGACCGGGCTCACGGCGCGCCGGAATTCCAGCGCCATGTGCGGTGATCGGGGGGACGGTCGCGAGAGGACCGGGCGCCGGGCCCCGCGGTCGTACGGGCCGAGGCCCGATCCGCGCGGCCGCGAGGCGGCGGCCTCAGTGGCCCGCGCGGCCGCGCAGCCGCCGCAGGGCGTCGGCGACGATCCTGTCGAAGGTGCGGCCGTCGCGATCGGCGGCGAGGACGCGGACCGGGACGCCGAAGGTCTCGCGTCGGTCGTCCTCCTGGAGCGTCACCTTGAAGGCGGCGACCGGCCTGGCCATCCAGCTCACCTCGGCGCGCACGCCGTGCGCGCCCTGACTGGCGAGCCGGTTGGCGAGGTCTCGCTCGAAGTGCGGCAGGTCGTTCGGGCCGGAGGGGTGGCGTGCAGCCCCGTTGATCGGGCTCATGCTGCCATTGTAGTCGCGCGGCGAGACGCCGTCATTCCATGGCGGCCCGGACGGCGGTCATCAGGGCGTCGCGGGTGAAGGGCTTGGCGAGGCAGGGGCGCCCCGTCGCCTCGATCAGGGCGCCGGTCGAGGCGCCGACCGTGTCCCCGGTCATGAAGAGGATCCGATCGAAGAGGGCCGGGCGATGGGCCGCGATCCAGTCGGCCAGCTCGAGGCCGCCCATGCCGGGCATCCGCACGTCGGCGAGGACGAGGTCGAAGGGCTCTGCCGCGAGGTGCGCCGCCGCGGCCACGCCGTCCTCGGCCGTCTGCGCCTCGTACCCCTCGAGCGCGAGCATGGCCGAGACGACGTGGCGCACCACCTCCTCGTCGTCGACGACGAGGACGCGCAGCGGCACCCCCGGCAATCGCCCGGCCGGAGGGCGCGGCTCGGGCAGGGTCCGCGGCGCGGCCCCCCGGCGGGTCCGCAGCGGCTCGGCGTGAACCCCGTCCAGCACGTAGCTCGGCGCGAGCGGGCGGAGTTGGTCGGCGGCCGGACGCTCGGCGACCGACGCCGGGACGGGCGTCCCCGGCGCCTCGCGCGCCTGGTCGGCCGTGGGCAGCTCGACGACGATGGTGGTCCCGGCGCCCGGCTGGCTCTCGGCCCAGATCCGTCCCCCGTGAGACTGGACGACGCCGAAGCAGATCGACAGGCCGAGGCCGGTGCCGACGCCGACCGGCTTGGTCGTGAAGAAGGGATCGAAGACGCGGTGGAGGTGCTCCCGGGGGATACCGGGGCCGTTGTCGCGGATGGCGAGCCGGACCCCGACGACGCCCTGCGGCGTCCGGATCGCGCGCGTCTCGACGCGGATGCGGCCCTCGGGCTTCTCGGCCGCGATCGCCTGCTTCGCGTTGACCAGGACGTTGACGACCACGTCCTCCATCTGATGGAAGTCGGCCATGACGGCCGGCAGCCCGGCCTCGAGCGCCGTCTCCACCTCGACGCCGCTCACCTTGAGGTCGTAGGCCTGCAGCTCGAGCGCCGCCTCGACGACCTCGTTGAGGGAGACGGCGCGCACCTCGGGCGTCCGCTTGCGCGCGAAGGCGAGGAGGTTGTGGACGATGCGCGAGGCGCGCTCGGTCTGCAGGCGAACCTGGCTCACGTCCTGCGCCAGCCCCGCGTCGCCGGCGACCCGGGGCAGGATCAGCTCGCAGTAGCCCATGATCGCCGCCAGCGGGTTGTTGAGCTCGTGGGCGACGCCGGACACGAGCTGCCCGACCGAGGCGAGCTTCTCGCTCTGGAGGAGCTGCTCCTGGAGGCGGCGCTCGGCGGTCACGTCGCGCACCGCGTGCACGGCGCCGACCGGCCGGCCCGCGTCGTCGGTCAGCTCCGAGACCGAGAGCGCGAGGGTGCGGCCGTCGTGCGTCCCCTCGGCGCCCGGCCGCAGGCCGGGCGCCGCATCGGCGAAGCGGCGCCCCACGAGCCCGCCCGGGGCGACCCCGAGCAGGCGGGCGAGCGCCTCGTTGGCCCGGACGATGCGGCCGTCGGCGTCGAGGAGCGCGATGCCGTCCTGCATGGCGTTGAACGACGCCTCCCACTCGCGGCTCGCGAGCGAGAGCCGCTCGAAGAGGTGGGCGTTCTCGAGGGCGACCGCCACGACGTCGGCCAGCGTGTTCGCCAGCTCGATGTCGCGCGTCTCGAAGCGCCGCCGACCCCGGCTGTAGAAGCCGAGCACCCCGGCGACGCGGCCGTCGGTGCGGATCGGGACGCCGAGGTACGAGCGGAACCCGCGGCTCTGCCAGAGCGGCCGGTTGTGCGTGCGCTCGTCGCGGTCGAGGTCGCGGATGGTGACCGGGCCGCCTCGAGACGCCACGAGGCCGGAGACCGAGCCGTGGATGGGCACCCGGTCGGTCGTGTGGCAGGCGGCCAGGTCCGCCGTGTGCGCCGCGAGGACGAGCTCGTCCCCTTCGCGCAGCCGCAGGAGCGCCGCGTCGGCCTCGAGCAGCTTGGCCGCCTCCTCGACGACGAGCGGCAGGAGGATCGGGCGGGTGAGGGCGGTTGCCAGGTGCTGCGTCGCGCGCTGCAGCGCGAGCAGCTCGCGCGAGCGGCGCCGCTCCGACTCGACCAGGTGCAGCCGGTCCACGGCCGCGCCGAGGCGGGCGCCGAGCGACTCGAGCAGGGCCATCTCCTCCGGCCCGAAGGCGATCCGCGCGGTCGCCTCCGCGCCGCCGCGCGCCCCGTCGTCCACGGCCAGCACGCCGAGCAGCCGGTCGCCCGAGCGAACGGGCGCGATCAGGATCTGCTGCGTGTCGGACGGACCGATGAAGCGTCGCAGCCGTCCGAGTCGCGGGTCGTCGGCGGGGTGCTGCAGCACGACGCCTCCCCGCCGTCCCTCGAGCAGCCCGAGGACGTCGTCCCGACGGCCGAGCGGGAGGCTGCGCCAGGGGAGGTCGGCCCAGACCTCCGTCGCCGTCCCGAAGACGATCCGGCCGCGGCCCCGCCGCCACTCGGGCCACTCGGCGAGCGCCACCGCGCCGCGGCGCGCTCCGAGCGCTGCCGCGGCGAGCGACGCCGCCCGGCCGAGAAGCGAGGGGAGGTCGCTCACGAGGGCGACCGCCTCCTCGAGGCGCTGGATCGCGGCGAGCCGCCGGGTGCCGCGCTCGGCGCGGGCCCGTGCCGCCACCGCCTCGGCGTGGGCGGCGGCGTTCTGGATCGCCACGGCGGCATGGGCGGCGAACAGGGCCAGCATCGCGAGGCGGCGGGCGTCCGGCGCCTCGCCGCCCCACCCCTCGCGGGGGCAGAAGACCAGGACGCCGGTGCTGCGGCCCGCGTGCACGAGCGGCACGAGGACGGCCTCCCGGATCCCGGCGGCCGCGTAGGCCTCGCCGTGCCGCATCCGCGCGTCGGTCCCCACGTCGGCGACGACGGTCAGGCGCCGGGTCTCGAACGCGGTCCAGACGAGCCCCTCGCCCGGTGCGACGTCGAAGGGGATCAGGTTGCCGGCATGCGGGGTTCGGGCGGCCCGGACGGCGAGGCGATCGCTCGTCTCGTCGAGGAGATACAGCCACACCGCGCGCGCCGAGAAGAGTCGCTCGACCTCCTCCACGACGCGCCCGAGGACCTCCTCGGTCGAGAGGCCCCGCACGACCGTGTCCGCCAGGGCGAAGAGCGCTCGGGTCTCGGCGTCCGCGGGACGGGCGTCCGGTGGCGTCACGGAATCGGGGGCCGGGGCCGGGCCCGGGACCGGTGGCCGCCCGTCGTCGATCATCGGCATGCGCGCGCTCTGCTCCGGGTCCGCGAAGGCGCCGAACGTACGGGTTCGAGTCACCCATGTCAAGCCAGTCGAGCGCCCGCTGTTTGACACCCCGCCGGCGCGCTCGCTACCGTCCCGGTCATGAAGCCTGCACCGACCGGCGTCATCCTCTTCGGCCACGGCAGCCGTCTCGCCGGCGCGAACGATCACCTGCGCGCCATCGCCGAGCGGTTCCGCACGAGCGGTCGCTATCCGCTCTGCGAGGCAGCGTTCCTCGAGCTGGCGTCGCCGACCATGGCCGAGGCGGCGACCGCGCTGGTCGACGGGGGGGCGCGCCGCCTCGTCGTCGTGCCCTACTTTCTCGCCATCGGCCGGCACGTCGCCGAGGACATCCCGCAGCTCGTCGAGGAGACTCGCCGCGCCCTCGGCCCGGAGGGGGAGCGGATCCCCATCGAGGTCACCGACATCCTGGGCAACCACCCGGCCATCCTCGACCTCATCGCGATGCTCGTGGAAGGCGAACCGCGCGCCGGCGAGGCGACAGTCGAGCCGCCGGCAGAGGTCGCGTCGCGGTGACCGGCAGGCCGGCCGAGGGGGGAGGCCTCGTCGTCACCTGCCCGATCTGCCGTCGCGCGACCCGCTGGGACGAGCCGCCGCGAGGGCCGTTCTGCTCGGAGCGTTGCCGCCTGATCGACCTCGGCGCATGGGCCGAGGGCCGCTACACCATCCCGGGCGCCCCCGTGTCGGACGAGGAGACGCCGCCCGAACCCACCGACGACGACCCCTCCCGAAGCGACAGACGCGGCTAGGCCGTGCTGCACGGCCTGCGGGCCGGCGTCACGGCGCTCGGGCCTGCGGCCCCTCGGCCCCCGAGCCGCTCGGAAAACAGGCGGGGTCAGACCCCACCGTTTGCCTGCCTGGAAAATGGAAAGACCTGACCCCGTTAGACGGCGCTGTGCTGGCGGGTGACGGATTCGGCCCGGCACGCGTCGAGGAGGCCGCCGTAGGTCACGACGGGGCGGTCGCGGCGGGCCGCCTCGAGGATGCCGAGGAGCGCCTCGAGGGCGGCGGGCGCGCGCAGGTCGACCGGATGGAGCGCGAAGCGGAGCCGCGGCGCGCGGCGGGCGGCGCACCAGAGCAGCGGCGCGGCCACCCGCGACGCGGCTGCCCGCAGGGGCGTCCGGCACGAGAGACCGAGGACCGGCGCCGCGTGGCGGAGGCCGGTGTCGAGGTCGTCGAGGGTCAGGTGCGTCGTCGTGTACGCGAAGCCGAGCCGCCTCGCCGCCCGGCGCGCGGCCGCCCCGAGGAGCCAGGCGGGAGCGACGAACCCGCGGGGGCGGCCCATGCCGGCCGCCTCGAGCGCCGCGAGGCCCGCGGCCATGCGCCGGCCGGCCTCGTCCTCGTCGAGCGTCTGGAACTCCCCCTCCCCGGCGGTGAGCAGTCGCGCCCGAAGGCGGCCGACCAGGCCGTCGGGGCGCCGGTCGGCGACATGGTAGTAGCCGTGCAGGACGACCTCGTCGCCGCGCGCGCGGCGCGCCTCGACCCAGCGCGCCGTCTCGCCGCGGCGCGCCGCCAACGGGTCGCCGTGGAAGCTCGGCACGACGAGCAGCGCGAGCGGCGCGACGCTGAGCGCGTCGAGGCGCTCGGCGAGCGCGCGGCAGGCGGCGAGGGTGCGGGGCGCCACGTCGTGCAGCGCCACGACGCAGC
>DASVDK010000314.1:0-2571 GCA_036381125.1 Thermodesulfobacteriota bacterium | reverse complement strand
ATCGTCGCGGATCTTCCTGGCCAACCCGGGGTCGGCGCGCCGGCCGCCCGGCGCCGGATGATCGTGCCCCGGACCCGCTCCTCCCGAAGAGGCTGCGCTGCGGAGCCGCCCTGGGCCGCCTGGGCGGCCCCCATGCGCACGCGCGCGACCTCCTCCGGCTCGAGGGGGCTCATGTGATTCGTCGCCCGGATGCCGAGCTCCTGGAGTCGGTTCAGGAGTTCCTTGTTGCCGATCCCGATCTCCTGCGCCAACTCGAAGACTCGAACCTTCGCCATCAACTCTCTCCATTAACGGCTCGGGGCCATCGCCGCTCCGGCCGGGCTGTGAACGCCGCCTGCCAACGGGAGGCGTTTCGCGTGCCCGGCCTCCGCTCGACCGGGGCTTCACCCCGGTCCCCGATTACCTGTGGCCCCTTGCCTCGGCCGACGCTTCCGCGCCGGCTCTCAGATCTCGCGGCGGAGGTCCGCCGCCTTGCGTCCTGCCAATCTGTCTAGTTTACCGAGATCGTCGCGGATCTTCCTGGCCAACCCGGGGTCGGCGATGCCGACCACGGCCCGGAAGTCCTTGCCGATCGCACGGCCCAGCGTCTCGCGGGTGCCGAAGCGCGCAAGCGGCGTCCCGGCCGCCCGCGCCCGGCCCTCGAACGCCTCCACCGTCGCCGGCTCGGCATCGGCCGCCACGATCACCAGCGCCAGCCTCCCGCGCGCCAGCGCCTCCTCCACCTGCGTCGCGCCCGAGCGCACCCGGCCGGCCCGACGCGCCACGCCGAGGAGGCCGAGCACGTGGGCCTCGAGGCGCTCGGCCACGAGCCGCCCCAGATCCGCGTCGGCAAGCGCCACCGGACGCCGGAACGCCCGGGAAAACGGGTTGCGCTTGACGGCCGCCGCCACGCAGGACGGGTCGGGGCAGAGGTACGCGCCGCGGCCCTTCAGCTTCGGCGGGTGGTCGACCACGAGCCGGCCGTCGGGCGACGCCGCGAGCCGGATCAGCGTCCCCTGCTCGTCCTCGCGCCGGCACGCCACGCAGGTCCGGGCCGGGATGTCTGCCTCCTGCGCGAGATCCGTCTCAGCGCTCCTCCTCGGGACCGCGTGCCGCCTCCGCCGAGGCCTCGCTCACCGCTCCGGCGGCCGACTCCGCGAGGTCGACGGTCGCCGCGCGATCGACCTCGGAGCCGAGCGCCGCGGCCTCCCCCGAGGCGCCGAGGTCTCCGCCCGGGAGCGTGCCGACCGAGCCGTGCCCCCCCTCGGGGTGCGCGCTCTGGTCGGCCTCGTCCGGCCGGTTCGTGCCGTCGCCGAAGGCGGGGCCGGGCGAGGCCTCGGCCTCCTGGCCCTCCGTCGTGGCGAGCGCCGCCGGCTCGTCGGGCGCCGTCTCGGCCGGCTTGCGCGGCCCGAAGAGCGCCTCGGCCGCCGCGGCGGCCGCCTCGCTGGCGCTCATCCTGGACTCGCTCTTGATGTCGAGCTTCCACCCCGTGAGCTTCGCCGCCAGGCGGACGTTCTGGCCGCGCTTGCCGATGGCGAGCGAGAGCTGGTCGTCGGCGACGAGGACCTCCATGGTCTTGTTCTCCTCGTCGACGTGCACGTCGCTGACCTCGGCCGGCGCGAGCGCGTTGACGACGAAGCGGACCGGATCCTCCGAGTAGGGCACGATGTCGATCTTCTCGCCGCGCAGCTCCTGCACGACCGCCTGGACGCGCGAGCCCTTCATCCCGACGCAGGCGCCGACCGGGTCGACGTCCGGGTCGCGCGAGGAGACGGCGATCTTCGCCCGCCCGCCCGGCTCCCGGGCCGCCGCCTCGATCTTGACGATCCCCTCGCTGATCTCCGGGACCTCCAGCTCGAAGAGCTTGATGAGGAGACCCGGGTGGGTGCGCGAGAGGAGGATCTGCGGCCCCTTGGGCGTCTTCTTGATGTCCATGACGTAGGCCCGGATCCGGTCGCCCTGCCGGTAGGCCTCGCGGGGGACCTGGTCGCGCGGCAGCAGGACCGCCTCGGTCCGCCCCAGGTCGACGATGATGTTCCCCCGCTCGAAGCGCTGGACGATGCCGTTCACCAGCTCGCCCTGGCGCTCCTGGAACTCGTTGTAGATGATGTCCCGCTCGGCGTCGCGAACCTTCTGGATGATGACCTGCTTGGCGGTCTGGGCGGCGATGCGGCCGAAGGAGGCGGAGTCCATCTTGATGCCGAGGCTGTCGCCGATCTGCGCCTCGGGGTCGATCTCGCGGGCGTCCTCGAGCGAGATCTCGGTGTAGGTGTTGGTCACCTGCTCGACGACGGTCTTGAACTGGAAGAGCTCGACCTCGCCGAGCTGCTCGTTGTAGCGCGCCTCGATCTCCCGCTGCGGCCCGAACTCCTTCTTCGCCGCCGACAGCAGGGCGTTCTCGAGCGCCTCGATGAGGATCTCCTTGCCGATCCCCTTGTCCTTGCCGACCTGGTCGATGACGCGGTTCAGGTCCACCAGCATGCTCACGACTCCATCATCCGCGGGGGGCCTCACGGGCCGCACAGCCGGGCGATTGCCCGAGCCGGGCCCCCCGCACCCCCCTGTCCGCTCGGCGCGGCCGAGCCGCGCCTC
>DASVDK010000313.1:0-5042 GCA_036381125.1 Thermodesulfobacteriota bacterium | reverse complement strand
GCGGCCGGCTCGGCCGTGGGTCTCAGGGCGAGCGCCGCGGCCGCCCCGAGCGGCGACATCGCCCCCTCGCCGAGCGCCTCGAGGACGCGCGGCAGCTCGAGCAGCTCGAGTACCCGGTCGGAGGCGACGGCGGTCATGGGGCGATCAGGGCCGCGAGACACACGGACTCCCTTCCACGTAGTACCGCTGCAGCCGCTCGCGGTCGTGCGTGATGCCGACGCGAGTCGTGGTGACGATCCGGGGCGGCCTCCCCGGCCGCGCGGCGATGTAGAGCGGTCCCCCGGGCGCCGTGAGGTCGACGCCGTTCATGGCCCGCGTGATCCCCATGGCGCGGCAGAGCCGGCCCGGGCCGTCCGTGAGCCCCTTCGGCCCCGGCACACCGCGCCGGGCCGCCATGAGGTCGAGCCCGGCGATCGGCTCCGCGGCGCGCACGAGCACGGCGGCCGGCTCCCCCTCGCGCTCGGTGACGACGTTCAGCATGTCGTGGTTGCCGTAGATGAAGTAGACGTACGCGTGCCCCGGCGGCCCGAACATGACGCGCGTGCGGGGCGTGAGCCCCGCGTAGCCGTGGCTCGCCCGGTCGTCGAGCCCGAAGTACGCCTCGGTCTCGACGATGCGCGCCGCCGTCGTTCCCTCGTCCGCCACCCGCACGAGGATGGCGCCGAGGAGGTCCCTGGCGACCTCGACCGTCGGCCGCGCGTAGAAGCGCCGCGGCAGGGGCGGTCCGAACTCGCGCGCGGTACGGGCGGCGGCTACAGCCATGCGTGTGCCCAGCCGAGGAGCGAGGCCGAGAGGCGGGTCAGCTCGCGGGCCATCACGGAGCGTTCGAGGAGGCTGTTGGCGGTGGGTCCGGCGAGGAGCCAGGAGAGACCGAGGAGGGCGAACCCGACGAGGACGGCCCCTTTGGCGAGGCCGAGAGCCGCGCCGGCGAGCCTCGCGAGCCCGCCCGGCGCCCGCCCCGGTTCCCCGCCGCCGGCCAGGAACGACGCGGCGAGGCGACAGAGGGCGTAGGCGATCACGAAGACGACGGCGCCGGCGAGCCAGAGCCGGACGCCCGGCGCGAGCCCCGCGACCCAGCTCCACTGCCGCTCCGCGAAGACCACCGCCTCCGGCGTGAGCGTGGCCGCGGCCGCCACGCCGGCCGCGAGGCCGACGAGCGGCGCCAGCTCCCCGACGACGCCGTTGAGGAGCCCCCGTACGAGGAAGAAGGCCAGCCCGGCCAGGATGACGACGTCGAGCGTGCTCACGGTGCTCACCCGCCCATCGCCGCGAGCTTCTGCTGTACGAGTTCGCTCGCCGCCCGGGTGTCGGCGCGGCCGGCGATCAGGGGCAGGAGCACCTTCATCACCTTGCCCATGTCCTTGCGGGAGGTCGCCCCGGCGGTCCTGATCGCCTCGTCGACCCTGGCCGCCAGCTCGTCGGCCGACAGCGGCGCCGGGAGGTAGGCCTGGAGCACGCGCACCTCGGCCTCCTCCTTCTCGACGAGGTCGGCGCGCCCGCCGGCCCTGAATTGCTCGATCGCGTCCTGGCGCTGCTTGATGAGCCTGCCGATGGTCTCGAGCAGCTCGCCGTCGGTGAGCTCGCGCCGAACCTCGATCTCGCGGTTCTGGACCGCGGCGAGCAGCATCCGGAGCGTGGATAGACGGGCTTTGTCCTGGGCCTTTGCGGCCGCGTTGAGATCGGTCTTGAGCGTCGCCTTGAGCGCCATCGGCACCGAGGGGCGGTGGGTGGGTGTACCGTCCGGCCTTCCCGCCGCGTGCGAAGGAGGCGTGGCCTACGCCTCCTGCTTGCGCAGCTTCTTGAGAGCCCGCTTCCGCGCGGCCAGCGCCTTCTTCTTCCGCTTCACGCTCGGCTTCTCGTAGTGCTCGCGCTTGCGGATCTCGGAGAGGATGCCAGCCTTCTCGCACTGCTTCTTGAAGCGCTTGAGGGCGGACTCGAACGACTCGCTTTCCTTGACACGAACGCCCGGCATGCGGCAGGTCACCTCCTCTCCATGTTTTTTTGAATTATAACGGATAGTTACACGAACGGGCCGCCGGCAGCCGCCCGACGTGACCGTAAAGGGTAGTGAGGCCCCGGGACCTTGTCAAGCGAGCGGGCCGTCGCCCGAATCGGATGCGACGACCCGACCCTCGCACCCGTCAGTCCTTGCGCGCGGCCTTCTCGGCGTGCCCGCTCACCCCCTCGCGCCGCGCCAGCTCGCGCGCGACCTCGCCCGGCGCCGCGCCGGCACGCGCCAGCACGACCAGCACATGGTAGAGCAGGTCGGCCGTCTCGCGCACGAGCGCCTCCCGATCGCCCCCCTTGGCCGCGAGCGCCGCCTCGGCCGCCTCCTCGACGAGCTTCTTGAGCGGCCGGTCGACCGGGCCGGCGAGAAGCGCCGCGGTGTACGACTCGCCCGGGTCGGCGCTCCGCCGCGCCTGGATCGTGGCGTCGAGCCGGCCGAGCACCTCGCCGAGCGTGGCGCCCGGCAGGGCCGCCTCGCCGCCTCCGGCGACGACCTCGACGAAGCAGCTTCGCGTCCCGGCGTGGCAGGCCGGTCCGGCAGGCGTGACGAGGAGGAGCACGGTATCGCGGTCGCAGTCGAGCCGCACCTCGCGCACCGCGAGCGTGTGGCCCGAGGTCTCCCCCTTCTTCCAGATGCGGCCGCGCGAGCGGCTGAAGAAGTGGGCGAAGCCGGTCTCCCGCGTGAGGCGCCACGCCTCGTCGTTCATCCAGGCGACCATGAGCACCTCGCCCGTCCGCGCGTCCTGGCAGACGGCCGGCACGAGGCCCTGCGCGTCGAAGACCGGCGTCGTCACGGCGCGAGCCGCACCGGGACGCCGCGGGCGGCGAGATAGGCCTTCGCCTCGCCGACGGTCGCCTCGCCGAAGTGGAAGATGGACGCCGCGAGCACCGCCGAGGCCTCCCCCTCGGCGAGCCCCTGGTAGAGGTGCTCGAGGGTGCCGACGCCGCCCGAGGCGACGACCGGCACCGGGACCGCGCGGGCGACGGCGCGGGTGAGGGCGAGGTCGTAGCCCTCGCGCGTCCCGTCCCGGTCCATGCTCGTCAGGAGGATCTCCCCCGCGCCGAGGTCCGCCATGCGGGCGGCCCACTCGACGGCGTCGAGGCCGGTCGGTCGCCGTCCGCCGTGGGTGAACACCTCCCAGCGGCCGCCGACCCGCTTGGCGTCGACGGCAACGGTGATGCACTGGCTGCCGAACCGGCGCGCCGCCTCGGCCACGAACTCCGGGCGGGCGACGGCCGCGGTGTTGATGGAGACCTTGTCGGCGCCCGCCTCGAGGAGCGCGCGGATGTCCTCGGGCGTCCGGATGCCGCCGCCCACGGTGAGCGGCATGAAGACCGCCTCGGCGGTGCGCCGCACGACCTCGAGCAGGATGCCGCGCGCCTCGGCCGAGGCGGTGATGTCGAGAAACGCCAGCTCGTCGGCCCCTTGCCGGTCGTAGGCCGCCGCGGCCTCCACCGGGTCGCCGGCGTCGCGCAGGCCGACGAACCGCACCCCCTTGACGACGCGGCCGTCCTTCACGTCGAGGCAGGGGATCACGCGGCGCGCGAGCGTCACGGCCGGCTCGCTTCCGGCTCGCCGGCCACGGCCGCGAGCGCGTCCGCCAGCGTCACGCGCCCGGCGTAGAGCGCCTTGCCGACGATCGCGCCGGCCAGACGGCCGCTCGCGGCCAGGCGCCGGAGGTCGTCGGCGGACGAGACGCCGCCCGAGGCGAGCACCGGACGGTCGACCGCACGGGCCACGGCCAGGGTCCGCTCGAGCGACGGGCCGGCGAGCGTGCCGTCCCTCGCGACGTCGGTGACGACGAAGCCGGCCGCGCCCGCCTCGGCCAGGGCGCGCGCCGCCTCGACCGGCGCCGCGGCCGCGGTCTCGAGCCAGCCGCGGACCGCCAGCCGGCCGTCCTTCACGTCGAGCCCCACCCAGACGCGCCCCCTGTGCGCCGCCGACGCGGCGGCGACCAGGCCGCGCTCCTCGAGCGCCGCCGTCCCGAGGATCACCCGGTCGAGGCCGGCCTCGAGGTAGGCGTCGAGGTCGGCGCGGCTGCGGATGCCGCCGCCCACCTGGACCGGCAGCGGGGCCACGGCCCGCGCGATGGCGACGACCAGGTCGCGCGCCACCGGCCGCCCGGCGAGGGCGCCGTCGAGGTCGACCACGTGGAGCCGCGGCGCGCCGCCCGCGGCCCAGCGGCGCGCCACCGCCACGGGGTCGTCGCCGTAGACGGTCGCGTCGTCGAAGCGCCCCTGCACGAGGCGGACGCAGCGGCCGTCCTTCACGTCGATGGCCGGCACCACCTCGAAGCGCGCCATCAGGGACGCCACCGCAGGAAGTTGCGCAGGAGGTCGAGCCCGACCGCCTGGCTCTTCTCGGGATGGAACTGCGTGCCGGCGACGTTCCGCCGGACGACCGCCGCGGGGAACCGGATGCCGTAGTCGGCAAAGGCCGCCACCCCCGCCCGATCGACGTCCACGGCCACGAACGAGTGGACGAAGTAGAAGTACGTCCCCGTGGGCAGGCCGGCGAAGAGCGCCTCCCCGGCCGGCGTCACCTCGATGGGCGACCAGCCCATGTGCGGCACCTTGAGCGCGGCCGCCGGCGCACCGGCCGGGGCCGGCACGAGGCCCGCCTCGAGGAAGTGGACGACCCGCCCCGGAAGCACGCCGAGCCCGCGGTGGATGCCGAACTCCTCGCCCTGCTGGAAGAGGAGCTGCATCCCGACGCAGACGCCGAGGAAGGGCCGGCCCGACTCGATCGCGCGGACGACCGCCTCCTCGAGCCCCGCGTCCCTGAGCGCCCCGATGCAGTGCCCGTAGGCACCGACGCCCGGCAGCACGACCCGGTCGGCCGCCGCGATGACCTTCGGGTCGCGCGTCACGTCGACCCGGCCGGCGCCGGCGGCCTCGAGCGCCTTCTGGGCGCTGCGCAGGTTGCCGACGCCGTAGTCCACTATTACGACGCGGGGGGCCTCACGCACCGCACAGCCCTCCGCCCGGCCGAGACGGGCCCCCCGGTCCCCCCTCCCGGGGGGGGGGGGGGGGGG
>DASVDK010000312.1:0-3381 GCA_036381125.1 Thermodesulfobacteriota bacterium | reverse complement strand
CTCGGGGACGGCGACGCTCGAGACGGCGCTCTGCGGCACGCCGATGGTCATCGTCTACAAGGTCCGCGCGCTCACCTACCTCCTCGGCCGCCTCCTCGTCCGCGTGCCCGCCATCGGCCTGGTGAACCTCGTCGCCGGGCGCCACGTCGTGCGCGAGTTGATCCAGGGGGCGGTCACGGCCGAGGCGATCGCGACGGAGGTCGCGGCGCTCCTCGACGACCCGGCGCGCCGGGCGGCCGTCGAGGCGGGCCTCGCCGACGTGCGCGCGCGGCTCGGCGCGCCGGGCGCCTCGGCGCGCGCGGCGGCGCTGCTCATGCGGATGCTGGGGGAGGGGCCCTCTTCGACGCTGCCGGGCGGACCGTCGCCCTCGCCGGGGCGCGAGTCGCCGGACCGGGCGCAGCGTTCGGGCGCGCCATCACCTTCGCCGGCCAGGGCGGAGGTGGGCGGGAAGCCGCGTTCGTGAACCTCTACCTTCGGCTCCTCGCGTTCGTCCGGCCCTACACCGTCAGGCTCGCGGCCGGGCTCGTCTGCATGGCCGGCTTCGCGGCCGCCACGGCGGCCACGGCATATCTGATGAAGCCGGTCGTCGACGACGTCTTCGTCCGCAAGGACCGGCAGATGCTGATCCTCCTGCCGCTCCTCATCGTCGCGCTGTACGTCGTCAAGGGCCTCTTCGCCTACGGGCAGGCGGTCCTCATGGCGGGCGTCGGGCAGCGGGTCGTGACCGACATCCGCAACCGGCTCTACGCGCATCTCATGGCCCAGACGGCGGCCTTCTTCGCCCGCTCCCAGACCGGGACCCTGATGTCGCGGGTGACCAACGACGTGGCGCTCGTGCAGGCGGCCGTGACCGACGCGTTCGCCTCGGTGGTCCGCGACGGGCTCGGCGTCGTCGGCCTCGTCGCCGTGGCGGTCTACCTCGACCCCGGCCTGGCCGCCCTGGCCGCGCTCGTCTTCCCGGTTGCCGTCTGGGCGATCGTGCGGTTCGGCCGGCGGCTGCGCCGGCTCTCGCGCCAGAGCCAGACCTCCATCGGCGACCTGACCGGCATCCTCCAGGAGACGCTCGCCGGCGCCGGAGTCGTGCGGGCCTTCGGCCAGGAGGCGCGCGAGTACGCCCGCTTCAGCGCCGAGAACCGCCGCGTCTACCGCCTGGCCATGTCGCAGGTCAAGGTCCGCGCCCTCTCGTCGCCGGTCATGGAGGTCCTCGCCGCCTTCGGCATCGCCGGCGTCGTCTACCTGGGCGGCTCCCGCGTCGTCGAGGGGTCGTCCACGCCCGGCACCTTCTTCGCCTTCATGACGGCGCTCCTCTCCCTCTACGAGCCGGTGAAGCGGCTGAACCAGTCGAACGCCGCCATCCAGGCCGGCATCGCGGCGGCCGAGCGGATCTTCGAGGTCCTCGACGAGGAGCCGGACGTGCGGGAGAGGCCGGGGGCGGCGACGCTCGCGGGCGTCCGGGACGGCATCCGGTTCGAGCGGGTCGGCTTCCGGTACGACGCGGCCGACGTGCTCACCGACGTCGACTTCGCGGTACGCGCCGGGGAGATGGTGGCGATCGTGGGGCCGTCGGGCGCCGGCAAGTCGACGCTCGTCTCCCTCGTGCCCCGCTTCTACGACGCGACCAGCGGCCGCGTGTCGATCGACGGCGTGGACGTCCGCGACCTGACGCTCACCTCCCTGCGCGGGCAGATCGGCATCGTGTCGCAGCAGACCTTCCTCTTCAACGACACGGTGGGGGGCAACATCGCCTACGGCGCGAGGGAACCGCTGCCGCCCGACCACCCGAAGGTCGTCGAGGCGGCCAGGGCCGCCAACGCCCACGGCTTCATCTCCCGGCTCCCGCAGGGGTACGCGACGCCGGTCGGGGAGGGGGGCGTCAAGCTCTCGGGCGGCGAACGGCAGCGCATCGCCATCGCGCGCGCGCTCCTCAAGGACGCGCCCATCCTCATCCTCGACGAGGCGACCTCGGCGCTCGACACCGAGAGCGAGGCCGAGGTGCAGGCCGCGCTCGAGCGGCTCATGGCCGGCCGGACCACGCTGGTCATCGCTCACCGGCTCTCCACCGTCCGCCGGGCCGATCGGATCGTCGTCCTGGTCGGCGGTCGCGTGGCCGAGGTCGGCACGCACGAGACGCTGCTCGCGCGCGGCGGCGCCTACCGCAAGCTCCACGACATGGCGTTCTCGGGGACGGAGGCGTGAGCGGGGGCGCCGTCGACCGGGCGCTGCTCGGCCTCTACCAGGCGGGGCTCCTCGGCCTGGTCGCCCTGGCGAGCCCGGTGCTCCTCGGCCGCATGCTCGCGACCGGGAAGTACCGACCCGGCTTCGCCGAGCGCCTGGGGCGCTACCCGGCGGACGTCCTCGCGCTCGCGGGGCGGCGGCCGGTCTGGGTGCATGCGGTCTCGGTCGGCGAGACGGTGGCGGCGCTCCCCCTCGTCACCGCGCTCCACGGCGCCCGGCCCGACGTGCCGCTCGTGCTCTCCACCGTGACGCCGACCGGCCAGGCGACGGCGCGGGAGCGGGCGCGCGAGGCGGCGGCGGTCTGCTACTTCCCGTTCGACCTCGCCGGGCCGGTGCGCCGGGCGCTCGAGGGCGTCCGCCCCAGGCTCGTCCTCCTGCTCGAGACCGAGATCTGGCCGGTTTTCCTCCTGGCGGCCGAGCGGCGCGGCATCCCGGTCGGGGTCGTGAACGGGCGCCTCTCGGATCGCTCCTTCCGGCGCTATCGCCGGGTGCGCCCGCTGCTCGCCCGCTGCCTCCGCTCGCTCGCCTTCGTCGGCGCCCAGACGCGGGCCGACGCCGATCGGTTCGTCGCCCTCGGCGCGCCGCCCGAGCGAACCGCCGTCACCGGCAACCTCAAGATCGACCAGGCGGCCGCGGCGCCCGGGGCGGCGGCGGTCACGCCGGCGACGGTCGAGGCGGCGCTCGGCCTGCCGCCGTCGCCGCGCTTCGTGGCCGGCTCGACGCACCGCGGCGAGGAGGCGGTCGTCCTCGAGGCCTTCGCCCGCATGCGCGCGCGCGTGCCCGACCTGCGGCTGATCCTGGCGCCGCGCCACCCGGAGCGGCTCGGCGAGGTGGGCCGGCTCCTCGACGAGCGCGGGTGGCGATGGCAGCGCCGCAGCGAGCGACCCGGCGCGCCCGGCGAGCCGGCGCCCGACGTGGTGCTGGTCGACACGATGGGGGAGCTGGCCGCCCTCTACGGGATCGCGGACGTCGTGTTCGTCGGCGGCAGCCTGGTGCCGACCGGCGGCCACAGCCTGCTCGAGCCCGCGGCGCACGGCCGCGCGCCGCTCCACGGCCCCCACATGCACAACTTCCGCGAGGTCACGCGGGCGCTGGCCGAGGCGGGGGGGGCGGTGCCTGTGGCCGACGCGACGTCGCTCGCCGACG
>DASVDK010000311.1:0-4940 GCA_036381125.1 Thermodesulfobacteriota bacterium | reverse complement strand
GCGCCGCGGGTCGAGCCCCGTCGGCCGGCGCGGGCTCGGCGACCCGGCCGGCCTCGCGGAGCGCCATCGCCACCACCTCCGCGAGGTGCATGGCGTGCCGGCCGGTCCCCTGGCGGATCTGCTCCCGGCAACTGAAGCCGTCGGCGATCACGAGCGTCGCGGCGTCCGCGCGCCTGACGGCGGGCAGGAGGACCCGCTCGCCGGCCCTGACCGAGACGTCGTACCTGGCGCCCGGCTCGAAGCCGAACGAGCCCGCCATGCCGCAGCAGCCCGAATCGAGGACCTCCGCGTCGAGGCCGAGCTTGCCGAGGACGACGCGGTCGGCTCCCATGGTCATGATCGCCTTGTGGTGGCAGTGCCCGTGGACGAGCGCCCTGCGCTCCATGGTGGGCAGCTCGACGTGGTCCGCGCGCTGCGCGAGGTACTCGGCGAGCGTCAGCACCTGCCGGCCGAGCCGCCTGGCGTCCTCGTCGTGGGGGAAGAGGTTGCCGAGCTCGTCCCGGAAGACCGAGACGCAGGAGGGCTCGAGCCCGACGATCGGGACCCCCGCGCGGATCTCCGGTCGCAGCGCGTCGAGGATGCGCCGGAGCTGCCGCCGGGCGAGGCCGAGCATCCCGTAGTCGTAGAGCGGCCGGCCGCAGCAGAGGACGCGCTCGGGAATCGTCACCCGCGCGCCGGTCGCCTCGAGGACCGACACCGCGGCGGCGGCGGTCCGCGGGTGGAAGTGGTCGTTGAAGGTGTCCGGCCAGAGGATCACCTCGGGCCCGCCGCCGTTCGGCGCGGCGCGCCGCCGGAACCACTGGCGGAACGTCTGCGGCGCGAAGGCCGGAAGCGCCCGCTCGGGCGCGAGCCCCCCGGCCGCCTTGACGAGGGCCGCGAGGGCCGGCGTCTGCGTCACGAGGTTCGCGAGGTCGGGGGCGAGGCTCGCCGCGCGGGCCCACCAGTGGACGAGCCCCATGGCGTAGGCGGCCCGCGGCCGCAACCGGCGCGCGTAGTAGTGCGACAGGAACTCCGCCTTGTACGTCGCCATGTCGACGTTCACCGGGCACTCGCCCTTGCAGCCCTTGCAGGCGAGGCAGAGGTCGAGCGCCTCCTTGACCGCGTCGTTGCGCCAGGTATCGGGGATCACCTGGCCCTCGAGCATCTCGAAGAGGAGGCGGGCGCGGCCCCGCGTCGAGTGCCGCTCCTCGCGGGTGACCATGTAGCTCGGGCACATGGTCCCGGCGTCGTGCTTGCGGCACTCGCCCACGCCCACGCACCGGAGCGCGGCGCGGGCGAAGCTGCCCCGGTCGGCGGGGAACGCGAAGTGGGTCTCCGGTTCCCGGGGCGCGTACGCGGCGCCGAGCCGGAGGTTGTCGGTGGCCCGGTAGGCGTCGATGACCTTGCCCGGGTTCATCCGGCCGGCGGGGTCCCAGACGGCCTTGAACGCGCGGAAGGCCTCCATCAGCTCGTCCCCGAACATCTTCGGCAGCAGCTCGGCGCGCGACTGGCCGTCGCCGTGCTCGCCGGAGAAGGACCCGCCGAAGCGGACGACCAGGTCGGCGGCCTCCTCGAGGAAGGCGTGGTACGTCTCGATGCCCCAGGGGGTCTCGAGGTCGAAGTCGATGCGCGTGTGCACGCAGCCCTGGCCGAAGTGGCCGTAGAGCGCGCAGCCGTAGCGGTAGCGGTCGAAGAGGGCGCGAAGCTCGCGGAGGTAGTCGCCGAGCCGGTCGGGCGGGACGGCCGAGTCCTCCCATCCCTCCCAGGTGAGGGGCCGGCCGGGGACGTTCGCCGTGGCGCCGAGGCCCGCCTCGCGCACCCGCCAGATGATCGCCTCCTTCGCCGGGTCGTCGTAGAGGATCATGGACGGCGGGTGAGGGCCGCCCCGCAGCCGGTCCATGAGGGCGCGGGCGCGGCCGTCCGACTCGGCCTTCGTCTCGCCGCCGAACTCGACGAGCAGCCAGCCGTGTCCGTCCGGCAGGAGCCGAACCCCCTCCGGATGGATCCCCGAGGCGACCATGTCCTGCACGAGGCGGTCGTCCAACCCCTCGAGGCCGATGGGGCCCGCCTCGAGGACCTCCGGGACGCGGTCGCCGGCCGCGTAGACGTCCGGGTATCCCAGGACCAGGAGCGACCGCCCCCTGGGCCACGGGACGAGGCGGACCGTCGCCCCGAGGATCGTCACGAGCGTGCCCTCGCTCCCGACGAGCGCGCGCGCCACGTCGAACCCGGCCTCGGGGAGGAGGGCCGGCAGGTCGTACCCCGACACCCGGCGCGGGATGTCCGGGAACCGCTCGCGGATCCGGTCGGCGTACCGGTCGCGCAGGGCGCCGAGGCGCCGGTAGATGTCGGCCGCGCGGCCGCCCGCGGCGGTGATGCGCGAGAACGCCTCGTCGGTGGTCCGACCAACGGTGAGGCGCGCGCCGTCGTAGGTGAGGACGTCCAGCGACTCGACGTTCTCGCTGGTGCGGCCGGCCATGACCGAGTGCACCCCGCAGGAGTTGTTGCCGAGCATCCCGCCGAGCGTGCAATGGGTGTGCGTGGCCGGGTCGGGCCCGAAGGTGAGGTCGTGGCGGTTCGCCGCCTGCCTGAGGTCGTCGAGGACGAGGCCCGGCTCGACGCGCGCCGTCCGCCGGTCCGGGTCGATCTCGACGAGGCGGTTGACGTACCTGGTCATGTCGAGGACGACCGCGACGTTGCAGCACTGCCCGGCGAGGCTCGTGCCGCCGCCCCTCGGCAGCACGGGAGCGTCGTGCTCGCGACAGACCGCCACGGCGCGCACGACGTCCTCCACGTCGCGCGGGAGGACGGCGCCGATCGGCACCTGCCGGTAGTTCGACGCGTCGGTGGCGTAGAGGGCCCGGCTGCCGTCGTCGAACCGCACCTCGCCGCGCACCGCGCGGCGGAGGTCCGAGGCGAGCCGGCGGGCGTCCAGGTCTGTCATGCGGCGTACCTTTCGGCGTCCCGGCGCTTGAGCACGAGACCCATGCCCGGTCGCGAGAGGTCGGGGCGCAGGGCCCCGGCCTCGGGGGACGGCGCGCCGTCGAAGAGCATCTGCTCGATCCGGGCGTGGTCGTGGAAGTACTCGACGTGCACGAGCCGAGCGACCGCGCAGCCGGGATGCGCGTGGAGCGACGGGGCGCAGTGCGCGGAGAGCGGCAGCATGAACGCGTCGCAGAGGGCGGCGACCGCGAGGAACCCCGTCACGCCGCCGCACCGCGTCGCGTCGGCCTGGAGGACGTCGACCGCCCCGGCCTCGAGCATGCGGCGGAAGTACCACGGCGTGTAGCCGTACTCCCCGGCCGCGACCGCCATGCCCGGGGGGACCCGGTCGCGGAGCAGGCGCAGGCCGGCGAGGTCGTCCGAGCTGACCGGCTCCTCGAACCAGGAGACGCCGAGCCCCGCGAAGGCGTCCGCCATCGACAGGGCCTGCTTGCGCGTGTAGGCGCCGTTCGCGTCCACGAAGAGGTCGGCGCCGGGACCGATCGCGTCGCGAGCCACCCGCACGCGCTCGACGTCCCGGCCAGGCTCGCGGCCGACCTTCATCTTCACGCGCCGGATCCCGGCCCCGACCCACCCTCCGAGCTGCGCCGCGAGGCGAGCGTCGTCGTAGCTCGTGAAGCCGCCGCTGCCGTAGACGGCAACGGCGTCGCGCACGCGCCCGAGGAGCCTCGCGAGCGGGACGTCGAGCAGCCGGGCCTTGAGGTCCCAGAGCGCCGCGTCGACCGCGGAGACCGCCATGGCCGCCACGCCGGGACGGCCGAGGTTGCGCACGGCGCGGGCCATCGCCGCGAAGGCGCCGGGCACGTCGAGCGCGTCGGTGCCGCGCACCGCGCCCGCCAGCGTGTCCGCCGCGAGCCGCGCGGTCGCCACGTCCGCGTAGGTGGACCCGAGCCCCCGCCGGCCGCCGGCGGCCGCCTCGACGACGACGAGCGGCGTCGCGTCCCAGGCGTAGGTGCCGTCCGACTCCGGGGCGTCGGTCGGGATGCGGTAGGCGGCGACGTCGAGGGCCTCGATCGGGGCGTCCATGACCGCCCGCCTAGACCAGCTCGCGTACCTTGTCGGACATCGCGGTCAGCGCGACCTGCACCCGGTTCGGCTCGCCGCGCAGGAGCGACTTCGCGAACATGGCGGCCTGGTCGACGCTGATCTTGCCCGGCATCGGCGGCTCGAGCGGGTCGACGACCGCCTCGACGATCGTGGGGCCCGTGGCGGCCAGCGCCTCGTCGAGGGTTCGCCCGCAGGTCGCGGGGTCCTCGATCCGGAAGCCCCGCGCGCCGCACGCCTCGGCGAACTTCGTGAAGTCCATCGGCTGCAGTTGCACGCCGTACTCGGGGTTGCCGAGGAAGACCATCTGCTCCCACTTGATCTGGCCGAGGACGTTGTTCTTGATCACGACGACCGTGATCGGCAGCTCGTACTTGACGGCGGTGAGGAGCTCGGCCATGAGCATCGAGAAGCCGCCGTCGCCCACGAAGGCGACGACCTGGCGGCCGGGGTAGGCGAGCTGGGCCGCGATGGCGTACGGCAGGCCGCAGGCCATGGTGGCGAGGTTGCCGGAGAGCGTGTGGACCTGGCCCGCCTTCGCCGGGATCTGGCGGGCCCACCAGGTGGTGATGGTCCCGCTGTCGCTCGTGACGATGGCGTCGTCGTCGAGCCGCTTGCCCAGTTCGTGGGCCACCACCTGCGGCTTCATCGGCGTGTCGCGACGGGTCCCCCGCTCTTCCATGAGCCGGCGCCACTCGCGCATGCCCGACTGCGCCGTCTCGAGGAAGCTCCGGTCGGTCTTTCGGGTGAGGAGCGGGAGGAGCCTCGACAGGCTCTCCCGCGCGTCGCCGACCACCGGCGCCTCGACCGGGAAGCGCAGGCCGATGCGCGTCGCGTCCCGGTCGATCTGGACGGCCAGGGCCTGGTTCGGCCTCGGGTAGAACTCGATGTACGGGAAGGCGGTCCCGACGACG
>DASVDK010000310.1:0-11568 GCA_036381125.1 Thermodesulfobacteriota bacterium | reverse complement strand
GAGGCGCTGGCGGCGGCCGGGCTCGCGATCGGCGCGCTCGCGGCCGGCGCGGCAGGAACGATCGCCGGCGCTCTCCTGCCTCCCGCCTGCCGGCTCGCCTGGCTGCGCAGGCGCGCCGGCAGGCGCGAGGCCCAGGTGCGCCGCGACCTCCCGTTCGTCCTCGACCTGCTGGCGATGGCGGTGGAAGGGGGGCTGGCCGCGAGCGCGGCGCTCGACCTCGCGGCGCGACGCGGCCCGGCCGGTCCCCTTCGCGACGGCCTCGCCCTCGTGGTCGCCGGCATGGCGGCCGGCCGCTCCCGCGCCGACGCTCTCGCGGAGCTGCGCCGGACGCTGCCCTATCCGGAGATCGCGGCGCTCGTCGCGACCCTCGATCAGACCGACCGGCTCGGCGGCCGCCTGGCGCCGGCCCTGCGCATCCAGGCCGAGCAGCGGCGGCAGGAACGGTGGCACTCGGCCGAACGGCGGGCGCTCCTCGCACCCGTCAGGCTCCTCCTGCCGCTGGCGCTCTGCATCCTGCCGGCGACCTTCGTCGTGCTGCTGGTGCCGCTGGCCCTGCGCCTCACCGCCGGCCTGACGCCATGACGCGCCGCGTGACGATGCTCGTGCACGCTGCCGCGCGCGGACGGACCGAGCTCGTCCGGGTCGACCTCGCGGCGTCGCCGCTCGCCCGGTTGCGCGGATGGATCGGCCGACGCCCGGCGACGGGCGAGGCCGCGCTCTGGCTCGTCGGCGTGCGGGGGATCCACACGTTCGGCCTCCGGGGCCCCATCGACGTCGTCTTCGTCGACGCGCGCGGACGGGTCCTCGGCGTCCGAGCGCGAGTCGCCCCCCGCCGCCTCCTGATCGGGCCCCGGGGGACGCACGCCACGGTGGAGTTGCCACCCGGAGACGCCGCGCGGCTCGGCGTCGCGCCCGGCGACCGGCTCCGGCTCGCCGCCGGTCGACCGCGGCCATGACGCTGGACGGGCCGACCGACGAGCCGACCCCCCTCATGCCGCCCGCGCCGGCGCCGACGCCCGGTCCCGGGCCGGTTGCCGAGACGGCGGCGGTCGCGCCGGACCCACCGCGCATGCCGCCCGAGGCGCCCGCGGCCGGGGCGCCCGCGCCGCCCGCGCGCGCGTGGACGGCCTGGCGCCTGCTGGCCGTCGTCGTCGCGCCGGTCGTGGCGTGGGCGCTCGTCGGGCCGGGAGATCTCCCCGGGCCGCCGCACGCCGCCGTGGTGACCGAGCCGGCTCCGCCTGCACCGGCGCCGCACGCCGCCGTGGTCGCCGAGCCGGCTCCGCCTGCGCCGGCGCCGCTCCCCGACGCGGCAACGACCGCTCCGGCTCGATCCGGCGAGCGGGAGGCGCGGCCGGCGTCGACCGGGCCGGTCGAGTCGCCGCGCCGCCCTCCCCGGCCGCGCCACGCGCGCCGCCCGGCCCCGGCGCCGCACGCCTCGCCGCCGCCGCGCCGGCCCCCGTCGCCGGTCGAGCTGGCGCGGACGCGCTACCACGCCGGCGACCTGGCGGGCGCGCGGGCGGCGCTCGCCGGCGCTCGCGGCGAGGTTGCCGTCGCGCTGCTCGCGCGCCTCGACGCCATCGCCCGCCTCCTCGGCGAGGGGGAGCGCTGGCCGCCGCCCGGGGGCGCGGCCGCGCTCGAGCGCCTGCTGGAACTGGAGGCCGGCCTCGGCCTGCCGGAGCCAGGTCCTTTCGCGTCCCGTGCCCGGCGCTCACTCGCCGACTCCCTGGCCGAGAAGGGCCACCGACTGGCGGACGACGGTCGATGGGAGGAGGCGCTCGACGCCTTCCGGCGGGCGGCCGACCTCGAGAGCGGCCACGCGGGGGCCGCGGCCGGGCTCGAGCGGACCGAGGCCGAGGCCGAGGCGCGCTACCTCGAGGCGTACGCGGGCGAGGACGCCGACCTCGACGCCGCGCGCCGGCTCTACGAGCGGGCGGCGCGCCTGGCGCGGCCGGGCGGCCCGCTGGCCGCGCGGATCGCCAGGGCGCTCGAGCGGCTCTCCCGGCGGTGAGTCAGGGCGCGTGGGCGATCGCGAGACGACGGCGGACGTGCTGGTCGGGATCGACCGGGATCACCAGCTCCACGACGGCGCCGGTCGGCGGATGCTCGAGGCGCACCCGCCGCAGGCCCGCGGGCACGCGCCGCGCGAGGAGCGGCGTGGCGCCGACGGGCCGGCCGTCCAGCGTCACCTCGGCCCAGGGGTCGGCGTCGAGGCTGAGCAGGCCGAAGGCCGGCTCGAGCGTGATGTCGAGCGTCTCGGTCCCCGACGCCCGCGGGACGACCGTCCGCTCGACCGGGCGGTGGCCGTCGAGCCGTACGACCACCACGACCGGCGTGCCTGGCGCGAGCCCCGCCAGGCGCCTCGGCGTCCGCCCGGCCGGCCGGCCGTCCAGCTCGATGCTCGCGCCGGCAGGCCGGCTCGTCACGAGAAGCGTGCCGCGCCGCGTCACGGCCTCGGCGCGCGCCGGAGCCGTCGCTTCCGGCGTGGATCGCGGCCTCACCGGAGCGAGGCGACGCTCCGGCGCGACCGGCTCGGGAGTAGCCCGCTCGGGTCCGGACGCCTTGCCCGCGGCGGCCGCGAGGGGGGGCGGCGCGGTGTCGAACGGCGATCGCGACCTGGCCGCGAGGAGCAGGGCGATGGCGGCGAGGCCGATGGCGAGCGCGCCGGCGGCCCAGGCGCGGCGTCGGGCCGCCGGGCCGGCGGTCGCCGGGCCGGTGGCCGCCGGCCGCCCGGCAGGCGCGTCGGTGGTCTGGAGGGTCGGGGTCGCGGCGTGCGCCCCATCGGGCGCGAGCGGCGCGGCGGCCGCCGGCCGTTCCCGCTCCCTCACGGCCTGGTCGACGTGGCGGCAGACGACGTCGATCCAGGCGGCCAACTCGGCCGTCGCCTCGCCGCGATCGGCCTCCGGCCAGGCGTCCGCGAGCGACGCGGCGAACGCGGCCGCCGAGGCCGTCCGCGCCGCGCGGTCGGCCGTGAGCGCACCGCCGAGGGCCGCCCAGATGCCGGGCGGGACGGCATCGGCGTCGACCCCCGGCGGCGGGATCGGCACCTGGCACGCGCGGACACGGGCGAGCGTCTCCGCGTCGGTCGCGCCGAGGAACATCCGCCGGCCGGCGAGGAGTTCCCAGGTCACGACGCCGAGCGCGAAGACGTCGGCGCGGGCGTCCGGGGCGCGGCCCTCGACCTGCTCGGGCGCCAGGTAGGCGAGCTTCCCGCGCAGCGCACCGGATGCGCTCGCCTCGGCGCCGGAGGCGGCCGCCGCGATGCCGAAGTCCGAGAGGCGCACCTCGCCGCTTCGCGAGAGGAGGATGTTCTGAGGGGAGACGTCGCGGTGCACGAGGCCGAGCGCGTGGGCGTACGCGAGACCGCGTGCCACCTGGATGCCGACGTACACGGCGAGCCGGGGCGGCAGCGGACGGCCGAGGCGGGCGCCGAGGCTCGTCGCGTGTCGCAGGTCGGGCCCGTCGACCAGCTCCATGGCGAGGAAGGCGACGCCGTCGTCGATGCCGAGGTCGACGACCGGGACCAGGTTGGGATGGCGAAGCGACGCCGCGAGCCTCGCCTCCCGGGTGAAGCGGCCGGTGACGGCCTCGGCGTGGCGCAGGTGCGGCCTCAGTACCTTGAGCGCAACCGCCCGTCGGAAACCGGCCGGGCCGATCCGCTCGGCGGCATACACCTCGGCCATCCCGCCGACCCCGAGCCGGCGGAGCACCTGGTATTGGCCGATGCGGCGACCCTCGATTGACACCCGCCCGATACCGTCAATAGAGTTACCGAGAGGAGGCTACCATGCCCTCGCTCGTTGTGCGACGCTGGCTTGCCGGCGCGCTGGTTCCCCTGCTCGTCGGCATGCCGGCGGCTGCCCCCGCTGCGGCGCCGACCCCTCCGGTCGCCCTCCTGGTCGTCCCGGCGCCCGATCTCTCGCCCCGTGTCGCGCGCGACCTCCGCGAGCGGATCGTCGCCGGCGCGGATGGGCTTGCGATCGTCGCCGGGCCGCGCCGCCCGGAGGTCTCGCGAGCGGCCGTCGAGGCGCTGCGCGAGGGGCTCGACGCCGGCCGCGCGGCCTACGAGGCGCTCGACGCCGACACGGCGCGTGCGCGCTTCGAGGCCGTGACCGCGGCGCTCGAGGCCGACCCCCGACTGGCGGCCGCGGCGCCTGACCTGCTCGACGCGCCGGTGCTCCTCGGCGTCGTCGCGCTCGGCCTGGGTGATGCCGCCCTCGCCGAGCGCGCGTTCGAGCGGGCGCTGCACCTTGCGCCGGGGCTCGCCCTCCCGCCGGGCCGATATGCGCCCGCCGTGGAGCACGCGCTCGCGACGGCCCGCGTCCGGCTCACCGCGGTCCGCCCGACGCGCCTGCACCTCTCGGCCGTCCCGATCGGCGCGGACCTCTTCGTCGACGGCGTGCACCGCGGCCGCACGCCGCTGGCCATGGAGCCGCTCGCGCCGGGCCCCCACGCCGTGGTCGCCCAGTCGCCCCTCGGGACGCCGACCGCGCTCACGATCGACGCGAACGAGTTCGGCCCCGACGTCGTCGAGGTCGTCGTCCCGGCCGGCGCGGTCGGCCCGTCGCTCGTCGCGCTCGCGCGCAGCCTGTCCGCGGCCGACGCGCGTCCCGACATCGCGCCCGGGGCGGCGGCCGCCCTGGCCGACGCGCTCGGCGCGGACCGTCTCGCGCTCGTCTGGGTCGAGGGGACTCCCGCGGGGCTCGCCGCGGCCGCGGCGCTCGTGGACCTCGCGACCGGCGACACCGAGGCCCTGCTCGCGCTCGTCGAGTCGCCCGACGCCGTCGCGGCGGGCCGCCGCGTCGGGGCGTGGCTCGCGGCCGCCGCGCGCGGCGAGGCGCCGCGACCGCGCCCGCGGCTCGTCGCCGCCTGGCGCTCGTCCACGCTGCCGCCCCTTGCCGTGGCGCCGACCGCGGTCGGCGCGCGTGCGGGTCTGGACGCGCCGACCTCGGGGAGCGGCGCGGCGGCGCGGGACCGCTGGTATCACAAGTGGTACTGGTGGGCGCTGATCGGCGTCGGCGTGGTGGCCGGCGCCGCCGCGGTCGCGGCCGCGGACGGCGGGGGCGGCGGCGAGCGGACCGGGTCGGTCACGGTCGGACCGTGACCGCGCGCACGACGCCGCGCTAGAGTGGTGGCGTATCCGGGCCCCGGCCGACCCTGCCCGACCTCCCGGCTTGCTCCGTGCCGCACCGGCCGGTCGCTCGAGGCTTCGCGCGACGCCCGGCCGCGCCGGGCGAGGAGGCCACCATGGCGGTCGATCCCCACCCCAGGGCCCCGCAGGCGCTGCTCGACCAGTGTGCCCAGGCGGAGGCGCTCCTCGCCACGCTCGCCCGCGCCCTCACGCACTACGACGCGGCGGCGCTCGGGCGGGCCGAGGAGCTGGCCGCCGGCATCCACGCGGCCGAGCAGCGCCTCACCGCGGACCTCCTGCGCACCCCCTGGCAGTTCGTCCCCGGCCACCTCGAGCGGATCGGCGACCAGGCGGAGACGATCCTCCGCTGCGCGCGCACCATCCTGCGCGACGGCATCCCCTTCTCCGACCGGGCGGTGGCGGAGATCGAGGAGCTGATGATCCGGGCGACGGAGCTGATGCGGCTGGTGCACGACGCGCTCGAGACCCGCAACCGCTTCCTGCTCGACGCGGTGGCGCGAAGGGGCTCGGCGCTCGGCTCCCGCGCGACCGCCTTCGCGGAGGCCCACGAGCGGCGGCTCGTCGAGGGGGTTTGCGTGCCGCAGGCCTCGTCGCTCTTCCTCGCCATCCTCGACTCGCTGCGCGGGCTCGAGTGGCACGCCCGGCAGATCGGCCAGCGCCTGCGGACGGGGGCGACCACGGCGGCCTAGTCGCGACCGGCCTGCCCGCGGCGGGCCATGCGTCGTGAGCGGGGTCGTCCTGCCGGAGGCGGGCGGCCTCACCACCCGGCCGGGCCCGGCCGTCAGGCGGGGCGCACGACGCGGTCGCGCGGCGCGAGGTAGGCCTCGAGCTCCTCGCGTGTCGCCGCGTAGCCGGTCGCGATCACGGTCTTCCCCTCGTGCTCCGTCGGGATCCCGTCCGGCAGGAGCACCTCGTCGAACGCGCCGTCGCCCTCGAGGAACAGGTGCAGGCCGTCGCGCAGCGTCGGGTCGTCCACGATGTCCATGAGATAGAACTCCCCTTGCCGCACCGTCCGGGCTGCGCCCTCCGGCTCGTCGATCTCGATGGCGGGCGCCTCGGCCTCCGACGCCGGCAGCCAGCTGAACCACTGCGTGCCGTCGAGCACGAGGAGGAGCCGGCCGTGGTTCTCCACCAGCTCGTACTGCCCACGGTCCCGTAGCGTGGCGCGCATCGCGTGCCTCCTTCTGCCGGGCCGGACTGCAAGAGCGGCGCCCGAGCCGCGGGCGCCCTGCGCCAGCCGGCTGGCCCTGCGTCGCGCCGCAACCCGAGGGCCGTCAGGCGCCGTGATCGGCCGGGTGCCTGGCCGCGAGGCGATCGACCTCGTGCTGCCGGCATTGCGGCGCTCCTCGGGCCACACGCGACCGACGAGGGCTGCGAATCCGAGTCGCCTGCCCGTGCGTGGTTGACCCTGAGATAATGACCGAGCCCCCGCCTGGCGAGTCTGTGGAGGCTGCCAGGACGCCTCGCCGCTCAGAGATTCCACAGCCTGTGGAGCCTCGCGGCGCCTCCGGGATGCGCAGGCGCCGCAAGACGCCTCGAAGACGCCTCGGCACGTCTCCGACGCCCCTGGACGGACGGCGCAAGCCTGCCGCCTGCGAGGCTCGCGAGATGCATGGCAGGCGTGCGATGCCGCGGACCCGGAGTCCCAACTACCCTGCCCTGCCGCTCGAGGCGGCCGTGAGGCTCGCGCAGGCGCTCTGGAAGCAGGAGAAGCGAACGACCGTTCCGGCGGGGGTGGCGGTGCGCGCCTGGGGCTACGCGAGCCTGTCGGGGCCGGCGCGCGTGCGCCTCGCCTCGCTCAAGCGCTACGGCCTGATCGAGGACGACGGCGAGGGGGTGCGCGTCTCGGACCTCGGCATGCGGCTCGCGCTCGAGCCGGCGCGCTCGGAGGCCTTCACGCGGGCGCTCCACGAGGCCGCCTTGCGACCGGACCTCTTCCGGCAGCTCCACGACAGCCACCGGGACGCCTCCGACGACGCGCTCCGCTCGCACCTGATCTTCGACCGGCACTTCTCGGAGGCGGGAGCGCGGCTCGCCATCCGCGCGTTCCGGGAGACGATGGCGGCGGCGGGGCTCGAGGCCTCGCCCCGCAACGGGGCCCGCGCGGCGCCGCCCGCCGGCGGGCCGTCCGGCAGCCCGCCGGCCGCCGACGGCCCGACGCGCGGGCGGGTCTTCACCTGGCCGCTGTCGAGAGGGGTCGTGGCCGAGGTCCGCTTCTCGAACGGGGAGCTGCGCCCGGCCCACTTCGAGGAGCTGCGGCAGTACCTGGGGCTCGCGACCGCGATCCTCGGGGCCGACGAGGAGGATGCCTGACGCCGGGCGGCGCCGCGTGCCGGCTCACCGATCCTGGTCGTCGCTGCCGTCGCCCCTGGCGACCTCGATGCCGTACTGGCGGATCTTCCGGTGGAGGTTGCTGCGCTCGATGCCGATCGCCTCGGCGGTGCGGGAAATGTTCCAGCCGTGGCGCGCGAGCTGCGCGAGGATGTACTCCCGCTCGAAGTCGATGCGGGCGTCGCGCAGCGACGGCGCCTCGAACGGCCTGCGCCAGGCCTCGGGCGACGGCGGCGGCGCGGCCCGGGCGACCGCCGGCGCGAGCGGCACGTCCTCCGCCCTGATGATCGGACCGGGCGTCATGATGACGAGCCGCTCGACGAGGTTCTTGAGCTCGCGGATGTTCCCCGGCCACTCGTGGGCGAGGAGCAGGTCGAGCGCCTCGGGCGAGAGGGACTTCCGCTGCGCGCCCGACATCTCGCTGGCGAACATGTCGAGGAAGTGGTCGACCAGGAGCGGGATGTCGTCCTTGCGCTCCCTGAGCGGCGGCACGTAGAACGGGATGACGTTGAGCCGGTAGTAGAGATCCTCGCGGAAGCGACCGTGCCGCATCTCCTCGAGGAGGTCCTTGTTGGTCGCGGCGATCACCCGCACGTCCACCTTGATCGTCTGGCTTCCCCCCACCCGCTCGAACGTCCCCTCCTGGAGGACCCGGAGCACCTTGGCCTGGGTCTTCAGGCTCATGTCGCCGATCTCGTCGAGGAAGAGCGTCCCCTCGTGCGCGAGGTCGAACCGGCCGCGCTTGCGCGCGACGGCCCCGGTGAAGGCGCCCTTCTCGTGCCCGAAGAGCTCGCTCTCGATCAGCTCCTCCGGGATGGCGGCGCAGTTCACCTCGATGAACGGCTTGTCGGCCCGCCGCGAGAGCCGGTGGATCGTGAGCGCCACCAGCTCCTTGCCGGTGCCGTTCTCCCCGCGGATGAGCACCCAGCCGTTCGACGGCGCCGCCAGCGCGATCTGCTCGCGCAGCCGCTGGATCGCCCGGCTCTGGCCGATCATCTCCTGCCGCCGCTCCACCTTCTCGCGCAGCCGCGTGTTCTCGCGCTGCAGGCGGCTCTGGGTGATGGCGTTCTGGAGCGCCAGCACGACCTTCTCGATGGAGAGCGGCTTCTCGACGAAGTCGTGCGCACCGAGCTTGGTCGCCTTGACGGCGGTCTCGATGGTGCCGTGGCCGGACATGATGACGATCGGCAGGCCCGGCTGGATGGCCTTGAGCCGCTGGAGCGTCTCGAGGCCGTCCATCTCCGGCATCCAGATGTCGAGGAGGACGACGTCCGGCTCGTGCTCGGCCACCCTGGCGAGGGCGGCCTGGCCGCCGTCGGCCTCGATCACCTCGTAGCCCTCGTCCCGGAGGACGCCGGCGAGGGAGGTGCGAATGGAGGCTTCGTCGTCGACGATGAGGGCGATCTGCGTCACGGCCGGTACGGCAACTCGATCATGAACCGCGTGCCGCGCGGCTCGTTGTCCTTCACCCGGATGTACCCGTTGTGGTCGGCGACGATCGTGCTCACGATGGCGAGCCCGAGCCCGGTGCCGTTCTTCTTGGTCGAGAAGTAGGGCTCGAACAGGCGGCCCCGGATCTCGGCCGGGATGCCGCACCCGGTGTCGGTCACCTCGAGGCGGACGACCTGTCGTTCCGGGTCGACGCGGGTCGTGACCACCACCTCGCCCGCCGGCGCCGCGGCCGGCGCCCCCGTCCCCGACACGGCGACCGCTCCCTCGCCGACGATGGCGGCCACGGCGTTCTCGAGCAGGTTGATGAGAACGCGCTTCATCTGCTCGGGGTCGAGGTCGATCACCGGCAGGTCGGTTTCCTCGTCGACGCGGAACGCCACGGCCTTGTGCGCCTCGCGGTAGAGCGCCACCGCCTCGCGCACGATGACGTTGAGGTCCGAGGGGCGCGGGTTGACCGCCGGCAGCCGCGCGAAGTTCGAGAACTCGTTGACCAGCGTCTTCAGCTCGTCCACCTGCTTGATGATCGTCGACGTGCACTCGTCGAAGACGGCCGCGTCGCCGTCGAGCTTCTCGAGGTAGCGCCGGCGCAGCCGCTGGGCCGAGAGCTGGATCGGCGTGAGCGGGTTCTTGATCTCGTGGGCGATCCGCCGCGCCACCTCGCGCCAGGCGCTCATCCGCTGTACCTTGAGCACCTCCGTGAGGTCCTCGAACACGACGACGAGCCCGAGGTAGTGGTGCCGCTCGTCCCGCAGGAGCGTGAGGCTGACGAGCAGGGTCAGCGTCTTGTCGCCCACCGTGAGCTTCACCTGCCGCTCGATGGCGTCCGACTCCGCCGCGCCGAGCTCGTGGATGAGGTTCCGCACGAGCGCCGTCTCGTCGGCGGTGAAGGCCTCGCGGTACGGCCGGCCGACGACCAGCCCCGCGTCGAGCCCGAGGAGCCGCTCGGCGGCCGTGTTGAACGCGGTGACGACCCCCTCGCGGTCGAGCGCGATGACCCCCGCGCCGATGTTCCGCAGCACGATCTCCATGTAGGCGCGCCGGCGGTCGAGCTCGACGTTGCTCGCCCTGAGCTCCGTGTTCGCGCGCGTCAGCTCGGCCTTGCTCGTCTTGAGATCGCTCGTCATCCGGTTGAAGGACTCGACGAGCATCCCGACCTCGTCGTCCGACCTGACCTGGAGCCGGAAGTCGAGGTCCCCCTCGGCGACCCGCCGGGTCCCCTCGGCCAGCTCCTGCACCGGCCCGGTCAGCTCCTTGGCCAGCCGGAACCCGAACCAGGTGGCCGCCAGCATGATGAGGAGCGTCACCAGGAGGAGCGTGAGGACGTAGGACGACTTGATCGGCTGCTTGAGGATCTTGAGCGTCTTGTACTCGTCGAAGCCGGCCCGGATGTCGCCGACCTTCTGGACGAGGTTGCGCGGGATGTGGAGGCTCGCCACCACGACGCCCTGCACCGGGCCGCCGGGGAGCTGGATCGGCGCGATCCCGCGGATGAAGAGCCCCCCCTGGGGCGACGGGTAGTTGCGCCCCACCGCGACGCCGTCGTACCCCTCCCGCGGGGCGCGGGGCGCCTCCGCCTCGGCCACGATGTTCGGGTCGGCGGTGCTCGCCAGGAGGGTCTGCCGGCCCGACCAGACCTCAACCCCCGCCAGGTTCAGCTCGACCAGGCGGCGCCTGATGAAGTTCTCGAGCGCGATCCGGTTCTCGGGCGCCGTGTAGCGCTGATCGGCGATCGTCCGCGCCATGGTGCGCGCGTCGTGGATCGCCCGCTCCTGGGCGCTCTCGTAGTACGCCTCGGCCACCTCGAGCGACTCGGCCAGGGAGTTCTCGACCGTGGCGATGAACCAGTTGTTGATGCTCGACCGGACGAACACCGCGCTCACGGCGAAGAGGGCGATCGTCGGCGCGAGCGAGAGGAGGACGAAGACCGAGACGAGCCGGGTCCTCAGCCGGGCCCCGAGCACCCGCTGGCGCCGCTCGAGGAGGAGCTTCACCAGGTTGCGGATGACCAGGTACATCAACAGCAACATCAGGATGACGTTGACGTTGATGAAGCCGTACACGAGGAGGTTGCCGATCCCGGAGAGCGACGTACGGCTTGCCTGGGAGAGGAAGCTCTGGAGCGCGACCAGCAGGAGGATCGAGACGCCGGTGACGACGATCAGGACGCGCTCGCGCCGGCGCCGCACGTGCTCCGCGGCGTGCTCGTCCGCGGCGCCGGGACATCGGGATGCCGGGGGGGTCGATCGCGTCACGTGAAGCCTCCGGACGGTCCGCGCTCCCCCGGGGGAGCGCGGGGCCCAAATCTACCGTCCGCGGGAGGAAAACGCAACGTGGGGTCAGGTCTCGAGTTTTTCCGCGCCGGGCCGCAACGACGGGCGGCGTAACGGCCTGACCCCGGGGCCGGGCCCGGTGGCTAGCCCAGGGCGGCGGCCGGCTGGGCGGCGAGCAGCCGACGCGGCCGCTCCCGGTGGCGGCGGGGCGCCTCGCCGGCCCCCTCGAGGTGCCACGCCGACTCGTCGGCCAGGAGCGCCGCGACGAGGCGGGTGTGGAGCGCGTGCCCGCCGCGCGCCACCGCCACGCGCCCCCGAAGCGGCATCCCGAGCAGCGCGAGGTCGCCGACGAGGTCGAGCGTCTTG
>DASVDK010000309.1:0-2220 GCA_036381125.1 Thermodesulfobacteriota bacterium | reverse complement strand
TGAGCGTCACCGAGCGGACGCGCGAGATCGGCGTGCGCATGGCGACCGGCGCGCGGATGCGGGACATCCTGCTGCAGTTCAACACCGAGGCGATCGTCGTCTGCGGCCTCGGCGGCCTCGTCGGCGTGGCGCTCGGCCTCGGGGCGGCGGCGACGGCGGGCGCCCTCGGCCTGTCGGTCGCCTTCTCCCCCGCGCCCCCCCTGCTCGCCTTCTCCTGCGCCTTCCTGACCGGCGTCCTCTTCGGGTACCTGCCGGCCCGCAAGGCGGCGCGGCTCGATCCGGTCGTCGCCCTTGCCTCGGAGTAGTGCGCTAGCCTGTCGGGCATGACCGAGACGCGACTCGTCCGGGGTCGGTGGGTCCTCACCGGCCCGGCCGACCCGGTCCTCGCCGACGGCGCCGTGGCCGTGACGGGCGACCGGATCGCCGAGGTGGGCCCGTACGCCGCCCTCCGGGCCCGCCATCCGGCGGCCGAGGTCCTGGGCGGCGACGGCGTGGCCGTCCTCCCGGGCCTCGTCGACGCGCACCACCACGCCGGCGGCGCCACGGTGCTGCAGCACGGCGTCGCCGACGACCACCTCGAGCCGTGGCTCCTCGCCCTCGGCTGCCGGCGTCCCGGCGACCCCTTCCTCGACGCGGTCCTGACCGCGGGGCGGCTCCTGCGCTCCGGCGTCACGTCGGTCGTCGACATGACGAGCGGCGCCGGCCCGGCCGACGCCTTCGCGGCCGAGCTTCGCCGGAGCCTCGAGGGCTACGACGCCGCCGGGATCCGGGTCGCGCTCGCCCCCGGCTTCGCGGAGCAGAGCCACCTCGTCGCCGGCCCGGGCGAGGACGAGCGGTTCCTGGCGACCCTCCCGCCCGACCTGCGCGCCGAAGCCTCGAGGCTCGTGCCGGCCGCCGGCACGCTCGACGCGGACGACTACCTGGGGATCGTCGAGGACCTCCGGCGGGCCTACCGGGACCACCCGCGCCTCGAGGTCTGGTTCGGCCCGCCGGGGCCGCACTGGACGTCCGACGGCACCTGGGCGCGGATCGCCGAGGCGGCCGCCCGGCTCGACACGCGCATCCAGACGCACGTCGCCGAGTCCTTGCGCGAGAAGCTCGTCGGCCCGCGTGCCTACGGCGCCCCCGTCCTCCTCCACCTGCGGGACCTCGGCGTCCTCTCGCCACGGCTGTCGATCGCGCACGGCGTCTGGCTGACCGGGCCCGAGATCGCCGCCCTGGCCGAGAGCGGCGCCTCCCTCGCCCACAACCCCAGCTCGAACCTCAGGCTGCGCGCCGGCGTCGGGCCGCTGAACGCCCTCCTCGCCGCCGGCGTGACCGTGGCGATCGGTCTGGATGCCAACGGCCTCGACGACGACGACGACCTCCTGCGGGAGATGCGGGTCGCGCTGCGGCTGCACCGGACGCCGCACCTCGGCGGCCCGGCGCCGACGGTCGCCGACGTGCTCGGCATGGCGACGACCGGCGGCGCGCGGCTCCTCGGCAAGGCCGACCGGCTCGGCCGCCTCGCCGCGGGCCTCGCCGCCGACCTCGTCCTGGTCGACCTCGAGCGGATCACCCGGCCCTGGGTCGCCCCCGAGGCGGATCCCCGGGCGCTGCTCGTCCTGCGCGCCCAGGCGCGCGACGTGCGGTGCGTGCTCGTGGGGGGCGAGGTGGTGCTCGCCGACGGGCGGCCGACCCGGTTCGACGAGGCCGAGGCGGCGCGCGAGCTGGCCGGCCGCCTCGCGGCGGCCCCCTGCCCGGCCGAGGCGGCCTCCCTCGCCCGCCGGCTCGCACCCCGACTCGTCGCGTACTACCGCGGCTGGGAGAGCTAGACGCCCGGCTCGCCGGGCGCTTCGGACACCTCCGCCTCCTCGAACGTCGCCATCTCGCGGAGCATGCGGCAGGCGGCCGTGACGAGGCCGAGGCCGAGGCAGGCGCCGCTCCCCTCGCCGAGACGCATCTCGAGGTCGAGGAGCGGGCGAAGGCGCAGCGCGTCGAGGACCGGCCCGTGCGCCGGCTCGGGCGAGCGGTGCGCGGTGATCCAGGCGTCTGCGGCCGCCGGGACGAGGCGCGCGGCGGCGAGCGCCGCGGCGCCGGTGATGACGCCGTCGAGGACGACCGGGAGCCGCGCCGCCGCGGCGCCGAGGAGGAAGCCGGCGAGCGCGGCGATCTCGAGGCCGCCCACCTCGGCAAGGGCGGCCAGCGGGTCCTGGGCGCGCGGCCCGAGCCGCGCCAGGC
>DASVDK010000308.1:0-10421 GCA_036381125.1 Thermodesulfobacteriota bacterium | reverse complement strand
GGTCCTGCAGGACGAACGACTTGCTGCCGTGCAGGACCCCCACCGCCCCCCCGATGATGGAGGCGGCGTGGCGGCCGGTCTCGATCCCGCCGCCGGCCGGCTCGGCGCCCACGAGCCGCACCGACCGGTCCTCGACGAACGGGTAGAAGAGCCCCATGGCGTTGCTGCCGCCGCCGACGCAGGCCACCAGGACGTCGGGCAGGCGTCCCTCGGCGGCCTCGAGCTGCGCGCGCACCTCGTCGCCGATCACCCGCTGGAAGTCGCGGACGAGCATGGGATAGGGGTGCGGCCCGGCCACGGTGCCGATCATGTAGTAGGTGTCGTAGACGTTCGTCACCCAGTCGCGCAGCGCCTCGTTGAGCGCGTCCTTGAGCGTCCGGGTGCCCGACTCGACCGGGATCACGCGCGCGCCGAGGAGCTTCATGCGGAAGACGTTGAGGCTCTGCCGCTTCACGTCCTCCGCGCCCATGTAGACGTCGCACGACATCCCGAACTTCGCGGCCACGGTGGCCGCGGCGACCCCGTGCTGCCCGGCCCCGGTCTCGGCGATGATCCGCCTCTTGCCCATGCGCCGCGCGAGGAGCGCCTGGCCGATGCAGTTGTTGACCTTGTGCGAGCCGGTGTGGTTGAGGTCCTCGCGCTTGAGGTAGATCTTCGCGCCGCCGAGCCGCTCGGTCAGGTTGGGCGCGAAGGTGAGCGGCGAGGGACGGCCGACGTAGTCGCGGCCGAGGCGGTCGAACTCCTCGGCGAAGGCCGGGTCCGCCAGCGCCTCGGCGTAGGCCCGCTCGAGCTCGTGCAGGGCCGGCATGAGCGTCTCCGCGACGTACCGCCCGCCGAACTCGCCGTAGTGCCCGCGTTCGTCGGGGAGGGCCGTGCGTGTGCGGCCGATCACAGACTCGCTCCTCCCACCAGGGCCCCCTTGGCCGCGCGCACGAAGCGCGCGACCTTGTCGGGATCCTTGACGCCGGGGGCCGATTCTACCCCGGACGCCACGTCGACGGCGTCCGGCCGGGCGATCCGGACCGCCTCGGCCACCGTCTCGGGCGTCAGCCCTCCGGCGAGGATGATGGGCCGCCCGCCGGCCCGTCGTCGCGCCTCGGCGACGAGCGCCCAGTCGAACCGCCGGCCGCTGCCCCCCCGCAGCCGCTCGGCGAACCCGTCGAGGAGGATGGCGTCGCCATCGAGCCGGTCGAGCCCCTCGAGCGCGGCCTCCCCGTCGACCTGGACGGCCCGGATGACCGGACGGCCGAGCCCGGCGGCCGGCTCCCCGCCGTGGAGCTGGACCGCGCCGAGCCGGCACCGTTCGGCCACCTGCCGTACCCACTCGACCGGCGCGTCCACGAAGAGCCCGACCGCGGTCACGAACGGCGGCAGCGCGGCCACGATCGCCTCCGCGTCGGCCGGGGACAGGTAGCGGGGGCTCGGGCGGTAGAAGTTGAGGCCGACGGCGTCGGCGCCGGCGGCGACCGCCTGACGCGCTTCCCCCACCGTGCGGACCCCGCAGATCTTCACCCGGATCATCGCCCGGCCTCTCGCAGCCGCCGAAGCGCCGCGGCCGGGTCGTCGGCCCGCATGAGCGACTCGCCGATCAGGAAGGCCGACACGCCGGCCGACGCGAGCGCGTCGATGTCGGCCGGCGTGGCGATGCCGCTCTCGGTCACCACGACCGCCCCTCGCGGCGCCAGCGGCGCCAGGCGGAGGGTCAGGCCGGTGTCGACCGTGAAGGTGCGGAGGTCGCGGTTGTTGATGCCGATCACCGTCGCGCCGGCGGCCGCGGCCGCCGCCATCTCCGCCGCGTCGTGCACCTCGACGAGCGCCTCGAGCCCGAGCCGCCGGGACTCGTCGAGGAGCCGCCCGAGCCGGTCGCCCGGCAGCGCCCTGACGATCAGCAGGACGGCGTCGGCGCCGGCGGCCGCGCTCTCGGCGAGCTGGTAGGCGTCGATGATGAAGTCCTTTCGCAGGACCGGCAGCGCGACGGCCGCCCGGACGGCCAGGAGGTCGTCGAGCGAGCCGCCGAAGTACCGCGCGTCGGTCAGCACCGAGACGGCGGCGGCCCCGCCGGCCTCGTAGGCGCGGGCCACCGCGACCGGGTCGGCCTCCGCCCTGATCGCGCCCTTCGACGGCGACCGGCGCTTCACCTCGGCAATGATGCGCGGCCTCGCGCCGGGCCGCGGCCTCAGCGCCGCCTCGAACGGGCGGTGGGGAGCGACGCCCGGCGCCGCGGCGCGCAGGTCCTCGGCCGGCCGGATCGCTCGCGCGGCCGCCACCTCGGATGCCTTGTGGGCGAGGATCTCGTCGAGGATGCTCACCGCGGGGCTCATCCCTCCGCGTTCGTCAGCCGGACGAGGCGCTCGAGGCGGTCCATGGCCCGCCCCTCGTCGATCGAGGCGGCGGCGAGCCTCGCCCCCTCGGCGAAGTCGCGCGCCTTGCCGCCGGCGACCAGCGCCGCGGCCGCGTTCATCACGACGATGTCCCGCCTGGGACCCCGCTCGCCCCCGAGGATGCCGCGGATGATCCGGGCGTTCTCCGCCTTGTCGCCTCCCTGCAGCTCCGCGATGCTCGACCGGGGGAGGCCGAAGTCCTCCGGCGTCACGGTGTAGGAGCGGACCTCGCCGCCGGCGATCTCGCCGACCTGCGACGGCCCGGTCGTCGACAGCTCGTCGAGGCGGTCGGCCCCGTGGACCACGAAGGCGCGCCGGGTGCCGAGCTGCTTGAGCACCGTCGCCATCGGCTCGACGAGCCGTCCGTCGTACACGCCGAGCACCTGGCTCTGCGCCCCCGCCGGGTTGGTGAGCGGCCCGAGGATGTTGAAGACCGTGCGGATGGCCATCTGGCGCCGGGCGAGCATGACGTACTTCATGGCGCTGTGGAGCAGCGGCGCGAAGAGGAAGCCGATGCCGACCTCGTCGATGCAGCGCCCCACCCGGTCGGCCGGCAGGTCGATCCTGACCCCCAGCGCCTCGACCACGTCGGCGCTCCCGCACAGCGACGACACCGACCGGTTGCCGTGCTTGGCCACCTTGAGGCCGGCGCCCGCGACGACGAAGGCGGTGGCCGTGGAGACGTTGAAGGTCCCGGCCGCGTCGCCGCCGGTCCCGCAGGTGTCGATGAGCATCTCGCGCTCGGTGTCGGCGAGGCTCGACGAGACCGACTCGCCTACCGGGACGCGCGTCGCCTTGCTCCGCATGACGGCGGCGAAGCCGGTCATCTCCTCGACCGTCTCCCCCTTCATCCGCATCGCCGTCAGGAAGGCGGCGATCTGCGCGTCGGTGGCCCGGCCGCTCATGATCTCCTCCATGGCGGCCGCGGCCTGGTCGCGCGTGAGGTCCTGTCGCTCGACGACGAGCTTGAGGTAGTCCGTGATCGCGGGCAGCCCGGCGGCGCGGGGCTCGGTCGCCGGCGTGCTGTGAGTCGTCATGTCAGGCGGCGCGCTCCAGGAAGTTCTCGAGAATCTTGGGGCCGACCGGGGTCAGGATCGACTCCGGGTGGAACTGCACGCCGAAGACCGGAAGCGCGCGGTGCCGCAGCGCCATGATCTCTCCGACGTCGGTCTCGGCCGTCACGACGAGCTCCTCCGGCAGGCTCTCGCGCTCCACGATCAGCGAGTGGTAGCGGGTCGCCTCGAAGCGTTCGGGCACGCCGGCGAAGAGCGCCGAGCCGTCGTGGCGGATCTCGGACGTCTTGCCGTGCATGAGCCGCGGCGCCGGGATCACACGCCCCCCGAAGGCCTGACCGACGGCCTGATGCCCCAGGCAGACCCCGAGCACCGGCACGCGGCCGGCGAAGGCCCTGACCGCCTCGAGGGAGATGCCGGCGTCGTTCGGCGTGCACGGCCCGGGGGACACCACCAGGGCCGACGGGCGAAGGGCCAGGAGGTCGCCGACGGCGATCCGGTCGTTCCGGAAGACCCGCACCTCCGCCCCCAGAACCCCGAGGGCCTGCACAAGGTTATACGTGAACGAGTCGTAGTTGTCGATCAGCGCCAGCATGTTGGATTACGTCACGCGCTCCGGCCCGGCAAGGCCGGGCCCCCGCTCCGGATGCCCCCCGACACCCGGATCACTGGAACCCGCTCTGCGCCACCTCGGCCGCGCGCAGGAGCGCCCGCGCCTTGTTCGCGCACTCCTGGTGCTCCGCCGCGGGGTCCGAATCGGCGACGATGCCGGCACCCGCCTGGACCCAGTAGCGGCCACGCTCGTGGACGAGCGTGCGGATGGTGATGCAGAGGTCCATGTTGCCCGCGAACGAGATGTAACCCACCGCGCCGGCGTACGGCCCCCGCTCCGCCGCCTCCAGCTCGTGGATGATCTCCATGGCCCGCACCTTCGGGGCGCCGGTGACGGTGCCGGCCGGGAAGGCGGCCCTGAGGACGTCGAAGGCGTCGAGCCCGTCGGCGAGCCGGCCCCGGACGTTGGAGACCAGGTGCATGACGTGCGAGTAGCGCTCGACGGTCATCAGCTCGTCCACCCGCACCGTGCCCAGCGCGGCGACCCGGCCGACGTCGTTGCGGCCGAGGTCGACCAGCATGACGTGCTCGGCCCGCTCCTTCTCGTTGGCGCGGAGCTCCGCCTCGAGCGCGGCGTCGGACGCCTCGTCCGAGCCGCGGGGCCTGGTGCCGGCGATCGGGCGCAGCTCCACCTGCCCGTCGTTGAGCCGCACCATGACCTCCGGCGACGAGCCGATCAGGGTGCGCGAGCCGAGCCGCAGGAAGAACATGTAGGGGGAAGGGTTCACGACCCGCAGGCCGCGGTAGACGTCGAACGGCGACGCCTCGCAGTCGACGTCGAAGCGCTGGGAGAGGACGACCTGGAAGACGTCGCCCGCGCGCACGTACGCCTTGGCCCGCTCGACGAGCGCCATGAAGCGCTCGCGGTCGGTCCGCGGCGTCACCCGGATCCGCCCGGAGGTCCCCGAGGAGAGGAGCGCGCGAGGGAGGACCGGCGTGCGCAGCCTCGCCACGATCCGATCGATCCGCTCGCAGGCGGTGCGGTAGGCCGCCTCGAGCGCCGCCCGGTCCGCGCCGGGGGGGATGGAGGCGTTCGAGATCACGCGGAGGCGGTGGCGGAGGTTGTCGAACACCACGAGGGTGTCGGTGAAGAGGAAGGCGGCGTCCTCGCCCCCCTCGCCGGCCGGCACCGGCGGGAACCGCTCGAAGAAGCGGACCGCCTCGTACCCGATGTAGCCGACCGCGCCGCCGCAGAAGAGCGGCATCCCGGGAAGCCTGACCGGCTTGACCCGCGCGAGGAGCGCTCGCAGGCGCGCGAACGGGTCGGCTTCGCCGGCGAACCGCTCCACCCGACCGTCGCGGTCGATCTCGACCGTGTCGCCGGCGATGCGGTAGGTGAGGCCGGTGTCCGCGCCGAGAAACGAGTACCGCGCCCACTTCTCCCCCCCCTCCACCGACTCGAGGAGGAAGGCGTGCCGGGCGTCATGCTCGAGCTTGGCGAAGGCGGAGACCGGAGTCTCGAGGTCGGCCACGATCTCGCGGGAGACGGGGATCAGGTTCCCCTGGCCCGCGAGCCGCTCGAACTCTCCGAAATCCGGAAAGTACATGGGCCTCCTCGGGAAATTGGCAGGCACGCTACCGCGCGCCCCTGGCAAAGTCAAGCGGCCGGCCGCCGGGGCGACCGCCGCCCCAGAGACACAAACGCCCGGAAACGTTGAGGTTTCCGGGCGTGCCTCCCTCTCGGCCTCGCGGCGGCGCTACTGGCCGTCGCGCTTGCCGGCCCCCTTGCCCTCCTTCTGCTCCGACTCCTCCGGCGCGGGCGCCCCCCTGGCGGGGCGGCCGCCCGGCGGCGGCAGCAGCTCGAGGAAGCCCATCGGCGCGCCGTCGCCCAGGCGGCGCCGGGTCCGGACGATCCGCGTGTAGCCGCCCGGCCGGTCCTTGAAGCGCGGCCCCAGCTCCTCGAAGAGCTTGGTGATCACCGACTTCTTGCGGACCACCCGCTCGACGAGGCGCACCGAGTGGAGGCCTCCACGCTTGCCGAGGGTGATGAGCCGCTCCGCGATGCCGCGGACCTCCTTGGCCCGGGGCACCGTGGTCTCGATCCGCTCGTGCTCGAGCAGCGCCTGGACCTGGTTCCTGAACATCGCCGCCCGGTTCGCGCTGTTGCGGCCGAACTTGCGCCCCGCCTTGCGGTGCCTCATGAACCCCTTCCTCCAACGGCTCGCGGCCGGCTTCCGCTCCGCCCGGGGTCAACCCGGGCTCCGCTCCTCCGGGGCTCCGCCCCGGTCCCCACTACCGGTGGCCGCTCGCCTCATCGGGCGGCTCCCGCCGCCCTCCGCCAACGCCTCGCGGCCGGCTTCCGCTCCGCCGCGGCGAAGCCGCGGCTCCGCTCCTCGGCGCGCCGCCGGCGCGCCAACCACCGATGGCCGCTCGCCTCGCGGCCGGGCGCTACTGCGCCCGGCCTTGCTCCAGTTTGCGGCGCTCCTCGCGGGTCGGGAAGTTGTCGAGCTTCATCCCGAGGGTGAGGCCCATCTCCGCGAGGATCTCCTTGATCTCGTTGAGCGACTTGCGGCCGAAGTTCTTCGTCTTGAGCATCTCGGCCTCGGTCTTCTGCACCAGCTCGCCGATGTAGCGGATGTCGGCGTTCTTCAGGCAGTTGGCCGACCGCACCGACAGCTCCAGCTCGTCGACGCTCTTGAAGAGGTTCTCGTTGAGCTTGGCCTGCTCCTCGGCCGCCGGGACCGCGAGCCCCTCGCTCTCCTCCTCGAAGTTGATGAAGATCGAGAGCTGGTCCTTGAGGATCTTGGCCGCGTAGGCGACCGCGTCCTCGGGCTTCACGCTGCCGTTCGTCCAGACCTCGAGGATGAGCTTGTCGTAGTCGGTGATCTGGCCAACGCGCGCGTTGGTGACCGTGTAGTTCACCTTCCGGATCGGCGAGAAGATCGAGTCGATCGGGATCGTCCCGATCGGCTGGTCCTCCTCCTTGTTCCGCTCGGCCGGCACGTAGCCCCGCCCCTGCTTGACCGTCATCTCCATCTCGAGGCGCGCGTTCTTCGACAGCGTGGCGATGTGCAGGTCGGGGTTCAGGATCTCGATCGTTTCGTCGGCCACGATGTCGCCCGCCTTGACGACCCCTTCCTTGTCGGCCTTGATCCGGATCGTCTTCGGCCCCTCGGCGTGCATCTTGATCCGGACGTCCTTCAGGTTCAGGATGATGTCGGTGACGTCCTCGGCGACGCCTGGGATCGTCGAGAACTCGTGCAGCACCCCGTCGATGCGCACCGCCGTGATCGCCGCTCCCTGGAGCGACGACAGGAGGATCCGCCTGAGGGCGTTGCCGATCGTGATCCCGAAGCCGCGCTCGAACGGCTCGCCGACGAACTTGCCGTACGTCGGCGAGACGGAGTCGGGGTCGACCTCGAGCCGCTTCGGCTTGATCAGGTCGCGCCAGTTGCGCTGCATCGTGCTTTCGGCCACTGCCATCTTCGTGTCTGCTCCCATGTCCCGGACGTGACGCGCCGGTCAGGGCGCGCCCCGCGAGGCGCGCCGGATGCGTGCCGGGCTCCCCGGCTCGCGGCTACCGCGAGTAGAGCTCGACGACGAGCTGCTCCTGGATCGGCATGGTGAGGTCGCTGCGGACGGGCAGCGCCTTCACGGTGCCCCGGAACTTCTCCTTCTCGAGGTCGAGCCACTGCGGCACGCCACGGCGGGCGACCGCCTCGAGCGAGTCCAGCACCCGGGCGATCTTGCGGCTCCTCTCCTTCAGCTCCACCGTGTCGCCCGGCTTCACGAGGTAGGAGGGGACGTTCACCGTGCGCCCGTTTACCGTGAAGTGCCGGTGCAGGACGAGCTGCCGCGCCTCGGCCCGCGAGTTGGCGAACCCGAGCCGGAAGACGATGTTGTCGAGCCGCCGCTCGAGGAGGACCAGGAGGTTCTCGCCGGTGATCCCCTTCATCCGCTCCGCCGCCTCGAAGTAGCGGCGGAACTGCCGCTCGAGGACCCCGTAGATCCGCTTGATCTTCTGCTTCTCGCGGAGCTGCTGCCCGTACTCGGAGAACTTCACCCGCCCCTGCCCGTGCTGGCCGGGGGGGTAGTTGCGCCGCTCGATGGCGCACTTGTCCGAGTAGCAGCGGTCCCCCTTGAGGTAGAGCTTCATGGTCTCCCGTCGGCACAGGCGGCAGACCGCCTCGGTATGCCTCGCCAAAACTCGCGCTCCTTCTCAGACCCGGCGCCGCTTGGGCGGGCGGCAGCCGTTGTGCGGGATCGGGGTCACGTCCTGGATCACGGTGATGTTGAACCCGGCCGCCTGCAGCGCGCGCAGCGCCGCCTCGCGGCCCGACCCCGGGCCCTTCACGTACACCTCGACCGAGCGGACGCCGTGCTCCATCGCCTTGCGCGCCGCGTCCTCGGCCGCCACCTGCGCGGCGAAGGGGGTGCTCTTGCGCGAGCCCTTGAACCCCTGCGCGCCGGCCGACGACCAGGCGATGGCGTTGCCGCTCACGTCGGTGATGGTGATGATCGTGTTGTTGAACGTCGCCTGGATGTGGGCGATGCCGTTCGAGATGTTCTTCCGTTCCTTCTTCTTCTTCGGTGCGACCTTCCCCTCGGCCACGGCCTATCGCCTCCTTACTTCTTCTTGCCGGCCATGCCGCGCCGCGGCCCCTTGCGGGTGCGCGAATTGGTGCGCGTGCGCTGGCCGCGAACCGGCAGCCCCTTGCGGTGCCGGAGCCCCCGGTACGTGCCGAGGTCCATGAGCCGCTTGATGTTCATCGACACCTCGCGCCTGAGGTCGCCCTCGACCTTGTACTCGCGGTCGAGCACCTCGCGGATCCGCGCGATCTCGGCGTCGGTGAGCTGGTCGGTGCGGGTGTCCGGGCTGACGTTCGCCTGGGCGAGGATCCGCCGGGCGAGCGTCCGACCGACGCCGTAGATGTACGTCAGTGCGATCTCCATCCGCTTGTTCCGGGGGAGGTCGACCCCCGCCACACGAGCCATGCTGTCCTCTCCTGCGCGTCACGCCGGCGCCGCGGCGCCGCCCCCGCCGGCCGCCCGGGACCCGTCGGCTTCGATCCCGGACGCCGACGGTGCGCCGCCGGCTGCTAGCCTTGCCGCTGCTTGTGCTTCGGGTTCTCGCAGATGATCCGCACGACCCGATTGCGCCGGACCACCTTGCACTTCGGGCAAATCTTCTTGACGGACGCCTTGACCTTCATGATCCCTTCGCTCCCCTACGGACGCGTGAGCACCACGGGGCCGTCCGCCGTCACGGCCAGCGTGTGCTCGAAGTGCGCGGAGAGGCTGCCGTCCCTGGTGACCGCCGTCCAGCCGTCCTCGAGGATCCGCACCTCGGGCCCGCCCGCGTTCACCATCGGCTCGATCGCCAGGACCAGGCCCTCGGTGAGCCGCCGTCCGGGAGCCCCCTCGATCCGGTAATTCGGGACCTGCGGCTCCTCGTGGAGCGCCTGGCCGATGCCGTGGCCGACGAACTCGCGCACGACCGAGTAGCCGGCCGCCTCCGCGTGGTCCTGGACCGCTCCTCCGATGTCGGACAGGCGGTTGCCCGGCCGCGCCTGGGCGATCCCCTTCTCGAGCGCCTCCCGCGTCACGCGGATCAGCCGCTCCGCCTCCTCGCTGATCGTCCCCACGGGCACCGTGATGGCCGAATCGGCGTGGAAACCCTCTACAATAACACCGAAGTCAAGCCCCACGATGTCCCCGTCCTTGAGGACCCGCTTCGGCGACGGGATCCCGTGGACGACCTCGTCGTTCACCGAGACGCAGAGGACCGCCGGGTAGCCCCGGTAGCCGAGGAACGACGACCTCGCCCCGGCCTGCCGGATCCCCTCCGCGGCGATCCGGTCGAGGTCCTGCGTCGTCACCCCCGGCCTGGCGGCCTCGCGCAGCCGCTCGAGGATGGTGGCCACGATCGCGCCGGCGCGCCGCATCTTCGCGATCTGGTCGGCGTTCTTGAGGATCGGCAGGCCGCGAACGTTGGTCTTCACGCCCCTACCGCCTTCGCGAGCCGTTGTTCGATCTCCTCCACGGCGCCGACGCCGTCGACGCTCGCGACCAGGCCGGCCTTCCGGTAGTGCTCGATGACCGGTTCGGTCTTCTCCCGGTAGTCCGCCAGGCGGCGGCGAGCCTTCTCCTCCGTGTCGTCCTCGCGCTGGTAGAGCTCGCTGCCGTCGACGTCGCAGCGCCCCGGCACGCGCGGCGGCGAGGACACCGCATGGTACGAGTGCCCGGCCGCCCGGCAGAGCCACCGCCCCGACAGCCGCCGGAGCAACTCCTCCTCCGGCACCTCGAGCACCAGCACGCGCGAAACCCGCCGGCCGAGCGCCCCGAGCATGCGGTCGAGCGCCTCCGCCTGCGGGACCGTCCGGGGGAAGCCGTCGAGCACCGAGCCCGACCGCGCATCGGGCTCCGAGAGCCGCTCGCGCACCATCCCGACGGTCACCTCGTCCGGCACCAGGCG
>DASVDK010000307.1:0-2335 GCA_036381125.1 Thermodesulfobacteriota bacterium | reverse complement strand
CGCTTCTCCGCGCCGGTGAAGACGTTCTTGAACTGCACCATGCCGGCGTTGGTGAAGAGCAGCGTCGGGTCGTTGCGCGGCACGAGCGGCCCCGACGGCACCACCTTGTGGTCGTGCCGGGCGAAGTAGTTGAGAAAGGCGCTCCGGATCTCGTTGGCCGTATGCATGTCGTCTTTCGCTACCTGGAAGCGGCGGGGCCGCGGGCAACCGATGTCGGCAAACAGCTAAATTGGGGCCAAGGCGGCGGGGAGGCAAGGCCGCGCCCGCCGGACCACGCCGCCGGGGCGCACCGGCCGCCGGTTTTAGCCTGCCTGGCGCCGGCCTGTCCAGCCGGGCCGCGGCCGGGACGGCGCCCGATCCCTCGGCGGCCGATCCCTCAGCGGCCGACCTCGCGCATGGCGGCCTCCGGGTAGCGCAGGCCGGCGGCCGGGGGCAGCGCCTCGGCGATGTGTTTCAGCTCGTCGGGCGTCAGCGCGACCTCGACGGCGGCCACGTTCTCCTCGAGCCGCGCGCGGCGGCGCGTGCCGGGGATCGGGACGATGTCGTCGCCCTGGGCGAGCACCCAGGCAAGCGCGAGCTGGGCGGGGGTGACGCCCTTCGCGGCGGCCAGCTCCTCGACCTTCGCGACGAGGTCGAGGTTCTTCCGGAAGTTCTCGCCCGTGAAGCGCGGCAGCCGGCGGCGGTAGTCGTCGGGGGCGAGGTCGTCGACGGAGCGGATCGCGCCCGACAGGAAGCCGCGGCCGAGCGGCGAGAACGGGACGAAGCCGATGCCGAGCTCGCGGACGGTCGCCAGGACCCCGTCCTCGGGGTCGCGCGTCCAGAGCGAATACTCGCTCTGCAGCGCGGTAATGGGGTGGACGGCGTGCGCCCGGCGGATGGTCTGCGGCCCGGCCTCGGACAGGCCGAGGAAGCGGACCTTGCCGGCCTCGACCAGCTCCTTCATGGCGCCGACGGTGTCCTCGATCGGCGTGTCGGGATCGACGCGGTGCAGGTAGTAGAGGTCGATGTGGTCGACGCCGAGGCGCTTCAGCGAGGCGTCGCAGGCGGATCTGACGTAGTCCGGCCGGCCGTTGATCTGCTGCGCGCCGGGGCCCGAGCCGGAGCCGGCGGTGCGGATGAGGCCGAACTTCGTCGCCAGCACGACCGCGTCGCGGCGACCGGCGATCGCCTCGCCGACGAGGCGCTCGTTGGTGTGGGGGCCGTAGACGTCGGCGGTGTCCAGCAGGGTGACGCCGAGGTCGAGCGCGCGGCGGATGGTGGCGATCGCCTCGCCGCGGTCGGCCTCGGTCGCGCCGTAGGAGCCGGTCATGCCCATGCAGCCGAGGCCGATGGCGGAGACTTCGAGGGTCGGTCCGAGCTTGCGTGTCTTCATGGCCTGATCCGGGCATCCAGACATCGGCGGGGGGCGGGTTTGAAACCCGCCCCTACAGCGACTGTCTCTTGTCGAGCCCGGCAATGACGGCGAAGCGCCCCGAAATCCGCCTTAGAAGTCCGCGTCGGCCGACTCGGCGCCGGCGGAGCCGTCCATCATGGCGCCGGCGACGAGGCCGGCGTTCTCGCGGATCGCGCGCTCGATCGCGTCCGCCGCCTCCGGGTTCTCGCGCAGGAACTGCTTGGCGTTCTCGCGGCCCTGGCCGATGCGCTGCCCGCCATAGGAGAACCAGGAGCCCGACTTCTCAACGACGCCGGCGGAGACGCCGAGGTCGAGCAGCTCGCCGACCTTGGAGATGCCCTCGCCGTACATGATGTCGAACTCGACGACGCGGAAGGGCGGCGCCAGCTTGTTCTTCACCACCTTCACGCGGGTCTGGTTGCCGGTGACGGTGTCGCGCTCCTTGATCGAGCCGATGCGGCGGATGTCGAGCCGGACGGAGGCGTAGAACTTCAGCGCGTTGCCGCCGGTCGTCGTCTCCGGGTTGCCGAACATCACGCCGATCTTGAGGCGGATCTGGTTGATGAAGATGACCATGCAGCGCGAGCGCGAGATCGAGCCCGTGAGCTTGCGCAGGGCCTGGCTCATCAGCCGGGCGTGCAGGCCGACATGCGAGTCGCCCATCTCGCCTTCGAGCTCCGCCCGCGGCACGAGGGCGGCGACGCTGTCGATCACCAGCACGTCGATGGCGCCGGAGCGGACCAGGGTGTCCGCGATCTCCAGCGCCTGCTCGCCGGCGTCGGGCTGGGAGATCAGCAGCTCGTCCACGTTGACGCCGAGCTTGCTGGCGTAGCTGGGGTCGAGCGCGTGCTCGGCATCGATGAAGGCGCAGGTGCCGCCCTTCTTCTGGGCCTCGGCGACGACGTGCAGCGCCAGGGTCGTCTTGCCCGAGCTTTCGGGGCC
>DASVDK010000306.1:0-2911 GCA_036381125.1 Thermodesulfobacteriota bacterium | reverse complement strand
CGCCTGTGCGCGCCCCGTGTTCGCGACGCGGCCGGGGTCCAGCCCGGTGAGGAGCCGCTGGCGGCCGGCCGGGGCGACGGCCGGCGCGGAGACCTCGACCCGACGCGCGGCGACCTCGGCGAGTCTCGGCGGGCCGGAGGCCTCGCCCAGCTGTAGGGCCGGTAGTAGTCTCGCGGCCCGTGGCGACCACCACCGAGAGCGCGAGAGCGGCGGACGAGAGCGGCGGCGGCCCCGTCCACGGCGGGAGGCTGGTCGCGCGGACGCTCGCCTCGCGGGGCGTCAGCCATCTGTTCACGCTGTCCGGCGGCCACCTGTTCTCCATCTACGACGGCTGCAGGGAGGAGGGGATCGAGGTCGTCGACACCCGCCACGAGGCGGCGGCGACATGGGCGGCCGAGGGCTTTGCCAAGGCGACGCGACGCGCCGGCGTGGCCGCCCTGACCGCGGGCCCGGGCGTCACGAACGGGATGAGCCCGATCGCCGGCGCGCAGCAGAACCGCTCGCCGCTCGTGGTGCTCGGGGGCAGGGCCCCGGAGATGCGCTGGGGGTCGGGCTCGCTCCAGGAGATCGACCACGTGCCGTTCGTCGCGCCGCTCACCAAGTCCGCGCAGACGGTGAAGGACACGGCGCACATCCCGCAGCTCACCGCCGCCGCGATCGACGAGGCGCTCGCGCAGCCCAGCGGCCCGGCGTTCGTGGACTACCCGCTCGACGTCGTCTTCCAGGAGGCGGAGGCCGAGGCGCCGGAGCCCGCCGAGCGATCGGCGGGGTCGCCCGCCGATCGCGCCGATGAGGCGGCGGCGCTCCTCGCCGGGGCCGAGCGTCCGGCGATCATGGCCGGCACCGGCGTCTACTGGGCGCGGGGGGAGGAGGAGCTCCGCGCGCTCGCCGAGGCAGTCGGGATTCCCGTCTTCCTGAACGGCATGGGCCGGGGCTGCCTGCCGGCCGACCACGAGCTCTACTTCTCGCGGGCGCGGGGCAGGGCGCTGAAGGAGGCGGACGTGGCCCTCGTCGTCGGCGTGCCGCTCGACTTCCGCCTGGGATTCGGCGGCTCGTTCGGCGAGGAGACGAAGATCGTCTCGCTCGACGTCGAGGCGAGCCGGCTCACCGCCACGCGCCAGCCGGAGATCGAGCTCGTGGGGGACATCCCCGCCACGCTCGACGCCCTCCGCGAGGCGGCGTCCGGTGACGGCGGCCACGAGGAATGGCTCGCCTCGCTGCGCGAGACGGAATCGGAGAAGCGCGAGGCCGAGCGGGAGGACCTCGGCGACGACCGCGCGCCGCTCCACCCCGTTCGGATCTACGGCGAGCTGAACCAGCTCCTCGACCGGAACGCGATCGTGATCGGCGACGGCGGCGACTTCGTCTCCTACGCGGGCCGCTTCATCGAGACGTACGAGCCGGGCGCCTGGATGGATCCCGGGCCTTTCGGCTGCCTCGGCGCGGGCCCCGGTCAGGCGATCGGCGCCGCCACGGCGCATCCGGGCCGCCAGATCTGCCTGCTCCTCGGCGATGGCGCATTCGGCTTCTCGGGCCTCGAGTTCGACACCATGGCTCGGCACAACCTGCCCGTCGTCGGGATCGTCGGCAACAACGGCATCTGGGCCCTCGAGCACCACCCGATGAAGTTCCTCTACGGCTATTCGATGGCGGCGGAGCTTCGCCCGGCGACCCGCTACGACCAGGTCGCCGAGGCCCTTGGCTGTCACGCCGAGCTCGTCACCAAGCCGGACGAGCTGCGCCCGGCCCTGGAGCGCGCGTTCGCGGCCGGCGGCCCGGCCCTGGTGAACGTCCTCACCGACCCCGAGGTCGTGTACCCGCGCAAGGCCGTTCTGGCCTGAGAAGCGCCGGGAACCGGCGCGCGACGGTCAGTTTTCTACTAACAAGAGCGGGTACTGGCGCTCACGACGGCGGCGACCGCTCCCAGCTTGGACGGGGCCCGCCACGGAGGGACGGAGAGAGAGTTGCTACGGAGGCATCGCGTGTACCTCGGCATCGCCGTCGCGATCGCGGCGATAGCGGTCGGTGCCGTGAACGCGAGCGCGGGCGGGATCACCGGCGGTGTCAAGGACACGATCAAGGACACGACCGGCACGGTGAAGGACACGACAGGGACGGTCACCGACACCGTCAAGGACACCACGGGGACGGTCAAGGACACAACCGGCACGGTGAAGGACACCACCGGGACGGTCACCGGCACGGTCACCGGCGGCAGCTCGAGCGGCGGCGGCAGCACGTCGACGGGCACCGGGACCTCGACCACGGGCACCACGACGACCGGGACTACCGGGACCACGGGGACGACCGACACGACCGGCTCGGGCCGAGGCGGTCCGGGCGCGGCGGGGCCGGGCGGCAGCGCCGGCCGCGGCGGGCGGCCGCATGGGGCGTCCCGCGAGACGAGGGCCGAGCGCAGGGCGGAGGCGCGTCGCGAGCGCCGTCACAGCATGGACGTCCCCGAGCCGAGGCTGCGCCAGCCCAACGGCCGCCCAACCACGTCGAACCCAACCGTCACCGTCGCCCCCTTCGGGCCCGCGCCGCTGGGAGTGCCGAGCTTCGTCATCCAGCAGTTCGAGATCCCGCCGTTCCTGCTCCCGATCTACCAGGCCTGCGGGACCCAGTACGGGATTCCGTGGCAGGTGCTGGCGTCCATCAACAAGATCGAGACCGGCTTCGGCACCAACCTCGCGGTCTCGAGCGCCGGCGCGCTTGGCTGGATGCAGTTCATGCCGGCCACCTGGGACACGTACGGGACCGACGCCAACGGGGACGGCCGCAAGGACCCCTACAACCCGGTCGACGCGATCTGCGCCGCGGCGCGGTACCTGAAGGCGGCCGGGGGCGAGACCGACCTGCGGCAGGCGATCTTCGCCTACAACCACGCCACCTGGTACGTCGACGAGGTCCT
>DASVDK010000305.1:0-4169 GCA_036381125.1 Thermodesulfobacteriota bacterium | reverse complement strand
GGCGCTCGGCGCCGCCTGCGGCTCGAGCCTCGACGTCAGCCGCTCGAGCGGGCCGACGAGCCAGGGGGCTCTCCGCGCCAGGTGGGCCTCCTCGTGCAGGCGGACCAACGCGCGGCGGGAGGCCCCGGGCGCCAGGCATGCGAGAGCCGAGGCCGCCTCGAGGAGGGCGGCAGCCGAGAGGAGGGCGACGAGCAGCGTCACGGCTCGAGCCTCACGATGCGACCGATGGCGAGCCCGCCGGCCGCCTGGAGCAGGAGCGCGACGGCGAGGATGGTCAGGCCGGCGGGCGTGTCGACGAGCGGCAGGAGATAGGTCGGGTCCACGGCGTGAATCGCGGCCGCGAGCCCCGGCGGCAGCAGGACCAGGATCCACCCCTGCGCCTGCCCCTGCGAGGTGAGCACCCGGATGCGCGCCTCGAGGCGCTGCCGCTCGCGGATCGTGCCGGCGACCCGGTCGAGCAGGTCCGCGAGGTCGCCGCCGAGCGACCGGCCCAGGTCGAGCGCCAGGACGGCGAGGCGCAGGTCTTCGGTCGGCAGGCGCGCGAGCAGCGCCGCGAGCGCGTCGGCGAGCGGCCGCCCGACGCCGATCTCGCGGACGACGAGGGCCAGCTCGTGGCCGAGCGGCGCCGGCGTGTCGCCGGCCGCGTCGGCGAGCGCCTGGGGGAGCGCCCGGCCGGCGCGCAGGCCGGCGGCGAGCGCGCCGAGGAGGTCCGGCAGTTGATCGGCGGCGCGCCGCGCGCGTCGGCGCCGGAGGCCGCGGGCGAGCGGTGCGACGAGGACGGTCGCCTGGTGCATGCACGCTACCCCGCGCGGAAGAGGGCCGTGTCGAGCGGCACGCCCGCGTCGCGGAAGGCCTCGGCGCTCGCCGGGACGAGGCCGGTCGCCTCGAAGCGCGGCCCGTCGTGCGCCGGCCTGGCCCGGAAGAGGTCCTGGAGGGCGATGACGGCCCCCTCGAGACCGACGACCTCGCTGATGCCGGTGACGATGCGGCGGCCGTCGCGCAGGCGCGCCTGGTGGACGACGACGTGGACGGCGGAGGCGACCTGCTCGCGCACGGCCCGGTGGGGGAGGTCGACGCCGCCCATGAGCGCGAGCGTCTCGATGCGGGCGAGCGCGTCACGAGGGCCGTTGGCGTGCACGGTCGTGAGCGAGCCGTCGTGGCCGGTGTTCATCGCCTGGAGCATGTCGAGCGCCTCCCCGCCGCGCACCTCGCCGACCACGATCCGGTCGGGTCGCATGCGGAGCGCGTTGCGGACGAGTTCGCGGATCGGGACCGCGCCGCGGCCCTCGATGTTGGGCAGGCGCGACTCGAGGCGCACCACGTGCGGCTGCGGCAGCCGCAGCTCGGCCGCGTCCTCGATGGTGACGATCCGCTCCTCGGCCGGGATGTGGGAGGCGACCAGGTTGAGCAGCGTGGTCTTGCCCGACCCCGTGCCGCCGGCGATGACGAGGCTTCGACGCGCGAGCACGCAGGCCTCGAGGAACGCGGCCATGCGCGCGTCGAGCGTCCCGAGGCGGACCAGGTCGGACGGCCTGAGGAGCGTGGGCGCGAACTTGCGGATGGTGAGGACGGGGCCGTCGAGGGCGAGGGGGGGAATGATGGCGTGGACCCGCGAGCCGTCGGCCAGGCGCGCGTCGACGAGCGGCTGCGTCTCGTCGATGCGCCTGCCGACGGCGGCGACGATCCGGTCGATGGCCGCACGGAGCGCACGCGCCGAGGCGAAGGCGCGCGCGACCCGGACGAGCCGGCCTCCTCGCTCGACGTAGAGGCACGCCGGTCCGTTGGCCATCACCTCGGTGATCGTCGGATCGGCAAGCAGCGGCTCGAGGGGCCCGAGTCCGAGCGCGTCGTCGAGGAGGTCCTCGACGAGGCCGGCCCGCGCCGCCGGCGCCTCGGCGGCAAGCGTCGAATCGGCGTCGAGGAGGGCGGTCAGCGCCTCGCGGGCCCGGCCGCGGAGCGCCGACGCCCCCAGATCGACCGGGTCGAGGCGCCTCAGATCGAGCGTCTCGGCCAGCCGGGTCAGCAGGTGCTCGCGGAGGGCATCCGGCAGCGGACGGCCTCGATCGGTGATGGCTGCGACGGCGAGCACGACCGGACCGAGGGCGATTCGGTCGCCCGGCGCGAGCGGCGCCCGGCCGGCGAGCCGCACGCCGTTGACGGCCGTCCCGTTGGCGCTCCCCGCATCGGCGATCCACCAGCGGTCGTCGTCGGCCTCGAGCAGCGCGTGGAGGCGTGAGACGCCCGGCGCGTCGACGACCAGGTCGACCGCCGGCCCCCGGCCGACGCGCAGCCGGCCGCCCGGGGTAACGGTCGCCGAGCGTGGGGCGCCCGCCGCCGTCCAGACGAGGCTGAGGTCAGTCATGGACGGACGGCTCGAGGTCGTCGGCCATCGCCTCGTACCGCCTCCTGGCGCGCTGCCACAGGGCCGCGTCGTCCCGGCCGCCGGCTGCGGCCTCGACCGGCGCGAGCGTCGGCGTGACGAAGACGACCAGCTCCGTCTCCCGCCCCTGCCAGGCGCGCGACTTGAAGAGTTCGCCGAGGATCGGGATGCGCCCGAGTCCCGGCACCCGCTGCACGTCCTTGGCCGCGTCGGCGCTGAGGAGGCCCGACAGCGCGATCGTCTGTCCCGCGTGGACGGTGAAGGCCGTCCGGACGCGGCGGGTCGCCAGGGCCGGCGCCTCGGGGATGCCGTTGGCGCGATCGAGCGTGCTGACCTCGACGCTCAGCCGCGCGGCGATCCGGCCGTCCCGGCCGGCTTCGGGGGTGCACTCGAGGAGGATGCCGTACGGCCGCCAGATGAACGTGTTCTCCCGCTCGCCCACGAGGGCGATGGGGATCTCCCCGCCCGCCAGGAAGTCCGCCGGCTCGCCGCTCCGCGTGACGAGTCGGGGGTTGGCGAGGAGGCGGGCGCGGCCGTCGCGCATGAGGGCGAGGAGCGTCGTGGCGAACGACGTGGAGAGGCCGAGCGATGCGCTCGTCCCGCCCCCGTCGAGCGGCACGGCGGCCGTGAACGAGCCGGTCAGGGGGACGGCCTCGGGCCATCGGATGCCGACCTGCGCGAGCGACGAGCGGGAGATCTCGAGGAACCGGACGTCGAGGCCGATCATCGGCGAGGCCGGCACGCCGGCGGAGGCCAGGAGCGTGACCGGACCGGCGAGGCTCTCGGCGATGCGCTGCGCGTGCTCGAGCGCCGCGGGCGACGCCGCCTGCCCCTCGACCACGACGGCGCCGGGGGTCGCCACCGCCCGGACGCCGTGCAGGCCCGCGGCCGCGAACGCCCGGTTCACGCGGGCGGCGGCCGTACGGTGGAGGAGGGGGCTCGGGACCGTGAGGTCGCGGGCCTGCGGATACAGGGCGACGACGCGCGCCACCCGCTCGCGGTCACTGCGGCGATGGAGCGCGCCGTCGACGAGGACGAGGTCGCCCGCCACCCGGAGGTCGAGTCCCTCGATCCCGTCGAGGAGGGCGCCGATCTCCCTGCGGAGCATCTCGGGGTCCCGCCCCACGACGTGCACCGCGGTCGTCGTCGCCGCGCCGTCGCGGCCCCAGAGCGTGAGCGTCGTGACGCCCGGCGCAAGCCCGGTCAGGAGCACGCGCCGCCCCTGGTCCACGACGCGCAGCCCGACCAGCTCGGGGGCGCCCACGGCGACGCGCTCGAGGCCGGGCGTCTCGACGAGGTGTTGCGCGCCGACGGCGAGGGTGACGGCGGCGCGAGGCTCACCCGGCGAGGCCGCGTGCGCCCCGCCTCCGGCCGAGGCGAGCAGCAGGCAGAGCGTGAGGGCCGCCAGGCTAGCGGGCGCCACGGATGATCTCCACGCCCGGCCCGCGGACGGCCGGGGCCCGGAAGCCGGGCAGCAGGGGCGGCAGCGTGACCGGCCGGCGGTCGGGGCGCGGCGTGCGGTCGCCGGCGGCGCGCAGGACGAGCGCGAGCCGTCCCTGATCCATCGCGACGAGCAGCGCTTCCGCCTCGCGCGGGCTGGTCTCGAGCACCGCGGTGCTGCTCTCGTTCGGGGCACCGCCCGGGCGCCGCCGGTCGCCCACCGCCAGGACGCCGACCGACTCGAGGAGCGTCGCCGCCCGGCCCTCGCCGCCGCCGTCACGCCAGACGAGGACCACGTCGACGAGGTCGCCCGGCTCGACGACCCCGGCGACGGCGCTTGCCGCATCGA
>DASVDK010000304.1:0-8129 GCA_036381125.1 Thermodesulfobacteriota bacterium | reverse complement strand
CGACCGAGCGGGTCCTGCCGATGGCACTTGCGCAGGAGGCGGCGGCCGCCGCGGTCGCGGCCTGCTCGAAGGAGGGCTACCGCGTCTCGGCCGCGGTGACGGACCGGGCCGGGAACCTGCGGGTGCTGCTGCGCGGCGACGGGGCGGGGCCGCACACGATAGACTCGGCGTCGCGCAAGGCGTACACGGCCGCCAGCCTCCGGGAGTCGACCTCCCGCTACGCCGAGATCGCCGCCGGCGGTCCGGGGGCGGCCGGCCTGCGCGACATCGACCGCCTGCTCCTGCTGGGAGGCGGCTTGCCCATCGAGGCGGACGGGGACGTGATCGGCGCCATCGGCGTCGCCGGCGCGCCCGGCGCGGACCGGGACGAGGCCTGCGCCAGGGCCGGCATCGACCGGATCCGGGACCGCCTCGAGTGACCGGGAGTCACCCCTCATGGACCACACGCACGTGAAGGGACGCCGCCCAGAGCCGTTCGGCGCGCCGTTCGTCGTGGCGCTCGCCGTGGTGGACGGCCCCGACCTCACCGCCATCCACCGCATCACGCAGACCGAGACGATCGTCGGCCGTGGGACCGAGGCCGACTTCTCGCTGACCGACCCCTCCGTGAGCAAGCGGCACGTCGCCGTCCGGGTCGAGGGGGGCGTCTACACGCTCGTCGACCTCGAGAGCCTCAACGGGACGGTGCTCAACGACCGGCGGCTCGGCAAGGGGGCCCGCGAGCGCCTCAAGAACCTCGACGAGATCCGGGTGGGCGACACCCGCCTGCTCTTCATCGCGGCCCGCTACCGCACCGAGGCCTGACGGCTCGCCGGCGGCCGGGCTGCGGCTCGTCTGTGCAGCAACCAGGCGCTCAGTCGTACTACGGGTAGGGGCTGGCGCTACCCACCAACACAATCTTTGGCCTTTACCCCGGCCGTCGGGGCGTGCTACAAACGGCCGCAATGCGCATCAAGCGGATCGACGTCGTCGGCTTCAAGTCCTTCTGCGAGAAGACGTCTCTGGCCTTTCCCCCCGGGATCAGCGCCATCGTCGGCCCCAACGGCTGCGGCAAGAGCAACGTCGTCGATGCCATCCGCTGGGCCATGGGCGAGCAGTCGGCCCAGCGCCTGCGCGGCCGCGGCATGGAGGACGTGATCTTCAACGGGTCGGAGACCCGAAAGCCGCTCGGCATGGCCGAGGTCTCGGTCACCTTCACGGCCGAGGGGGTCGTCCTGCCGCCGGGGATCCCCCAGTCGTCGGTGCCGGGACAGGAAGGGCGGGCGGAGATCCAGGTGACCCGCCGCCTCTTCCGCGACGGCACGAGCGAATACCTCCTCAACGACACCCCCTGCCGCCTGAAGGACATCAACGAGCTGTTCATGGGCACCGGCGTCGGCTCCAAGGCCTACGCCATCATCGAGCAGGGCAAGATCGGCCAGATCCTTGCCGCGAAGCCGATCGAGCGCCGCGTCCTCGTCGAGGAGGCGGCCGGCATCACCCGGTTCAAGGCCAGGCGGATCGAGGCCGAGCACAAGATGGAGGCGACGCGCGCGAACCTCACGCGCGTGACCGACATCCTCGCCGAGGTCAAGCGCCAGCTGAACTCCCTCGCCCGCCAGGCGAAGAAGGCCGAGCGCTACCGGGGCTACCGCGACCAGGCGATCGCGCTCGAGCGCAAAGTGCTCGCCTTCGACGCGGCGAGGCTCGAGGCGGAGTGGACGGCCGGGCAGTCGGCGCTCGACCGCCTGCGCGACGAGGCGGCGGCGGCCGAGGCGGCCGTGTCGCGCGCCGACGCCGCGGCCGAGGCGATGCGGGTCGAGGCCCTGCAGCTCGAGGAGCGGCTGCGGGCGGCCGAGGCGGAGGGCTACCGGCAGGCCGAGGCGCTCCAGCAGGCCGAGAGCGCGCGCCAGCTCGTGCAGCGAGACCTCGAGCAGGTGGCGCGCGACCAGGCGCGGCGCGAGGCCGACCGCGCCGGCCTCGCCGCCGAGGCGGACGAGCTCGAGCGCGAGGCGGCCGCCCTCACCGGCCAGCGCGCGGCGCTCGAGGAGCGGGCGGCCGAGGCGCGTGCCGAGGCGGACCGGCGCGAGGCTCGGGTCCGCGAGGTCCAGGCGGCGCTGCGGGAGCGGCAGCAGGAGCTCGACCGCGAGCGGACCGCCGAGGTCGAGCAGGCGGCACGCCTCGCGAGGGCCCACAACGCCCTCGCCGAGGGCGCGCGGCGGACCGGAGAGCTCGACCAGCGGGCGAGCCGGCTCGCCGAGGCGACGGCGCGACTCGCCGCCGACCGGGCGTCCGCCGCGGCGGCCGGCGAGAGCCTCCGCCAGGACCTCGAGGCGCGGCGGGCCCAGCGGGCCGAGACCGAGACCCGGCTCGCGGCGCAGCGCGCGGAGGAGGCGCGGCTGCGCGAGGCGGTCGTCGTGATCGACGGGGAGCTCAAGGCGCTGCGCGAGTCGCACGCCACGCAGTCGTCGCGCCTCGCGTCGCTGCGCGAGCTCGAGGCGCGCTACGAGTGGTACCAGAGCGGCGTGCGCAGCCTGATGCTCGCGGCCGACTCGGCCTTCAGCCGGCGAGAGGCGGTGCTGGGGCTCGTGGCCGACCTCGTCGAGACCGACGCGCGGTACGAGACCGCGGTCGAGGCGGTGCTCGGCGAGCGGCTCCAGGCGGTCGTCGTCGAGAGCCACCGCGAAGGGCTCGAGGCGATCGAGTACCTCAAGACGCAGGCCTCCGGGCGCTCCTCCTTCATCCCGCTGGCCATCAAGTCCGACCTCCACGTGCGCAACGGGCACGAGGTGGCCCGGGAGGCGCCGCCGCCGGAGGTCATCGCGCCGCTGCGCGACCTGGTCCGCTTCCGGCAGGACCTGGGGCCGGTGGCCGACTACCTCCTGGGGGACGTCTGGCTCGTCGCGAACCTCCACGAGGCGCTCGCCCTCTGGGCGCGCAACGGGTTCGCGCGAACGCTCGTCACGCTCGACGGCGAGGTGGTCGATCCGTGGGGCGCCGTGACGGGCGGCGCCGGGGCGCACGGCGCCTCGGCCGGGATCCTGTCGAAGAAGCGCGAGATCGCCACGCTCGCGGCCTCCCTCGACGCGCTCTCGGCGGAGATCGACGCCAGGAAGGCGCAGGCGCAGTCGCTCGAGCGCGAGGCCGCCGCCGCGGCGGCCGAGGCGACGCGGCTCAGGGAGGAGCTGCACCGGCTCGACCTCGCGCTCGTCGACGTCGAGAAGGACCTCAAGGCCTCGGGCCAGGAGGCGGCCAGGCTCGACCGCGAGGCCGAGGGGCTCGCCTACGAGGCGAGCCGGCTCGAGGCCGACCGCCGCGAGCTCGAGTCGGCGATCGCCCGCGCGCGCGAGGAGGCGGCGGCGGCCGAGGCCGACCGCGCGGCGCGGGAGGAGCGGATCCGCGGCCTCCTCGACGGGGTGTCAGCCCTGGAGGCGCAGGCGGCGCGGGAGGGGCAGGCGCTCACCGAGGTGAAGGTGGCCGCGGCGGCCGAAGCCGAGCGGCTCGCCCAGGTGGTGCGCGAGGAGACCCGCCTGGCCGAGCGGCGCGGCGAGGTGGAGCGCCGGCTCGAGACGCTCGCCGCCGAGCTGGCGGCCGGGCGCGAGGAGGAGGCGCGGCTCACCCGGGAGCTCGCCGCCCTCGGCGAGCGCCTGGACGGCCTCCACGCCGCGCGTGTGGCCGCCGAGGCCGCGCTCGTCACGGCGCGGGAGGCGGCACAGGCGGCGACGGACCGGCTCTCGCAGGCCGACGCCGACGTGCGCGAGGCGCGGCGGCTCCTTGACGCCGCGCGGGGGCGGGTGTCCGAGGCGCAGGTGGCCCAGGCGGAGCGGACGATGCGGCGCGAGGCGCTGGCGGCGCAGGCGGACGAGCGCTTCCGGGTCACGCTCGAGGTCCTCGTGGCGGAGGGGCAGGCCCTGGTGGCGTCGGCAACCGAGCCGCTTCCGGCCGGCGAGGCGGATGCATCGGCGCCGCTCCTGCCCTTCGACGTCGAGGCGGCCCGCGCGGAGCTGGCGAAGCTGCGCGACCAGATGGCCGCGCTCGGCGAGGTCTCGCTCGGCGCCCTCGAGGAGTACGCGGAACTCGAGGAGCGGCACAAGTTCCTCACGGAGCAGCAGGCCGACCTTTCGCGCTCGCTCGAGCACCTGCAGCAGGCCATCTCGCGGATCAACCGCGAGACGCGCGCCCGGTTCGCCGAGACGTTCGAGGCCATCAACGCGCAGTTCAAGGCGCTCTTCCCCCGCCTGTTCCAGGGCGGCCGCGCCGAGCTGGCGCTGACCGACGAGGGGGACCTCCTCGAGACCGGCATCGAGATCGTCGCGCAGCCGCCGGGCAAGAAGCTCCAGAACGTCCTCCTGCTGTCGGGCGGCGAGAAGGCGCTCTCCGCGGTGGCGCTGATCTTCGCGATCTTCCTCGTCCGCCCGTCGCCGTTCTGCCTCCTCGACGAGGTCGACGCCCCGCTCGACGAGGCGAACATCGGCCGCTTCAACGACATGGTCAAGGAGATGGCGACGAAGAGCCAGTTCCTCCTGATCACGCACAACAAGCGGACGATGGAGATCGCCGACACCCTCTACGGCATCACGATGGAGGAGCCTGGCGTGTCGAAGGTGGTGTCGGTCAGGCTCACCGAGGAGGGCGTGGAGCCGGCCAAGTCCTCGCAGGCCGCCTAGCACGTCGATTCCCTCATGCCGGCGCGCCGTGTCCGGGCGAGGCCGCTCGAAGGCGGAGGGCCGTCCCCGAGCGGGGGTGGCGTGGGGACGGCCCCTGTGGGCGCGGCTCCGACCGGTGACGCTCGCATCCGAGATGGCCTGATACAATTCGTACATGGCCGATCCGGCAGCCGAGAAGCCGAGAGGGGGCTGGTTCTCCCGCCTGCGGGAGGGGCTCACGCGAACGCGCGAGGCGTTCGTCGAGAAGGTCGACGCCCTCGTCCTCGGCAAGAAGACGCTCGATCCCATCTTCTTCGACGACCTCGAGGAGGTCCTCGTCGAGGCCGACCTCGGCGTCCCGACGACCATGGCCATCATCGAGCACCTGCAGCAGGAGCTGTCGCGCGACGCGCTGGCCGACGGGCTCGCCGTCCGGGCGGCGCTCGAGCGGCGCGTCGCCGAGATGCTCGCCACGGCCGAGCGCCCGCTCGACGTGAGCCGTGCGCGGCCGTTCGTGATCATGGTGATCGGGGTGAACGGGGTCGGCAAGACCACGACCATCGGCAAGCTCGCGGCCCGCTACCGGAGCGAGGGGCGCAGCGTCCTGGTCGCGGCCGGCGACACCTTCCGGGCGGCCGCGGTGGAGCAGCTCGAGGTCTGGGGCCGGCGCGCGGGCGTCGAGGTGGTCAAGCAGGCGATGGGCACCGACAGCTCGGCCGTCGCCTTCGACGCCGTGCGCGCCGCGCGGGCGCGCGGCGTGGACGTCCTGCTCGTCGACACGGCCGGCCGCCTCCACACCAAGGTCAACCTCATGGAGGAGCTGAAGAAGGTGCGCCGGGTCCTCGGGCGCGAGCTGCCGGGGGCCCCCCACGAGACGCTCCTCGTCCTCGACGCCACCAACGGGCAGAACGCGCTCGAGCAGGCGCGCCTCTTCATGGGTGAGGCCGGGGCGAGCGGGCTCGTCCTGACCAAGGTGGACGGGACCGCCCGCGGCGGCGTGGTGATCGCCGTCGCGAACGAGCTCAAGCTCCCCATCCGCTACATCGGCGTCGGCGAGAAGGTCGACGACCTGCGCGACTTCCGCGCCCAGGAGTTCGTCGAGGCGCTCTTCGGCAAGGTCGAACGACGCTGATGCACCGGGCCGGACCTCGCCGGGGATGACGCGTCCCCTCGTCATCGCCCACCGCGGCGCCTCCGGGTACGCACCCGAGAACACGCTCGCCGCGTTCCGGGCCGCCATCGCCCTCGGCGCCGACATGATCGAGCTCGACGTCCACCCCACGGCCGACGGCCGCCTGGCGGTGATCCACGACGAGTCGATCGACCGCACCTGCGACGGCCGGGGGTTCGTGCGAGAGATGACGCTCGCCGAGATCAAGAGCTTCGACGCGGGCGCCTGGTGGGGACCCGGGTTCGCCGGCGAGCGGGTCCCGGCGCTCGAGGAGGTGCTCGCGCTCACCCGGGGCCGCGTCCAGGTGAACGTGGAGATCAAGGCGCCGCGCGACGGCACGGGGCCGGGGCGCATCGAGGCGTCGGTCGTGGCGCCGCTGCTCGCGGCGCTCGACGCCACCGGCACCCGGCGCGAGGTGCTGGTCTCCTCGTTCGACCCCGCGGTCCTGCGAACGTTGCGCGCGGCGGCGCCCGACCTGCCGCTGGGGCTCCTGACCGAGGCGCGCATCGAGGGGCCGACCGGCTTTCGGGTCGATCGGCTCGCGCCGCTGCTCGACGTCGCGGCCGCCGTCGGCGCCTACTCGCTCCATCCCTACTGGCGCTTCTGCGGCGAGCGCGCCGTCCACGCGGCGCGCGAGGCCGGGCTCCGGGTCTTCCCCTGGACCGTGAACCGGGAGGCCGACCTGCGCCGCGTCGTCGGCCACGGGGCCGACGGGGTCATCACCAACCACCCGGACCGGCTGGCTCGGGTGGTGAAGGGCTACCGCCGGCCGTAGCGGCGCCCGAAGGAGCGACGCCCATGCGGATCGACGTGCTCTTCACCCCGGCCGAGTTCGCGGAGCCGGCGCTGGCCGGCCGCACGGCCATCGTGGTCGACGTGCTGCGGGCCTCCACGACCATCGTCGAGGCGCTCGGGGCCGGCGCCCGCGAGGTGCTGCCGGTCGCCGACGTCGCGGAGGCGCTGGGCCTCGCCGGGAGCGGCGGAGCGACCGGGGACCTGGCGATCGTGGGCGGCGAGCGCGGGGGGCTGCGATGCGAGGGCTTCGACCTCGGCAACTCGCCGCGGGAGTACACGCCCGAAACGGTCCGCGGGCGACGGGTCGTTCTCTGCACGACCAACGGCACGCGCGCCATCGTGGCGGCGGCGGCGTGCGGCGCCGCCGAGGTCCTCGTGGGCGCCTTCACGAACCTCAAGGCGGTCGTCGACGCGGCCGCCCGGGCGGGGCGGGACGTGACGGTCCTCTGCGCCGGGTCGGAGGGGCGCTTCTCGCTGGAGGACGCGGTCTGCGCCGGCGGTCTGGTGGGCGGCCTCGCCTATCGCCTCGGCCCGGCGGCCGACCGCAGCGACGCCGCGTCGGCGGCCGAGACCCTCTTCCGGGCCCATCGCGAGAGCCTGGTCCGCCTCTTCGCGGCGAGCACGCACGGCCGTCGCCTGGTGGACCTCGGCCTCGGCGACGACCTGCCCGTTGCCGCCGTCCTGAACCGGCACGCGGTCGTGCCGGTGCTCGAGGCGGACGGGGCGGGAGGGCGGGCCGTCCTTCGCGCGCGGCGTCCCTGAGGCGGGTCGGGCCCACGGACCCCATCGTGGTCCGGGGGACCCGAAGGGCCTTGACAGGCATGGCCTGCCGGCATACAAGGCCGGCCCATGCAGATCCTCGTCGTCGACGACAACCAGGCCTATGCCGAGATCCTGCGGGCGATGCTCGCCAGGAGCGGCTACGACGTGCGCCTCGCCGCATCGGGAGCGGCCGCGCTGGATGCCGTGCGGCGCACCCGCCCCGCGCTCGTCATCATGGACCTGTACATGGCCGAGGGGGACGGGGACGAGGCCTGCCGCGCCCTGAAGGCCGACCCGGAGACCGGGACGCTGCCCGTCATCATGATGAGCGCCGGGGGGCGCAAGGACGAGGCCGAGCGCTGCGTCGAGGCCGGGTGCGACGAGTTCCTGGTGAAGCCGATCCGCCAGACCGAGCTGCTCCTCGCGGTGTCGCGGCACCTGCACGGCGGCATCAGGAACGTGCGGGTCGACGTGCGGGTCCCGGTGAGCCTCGAGAGCGGCGGCACCCGCTGGGCCGCCACGTCGGTGAACGTGTCGCTCGGCGGCATCTTCATCGAGATGCCGCGCCTCTTCCAACCGGGCACCGAGATGCTCCTCGAGTTCGCGCTGCCCGGCAGTCCGCCCGTGCCGATGCTCGTGCGCGGGAAGGTGGCGTGGCTGAACCGCCCGGACGCGAAGATCAAGCGCGACCTCCCGGTCGGGATGGGGGTGGAGTTCACGAAGATGGCCCCCGAGGCGCAGAACGCCCTCGGGCTCTTCCTCGGCGCGGCCTCCGG
>DASVDK010000303.1:0-14115 GCA_036381125.1 Thermodesulfobacteriota bacterium | reverse complement strand
CCTCGCGCGGCTCGGCGGCCGCCGGCGTCGCCGGCGCCGGCCGGGTCCGGACGAGGGGGACGAGGACGGCCGCGAGGGCCGCCGCGACGACGAGCGCGGCAAGGAGCAGGGTCATGGCCGGTTCACGGTCTGAGGCGCGCCAGTTCCTCGGCGAGTCGGTCGCGAGCGGCCGAACGAGGCCGTGCGCCCGGCTCCTCGCGTGCCGGCAACGGCGCCGTGCCGTCCGCCTCGGCCGAAGGGGCACCCGACGCGGCCGAGGATGCCCGCGCCGCCCTCCCGTTGCGCACCCATCGACGGGCGGCCAGGACGACGGCGACGACGCCGATCCCGATCCCGACGAACGGCAGCCCCCAGGCGAGCAGGTTGAAGCCGCGCGGCGGCGGCGCGAGGAGGACCCAGTCCCCGTACCGGCTCACGAAGTAGGCCAGGATCTCCTCGTCGCTCTTGCCGGCGCGCACCTGCTCGAGGACCAGGGCGCGCATCTGCTGCGCCGTGGTGGAGGGCGAATCGGCCACCGACAGCGCCTGGCAGACCACGCAGCGGAGTTGCGCCGAGATTTCCCGGACGCGCCGCGCCTCCGCCTCGGTCGGGGCGGGCGAGGCCGCGCTCCCCGGCCGGGCCGGCGCGGGCTCGGCCGCGAACGCCAGGGCCGGCGCCGGCGCCGCGAGGACCATCACCGCAAGGAGGCTAGCCGCGAGTGAGCGCACGGAGCGTCTCCTCGAGCGCCTCGGCGGTCACGCCGCCGACGATCTTCCTGGCGACCCGTCCCTCGCGGTCGATGAAGAACGTCTCGGGCACGCCGTAGACGCCGTAGTCGATGACCGTCCGGCCGTCGCGGTCGGCGAGGTTCGGGAAGGTGAAGCTGAAGCGGTGCATGAACTCGCGCGCCCGCTCGTCGGTGTCCTGCATGTTGATGCCGACGAAGGCGACGCCCCGCTCCTTCCACCGGCGCCAGCCGTCCTCGAGCACCGGCGCCTCCTCGTAGCAGGCCGGATAGCACCAGGACGCCCAGAAGTTCACGACGACGACCCGGCCGTCCAGATCGGCCAGCGAGAGCGGCTCGCCCGTGTCGAGGCGCGGCAGCGTGAAGCCGGGCGCCGGGCGGTCGACCAGCGGCGACGGGATGGCCCGCGGGTCGACGCGGAACCCGTACGCCAGGAGCGCGATGACCGGCAGCGCCGAGAGCGGGATCAGCCAGCGCAGCCGGCGGAACGAGAGCGCGCTCACTCGGGCCGCCCCCTGGCCACCGCGCCGAGCCGGCCGAGCGCCGCGGGCGCCACGGCGTGGGCCGGCTTGCGGTCGGGCAGCACCGCGAGGACGGTCCCCAGCGTGAGGATCACCCCGCCGAACCAGATCCACATGACGAGCGGGTTCAGCAGCACGCGTACGGTCACGTGCGAGCCGTCGGGCGCCACGTCCCCCAGGATGAGGTAGAGGTCGTGGCTCGGCCGCTCGCGGACCGCCACGGTGGTGGTCGGCTCCTGGCGGCCCTCGTAGAAGTTCTTGGCCGGCACGTACGTCCCGAGCGACCGGCCGTCGCGCGACACGTCGAGGCGGGCCCCGATCACCAGCCGATGGGGCTCCTGCTCGTGCACCAGGCCGGTGTACTCGATCCGGTAGCCCTCGAAGTCCACGGCCTCGCCCCGCGCCAGCGCGACCTCCCGCGACTTCTGGAAGCCGAACGAGGCGGTGATGCCGATCACGATGCAGACGATGCCGAGGTGGACGACGAGGCCGCCGTACCGGCGGCGGTTGCGCCGCGCGACCTCGGCCAGGGCCTTCACGAACGGCTCGCCCGCCGAGACGGCGCGGGCACGGGCGACCCGCACGAACTCGGCCCCCACGACGACGGCCACGAAGACCGCCGAGGCGAAGGAGGCGAGCGCCCACCCGCCGCGCACCCCGAGCGCGAAGAGGACGGCCGCCGTCACGACGCCGGTCACGGCCGGCCAGAGGAAGTGCCGCCTGAGTTGCTCCAGGGAGGCGCGGCGCCAGGCGATCAGCGGCCCGACGCCCATGAGCACGACGAGGCCGACGCCGATGGGGACGTTCACGCTGTTGAAGAAGGGGGCGCCGACGCTGATCTTCACCCCGCGCAGCGCCTCGGCGATCAGCGGAAAGACCGTCCCGAGGAACACGCTGAAGCAGGAGCCGACCAGGAACACGTTGTTCATGAGGAACACGCTCTCGCGCGACACCATCGAGTCGAGCGTGGCCTCGCTCCGGAGCCGCTCGCCCCGCGCGGCGAGCAGCCAGAGCGCGCCGACGAGCGTCACCGCCACGGCGGCGAGGAAGTAGTACCCGATGTCCGACGTCGTGAACGCGTGCACCGAGGCGAGGATGCCGCTGCGGGTCAGGAAGGTCCCGAAGAGCGTGAGGGTGAAGGTCAGGATGATCAGGACGATGTTCCAGACCTTGAGCATGCCCCGCCGCTCCTGGATCATCACCGAGTGGAGGAAGGCGGTGCCGGTGAGCCAGGGCAGGAAGGACGCGTTCTCCACCGGATCCCAGGCCCAGATTCCGCCCCACCCGAGCACGTGGTAGGCCCACCAGCCGCCGAGCAGGATGCCGGCCGAGAGGCACCACCAGGCAGCCACGGTCCACTTCCGCGTGGCGACGATCCAGTCGCGATCGAGACGGCCGGTGACGAGGGCCGCCATCGCGAAGGCGAAGGGGACGGTGAAGCCGGTGAAGCCGAGGTAGAGCATGGGCGGGTGCCCCGCCATGCCCGGGTTCTGGAGGAGCGGGTTGAGGCCGCGGCCGTCGGGCGGCACGACGCCGCCCGGCACCGGCGCGAACGGGTTCGCCGGCACGACGGTGACCAGGAGGAAGAAGCTCACGACCGCCATGAGGACGGCGGTCGCGTACGGCAGGAGCGCGCGCGTCGTGGGCCGCGGGTCGCGGCGGTAGGTCAGCACGACCCCTACCGAGAAGAGGCCCAGCATGAAGAGCCAGAGGAGGATCGAGCCCTCGAGCGCCCCCCAGAGGCCCGTGATCTTGTAGATCAGCGGCGTCGCCCGGCTCGAGTTGTTGGCGACGAACGCGATGGAGTAGTCGCCGCCGACGAGCGCCCACTCCATGAGCGCCACGGCCAGCGCCACGAGGGCGAAGACCGTGAGGACGCCGTTCTCGGCGCTCGCGACGAGCGCCGGCCGGCCGGTGCGCGCCCCGAGGACCGAGGCCGCGGCGGCGTAGAGCGCGATGACGAGCGCCGTCGTGAGCGTGACGGTCCCAAGGGTCGAGATCATCCTAGTAGGCCACCCCGGATGCGTCGGACGGCGCCGGCGGGGCCGCCTGCGCCGTACCGGGCTCCGGCCGGTACCGTCCCTTCTGGAACGCCGGCATCTCGCCCGACCGAGGAGGCATGTACTCCTCGGAGTGCTTCGCCATGATGGTCTGCGCCTGGAAGGTGCCGTCCTCGGTCACCCTCCCCTCGACCACCGCCCCCTGCCCCTCCGCGAAGAGATCGGGCGGCGTGCCGGTGTGGACGACCGGCACCGTCGTCGTCCCGTCGGTCAGCCGGAAGCTCAGCGCGAGCGTGCGGGCGTCCCAGGTGAGCGAGCCGGCCTCCACCATCCCGCCGAGCCGCAGCGCCTTGCCCACCGCGTCGGCCCCCTGCGCCCGCAACTCGGTCGGGGTGACGAAGTAGACCACCGCGCTCTGCATGCCGCCGTAGACCAGGTAGCCGAGCGCCGCGAGGATGACGACGCCGCCGACGAGGAGCTTGACGCGCCTACCGCGCATGGCGGCCCTCCCGGGCCGTCCGGCCGCGCGACGCCGGCTCGTCCTCCCGCGCCGCGGCCCCCAGGCGCTGCCAGAGCCGCACCATGTAGATGCCGAGCGTGACCCAGACCAACCCGTACGCCGCGACGATGTAGCCGAGGTTGCCGTCCGACATGGCTCGCCTCCCTCAGGACGCCCGGACGCCGGCGCCGACCGACGCCGAGGTCGTCGCCTCGTCCGGCTCCACCGGCCGGCTGCGGTACGCCATCTCGCGCGTGCGCAACGTGAGCAGGTAGAAGAGGACGAGCGTGTACGCCAGGGCGTTGGCCAGGAGCGTGAGGGCCATCTCGGGCGCCATGGTCGGCGCGCCGGGCCGCAGGAGCGACGGCGGCTGGTGGAGCGTCCGCCACCAGTAGACGGACATGTGGATGATCGGGATGTCGAGGAAGCCGACGATGCCGATCACGGCCGCCGCGCGCGCGACCCGTTCCGAGTCGCCCCCGACCGAGCGGACCATCAGATAGCCGACGTAGATGAGGAGGAGGATGGCCGTGGTGGTGAGCCGCGCGTCCCAGGTCCACCAGACGCCCCACGTGGGTCGGCCCCAGATCGCGCCGCAGGCGATGCCGAGCGCCACGAACATGACGCCCAGCTCGGCCGACGCGTGGGCGATGCGGTCCCACTTCTTCTGGCGGTCCACGAAGAGGTAGATCACCGACGCGAGGCAGCAGAGCGCGCCCGCGAGGAACGCCGCCCAGACCATCGGGACGTGTACGTACATGATGCGCTGCACCTGCCCCATGAACGAGTCGGCAGGCGCGAGCCAGAGCGCGGCGACGGTGCCGGCCGCCCAGGCCGCGAGCGCCACGACACCCAGCACCGGGGCGTACGGGGAGCGGGGGGCCACGGATCCTCCTAGTCCTCGATGACGTGCTCGAAGAGTAGCAAACAGGCGGTCACGTATACCGTATCGAAGGCCGCCAGGACGCCGATCCAGCGCTTCGCGTCTCCCAGGGCGCCGTCCCGGATGAGCGCCCCCGTGGCCTCCACCCCCCCGAGGAGCACCGGGACGGTGGCGGGCAGGAGGAGGAGCGGCAGGAGCACCTCGCGGAACCTGAAGTTGGCCGTCAGGGCCGAGTAGAGCGTCCCCAGCGCGGCGAAGCCGAGCGTGCCGAGGAGCGCCACGCCGAGGATGCCGGGCGCGACCGGCCAGAGGTCCAGGTTGTAGAAGACCGCCATGAGCGGGATCACGAGCAGCTCCACCGCGCCGACGAAGAGGAGGTTGCCCGCCAGCTTGGCGAGGTAGATGGGGCTCTTGTCGCCCGGATGGAGGAGAAGGCCGTCGAGGGCGTCGTTTTCCCGCTCCACCTGGAAGCCGCGGGCGAGCCCGAGCACGCCGGTGAAGACGAACGCCACCCAGAGGAGCCCCGGCGAGGCGTCCCTGAGCCGCGTCCGGTCGGCCCCCAGGGCGAACGCGAAGATGAAGAGGACGAGCGTCGCGAAGAAGACCATCGCGACGGTCGACTCCTTGGTCCGCCGCTCGACGAGGACGTCCTTCCAGAGAATGGCCCGCGTCCGGGCGAGGAACGATCCGCCGCGCGGCCGCGGCTTCGCGGCCGCCGAACCGTGCGGCGCGCCCGTCGACCGCCGTGCCGCCGACGACGGCGCGGGGTCCACCCGGGTCGGCAGGGCCTCCGGCCGAGGCGGCAGCGCCGGCTCGACGCCGGGCACCGCCCCGACCGGGACCGCCACCGCCGCCCGCTCCGGCATCTCCTCCGTGCAGCGGGCGTAGATCTGCCGCAGCCCCTCGAGGTCCGTCTCCGCCGTCCGCCCGGCGTACGCGAGCCGGTTGCCCGCGAGGATGGCGACCCGGTGCGCCAGGGCGTGCGCCTTGCCGAGCTGGTGGGTCGCCATGACCACCGCCGCGCCGCGCGCCAGCGCCTCGGCCACGACCGTCTCGAACAGCGCCGCGCCCGACTGGTCGAGCCCGGCGTACGGCTCGTCCACGAGCAGGACCTGCGGCTCGATCATGCGCAGGCGCGCGAGCCCCAGCCGCCGCTTCATGCCGCTCGAGAACTGCCGCACCCGCTGATCGGCCGCCCGGCGCAGGCCGACCCCCTCGAGCGCGGCGAGCAGCGCCGCCCGGTCCCGGTCGATGCCGCGCATCGCCGCCGCGAAGCGCAGGTTCTCGAGCGCCGTCAGCTCGTCGTAGAGGTGGGAGCCGTGGGCGAGGACGCCGACTGCGGCCCGGACCCCCTCGCGGTCGCCCTGGAGATCGCAGCCGGCCACCCGTCCACTGCCCGAGGTCGGCGCGACGAGGCCGGCAAGCAGCTTGAGGAGGGTCGTCTTGCCGGCGCCGTTGGGGCCGAGGAGCGCCAGCACCTCGCCGGCCGGCAGCGCGAGGTCCACGCCGGCCACCGCCACGGCCCGGCCGTAGCGTCGCCCGAGCCCGGAAGTCTCGATGAGCACGGAGGGATTCTACCGCCCGAGCCGGCGCTACAGGCGCCAGTCGGGCCGGGCGTCGGCGTCCCAGCCGCTGCGGCGGCCCGCGGCGAAGTAGGCCTCGCCGAGCCCCGCGACCATGGCCGCGTTGTCGGTGCAGAGGTGGAGCGACGGGATGAAGAGGGCGACCCCCTCCCGCGCGCACGCCTCGGAGAGGCGTCCCCTGAGCCGGCTGTTGGCCGCCACGCCGCCCGCGGCGACGAGCCGGCGCACGCCGGTGTCGCGCGTCGCCTGCATCGCCTTGTCGACGAGCGGCTCGACGATCGCCTCCTGGAAGCCGGCCACGAGGTCGGCGAAGGCCGGCGTCTCGCGGGCCGGGACCTCCCCCCGCTCCACCCGCTGGCGAAGCGCCGTCTTGAGCCCCGAGAAGGAGAAGTCGAGCGGCTCCGGGCCCGTGGGGGGCCCCAGGCGCGCGCGCGGGAAGCGCACCCGCGCCGGGTCGCCGCCCCTCGCCAGGCGATCGATCACGGCCCCGCCCGGATAGCCGAGGCCGAGGAGCTTGGCCCCCTTGTCGAACGCCTCGCCCGCCGCGTCGTCCACCGTGCGGCCGAGGAGCCGGTAGCGGCCGAGCCCTTCGGCGAGGTGCAGGCTCGTGTGGCCCCCCGAGACGAGGAGCCCCACGAACGGGTAGCCGAGGTCGGGGTACTCGAGGCGGATCGCGTGCAGGTGCGCCTCGTGATGGTGGACGCCGACGAAGGGGAGCCGTCGGGCGTACGCGAACCCCTTGGCCGCGGCAAGGCCGACGAGGAGCGCCCCCACGAGCCCCGGGCCCTGGGTGACCGCGACCCCCTCGATCGCCTCGAAGCCGGAAAGCCCGGCCCGCTCGACCGCCGCCCGCATGACCGGGAGGACCGCTTCGAGATGCCGCCGCGAGGCCAGCTCCGGCACCACCCCGCCCCACGGCCCGTGCAGCTCCACCTGCGAGGCGACGACGGACGACCGGACGCGCCCCCCCTCGACGACCGCCGCCGCGGTCTCGTCGCACGATGTCTCGACGCCGAGGACGATCATGGGAGGCACCCGATCACGCCGTCACGAGCCCTGCCGCACGAGTCGCGCCGGGAGCTGTTCCGCACCCAACGTAGGCCTTCCCCGGGACAGACCGATTCCCGGTGCTTGATAGACGATCGCGTTCTCGAGCCGCTCCTTCGGCCTCGGCACGCCGAAGGTGTGCGTCCTGCCGCCCTTGCCTTGCTCGGCCTTGCTCTTCTCGTACTTCCAGTCCTCCGTGCCGAGGTACACGACGTCTACGCGCCAGATCAGGACCCGTCGGGGCGGCTTCATCCGTCGCGTGGGATCCACGGCGTATCGCCAGATAATGTACCAACCCGCGTGGTTATAGTGGGATTGGATCTCCCACGGCCGGCTGCTCGCCTTGGACTCCAGGCACTGCTTGGGAGGGGGGTTCAGCTTACCGTCGAGTGAGAGGTCGGGAAAGCGCTGCTGGGCGACGTCAGGGTGCTTGTGCTTCTTGTACGGGCTCAGCGCATTCAGGGCAGAGGTGCCGAGTATCCCGATGAGTGCGCTGAAGACATTGGATTGCTCGTAGTACACGTCGACGAAGTCGTCGGCGCGCTCCTCGATATAGGCGATGGCCTCTCGGATGTGCGAGAGCTTCAGCTGCGGCGGGAGAGGGACGGAAGGATCGAACCCGTCCGTCCGCTGGTTCCTCAAACGAAGGACTGCTGAACGACCCTGCCGAAGGTGGACAGCCGCGGGACGGCACGTTCAGCAACCTCGAAGAAGACGTCGTCCACTTCCAACCCGATGCTCTCGTAGCCGACGGCGATCGCCGCGGCAATGGTCGATCCGGCGCCCATGAACGGATCCAGCACCACGCCCTCGCCCATGGGCAGAGACGCGCGCACGATCTGCCGCATGAACGCCTGGGGCTTGAGCGAGGGGTGAGGCGCGATCGCACGTTCCTCGGGGCGCGTCGGGGCCGACACGATGACGTCCGAAAACGGCACCAGCGACGACGGGCGCCGCAGCCCGCCGGTCCTCCACTTCCGAAGATTGTCCTGGACACGCCCCTCGCACGGCTTCCGGAAGAGCCCCCACGGCTCCCAGGACGAGCGCGGCATGACGGTGACTTCGGCGAACTCGTCGTGCGCGTTCTTCGGTCGATCGCCGCCCCGAAGCGTTCGCACGAGCCTGATGATCTCCCCTCGCTTCTCGAAGCCCGCTTCCATGAGCGGCAGGTACACCAGGTGCGACAGGAGCGGGTTCGTCGCGACGATCACGTGCCCGCCCGGCACCAGGACTCGAAACGCGAGCGTCGCGAAGCGGGAGAAGAACGCCCGCAACGCCGCCCGATCGGCTTCGGTCAGCACCGTGAAGCGCGGCAGCGGAGAGCGCCGGCATCCGTCGAAGGTCGGCGGGATGCGCCAGATCCCGCCCCTCCGGCGCCTCAGCTTGGCCTTCTCCTCCTCCGTGTACTCGCGTAGCCCGTACGGCGGATCGGTCACGATGGCGTGAACGGAGCAGGCACGAGCCTCCTGCATCCACGCGAAGCAGTCGACCAGGTGGAGCGAGTACCTCACCCCGTTGACTTCTCTGGCGACCGACCGCCCCTTACGCTCCGATTCCTGAACTCGAACGGTCATGGCACATTCCGGGTTCGGGAGGGATCCCATCCGCCGCCAATGGGCACACGGAGCGGCAGACCGCAGCAAGGCCCAGACTATACCACGGCCACAAGACTTCGTAGATGCTCTTTCGTTCAACGCAAGACCTGGACGAGACGCCGTCGGTCACGACGACGCGGCTCGCCGGTCACAGGAGGTTGGCGGCCAGCTCGGCGAGCCGGCTGCGCTCGCCCTTGACCAGCGTGACGTGGCCGGCGATCGGCTCACCCTTGAACTTCTCGACCAGGTAGGTGAGCCCGTTCGAGTCCGAGTCGACGTACGGGTTGTCGATCTGGTAGGGATCACCCGTGAGGACGAGCTTGGTGTCCTCGCCGGCGCGCGAGACGATGGTCTTGATCTCGTGCGGCGTCAGGTTCTGGGCCTCGTCGACGAGCAGGAACTGATTGGGGATGCTCCGGCCGCGGATGTAGGTGAGCGGCTCGATCTCGAGCATGCCCATGTCGATCAGCTCCTGGTAGCCGCGGTGCATCTTCTTGCCCCGCCCCTCGATGCCGCCCATGAGGAGCTCCACGTTGTCGAAGATCGGCTGCATCCAGGGCTTGAGCTTCTCGTTCACGTCGCCCGGCAGGAAGCCGATGTCGCGGCCGAGCGGGAAGATCGGCCGGGAGACGAGCATCCGCTGGTACTTGCCCTCCTCCGCGGTCTTGTGGAGCCCGGCGGCCAGGGCGAGGAGCGTCTTGCCGGTGCCGGCCTTGCCGAGGAGGGTGACGAGCTGGACCTCGTCGTTCAGCAGGAGATCGAGCGCGAAGAGCTGCTCGCGGTTGCGCGGGAGGATCCCCCAGACCGCCTCCTTGCGCTTGCCGATGGGGACGATGCGGCCGTCCCTGTGGACGTACTTGCCGATGGCGGTGTGGTTCGGCGCGGCGCCGTCGCGCATGATGACGAACTGGTTCGGGTAGAGGTCGAGGTCCGGCATCCGCGCCTCGCCCTGGGCGTAGAACGCGTCCACGACGTCGCCCGGAACGGTCACCTCGCGGACGCCGCTGTAGACCTCGTCGATGGAGACCTTGTCGCTCTCGTAGTCCTCGGCCTTCAGGCTGACCGCGTCGGCCTTGATGCGCAGGTTCGTGTCCTTCGTAACGAACACGACCGGCTGCCCGTTGCGCCGCATCACGTCGAGGGCGATCGCGAGGATGCGGTTGTCGTGCTTGGCCGGGTCGTCGGGCGGCAGGCCGTCGCGCTCCTCCTGGCCCATCTCGACCCGCAGCATCCCGCCCTGCGGCAGCCGGACGCCCTCGGAGAGGTGGCCCTCGGTGCGCAGCCGGTCGAGGTAGCGCGACACCTGACGCGCGTTGCGGCCGGTCTCGTTGCCGTCCTTCTTGAACCGGTCGATCTCCTCGATGACGGTGATGGGGATGATGACGTCGTTGTCCTCGAACCGGAAGATCGCCTGCGGGTCGTACAGGAGGACGTTGGTGTCGAGGACGAATGACTTCTTCAAGGGCTGTCGATCCTCGTCTGGGGCGAGCGCCCCTGCCCCGGGAGCACCGCTGGTCGTGACATCGTCCCGGTGCGACGCCACGTGCGTACCGTTCACGGCAACGCGCGCCTGAGTTCCGCCACCCGGCCGCGGGCGAGCCCCCGGTCGGGCTCGATGGCGAGCGCCGCTTCGTAGAGCCGGAGGGCCTCGCGCGGACGGCCGAGCGCCTCCTGGTTGAGCGCCATGAGCAGGTAGGTCTCGGCGAGCCAGGACGGGTCGTCGCGCAGGAGGATCTCCGCCTTGCGGGCGAACGCGAGCGACTGGTCGAACACGCCCTGGCGATGCCGATGGAGCGCGATGAGGTAGAAGGCGTAGGGGTTGCTCGGATCGAGGCGAATGGCCCGATCGAGCTGGCGCGCCGCGGCGTCGTCTCGCCCGGCGGCGAGGTCGTGCGCCGCCCGCTCGACGATGCGCAGCGAGGCGGCCCGATGCGGCGGCTGCCCCTCGGTGGCCGGCAGGACCAGCGGACCTTGCGGCACGTAGGCGGCCGGTTCCGGGCGGCTCATCGGCGCCGACGGCGCCTCGGGCGGCCCCGCGGGCGGGAAGGCGGGATCGCGCGTCTCGAGGGTGGCGCATCCGGCCAGGACGAGCGCCGCCCCGAGGGCGGCAAGGTGGGGACGACCCCGCAACGACATCACGCGCATTCTACCGTCCATACCCCCCCCTGCACAACGGTGCCGCGAACCGTGACCCGGCTCATCGCGCAAGGCGCCGCCGCATGAGGTTCACGCCGATCGGCAGCGTCACCGCCATTGCCACGGCCAGCCAGAGGAGGCTCCGCAGCACCTCGGCCCCGAGTGCGAATGCGTCCGAGTCGAGCGCGAGGCCCCGCGCCACGACCGCCGTGTGCGCCAGCGGGTTCAGCCAGGCCAGCCACTGGAGCGCGACCGGCAACTGGTCGAGCGGGAAGAAGATCCCCGAGAGCACGAACATCGGCGTCACCCCGAGGGTGTAGTAGAAGGCGAAGGCGTCGATGGTGCGGACCGTCGCCGCGAAGACGAGCGAGATCGACGCGATGATGATCCCCTCCGCCAGGATGGCGACCGGGATGAGGAGCCCGGTCCAGGCGGGGATGAGCCCGACCACGGCGAGTACGGTCAGGATGATCGCGCTGTAGGCCGCGCTCTTGCCCCCCGCCCAGAGGACCTCCGAGTAGGCGACGTCGGCGAGCGTCGTCGGGGCCGCCAGCATCGACTCGAAGAGCGGCGGGTACTTGAGCCGGATGTACGTCCCGTACGTGCACTCGTAGGCGGCCGACCACATCGCCGACGAGACGAGCATCGCCGGCGCGAACCACTGGAGGTAGTCGACGCCGCGGATGGCCGGCATGTAGCCGCCGAGGCCGAGGCCGAAGGCCGCGAGCCACAGGAGCGGGTCGACGAAGTGCGGCAGGAGGTTGGTGGCGTAGGTGCGCCGGAAGACGTCGACGTGGCGCCGCAGGATCGCGAGGACGAGCCGCGAGGGGCGCGGCCAGGCCAGCAGCGCGAGCGGCGAGCGGCGGGCGTCCACGGCTGTCGACGCGCTCGCGACGCTCACGCGGCGAGTTCCCGTCCGGTGAGCCGGAGGTAGACGTCCTCGAGGTTGGCGGGCCGCAGCCGCGCCTGCGCCCCCGGCGCGAGCCGGAGCACCCGGTCGAGGAGCGCCCGACCGTCGGCCCCGTAAAGGTAGAGGGCGTCGGCCGACTGCTCCACCTCGGCAAGCCCGTCGATGCGCGCGGCGAGCGCCGCCCGCCGCCCGGCCTCGGGCTCGTGGATCTCGACCACCTGCTCCCCGGCCCGCTCGCGCACGAGTTCCGCGGGCGTCCCCTCGAGGAGGATCCTCCCCTTGCCCATCAGGATGATGCGGTCGCAGAGCTGGGCGGCCTCCTCCATGTAGTGCGTCGTCAGCACCATGGTGACGCCGCCGCGCCGCAGGGCGCGCAGCCGCTGCCAGACCGCCTGGCGCGCCTGCGGGTCGAGACCGGTCGTCGGCTCGTCGAGGATGAGCAGGCGCGGGGCGTTCACGAGGCCGCGGGCGATCATGACGCGGCGCTTGAGGCCGCCCGAGAGGTCGTCGATCCTGGCGTGGCGGCGCTCGGCGAGCTGGAAGAAGTCGAGCAGCTCGTCGGCGCGCTCGCGGGCCGCCCGCCCGGTGATCCCGAAGTATCGGGCGTACGAGAGGAGGTTGCCCTCCACGTCGAGGTCGTGGTCGGTCGTGTCGTCCTGCGCGACGACGCCGGTGAGGCGCCTGACCTCGGGCCCGTGGGCGGCCACGTCGAGGCCGGCGACCGTGAGCGTCCCGCCCGTGATCGACACGCGGCCGTAGAGCATGCCCATCGTCGAGGTCTTGCCCGCGCCGTTGGGGCCGAGGAAGCCGACGCACTCGCCCTCGACGATGTCGAAGTCGATCGCGTCCACGGCCACGACCGGGCCGTACCGCTTGGTGAGCCCGCGCGCCAGGACGAGGGGGGTGTCGTGCTTCAGCGGACCGCCTCCTTGCCGCCGCGGAGTCGGGACGCCCGCGCGGCGGCGATCGTGACGACCCGCTCGGTCGGCTCGGCCCGGGTCATGGGCGGGACGGTACCGGTGCGACGGAGTGCCGTCAAGGGGTCCGCCATCAGTACAGCGCGTCGTACGTCTTCCAGAAGGCCGTGACCTTCATGACGTACCCGCGCGTCTCCGTGTAGGGGATCGACTCGACGAACTCGTCCTCGGGGAGGTTGCCGAAGGCGGCGAGCCACCGGCTCACGGCCTCGGGGCCGGCGTTGTAGGCCGCCATCGCGAGGTACGGCCGCCCGGGGTAGCGCGCGAGGAGCCGGCCGAGCAGGGTGATGCCGACGCGGAGGTTCGCGGCGGGCGAGAAGAGCGCTTGCGGGTCGAAGGGCGCGAGGCCCACCGTCGCCGCGAGGCTCTCCGCGGTGGCCGGCATGAGCTGCATGAGGCCGCGAGCCCCCACCGGCGACACGGCCTCCGGGTCGAAGTGGCTCTCGGCCCGGATGATCGCGTACGCGAGGTGAACCGGCACGCCGGCCGCGCGCGCTTCCGCCTCCACCGCGTCCCGGTAGCCTCGCGGGAAGGCGAGCGCGAAGAGCCGCCCGTCGGGATCGAGGCCGAGCCGCTCGAGCGGCACGCCGGCAAGCCCCCTCGCGATGGCCAGCGGCCGGCTGTAGTCGCCGGCGGCATGGAGGAGGCGCGCGACCTCGAGCGGCGGCACGTCGCCGCCGCGCCGGTGGACGGCGGCAAGCTCCGTGCGCGCCTCGGCGAGGAGCCCGAGCTGCACGAGCACGGTCGCCCGCTCGAGGACCGGCGATGCGACCGGACGCGCCGCGAGCACGCCGCAGCACTCCGGTTCGGGCGGCGGCGCCGGGCGGTTCGCGCGCGTCGGGTTCCCGGCCGCCGCCTCGCGGTCGACCTCCTCGAGCCGGCGGGAGGCCTGGATGCCGTAGTAGCTGAGCGGCCGGCGCGCCACGAGGTCCTGCAGGCGCGGCACGGCGAGGGCGATCTCGCCGAGCTTGAGCTCGGTGCGGGCAAGCCAGTAGAGCGCCCGGTCGGCGGCGTCGCTGCCGGCGAAGCGCTGCACGATCTCGCCGAGGATCTCGCCGGCAGCCGCGAGGTCGCCGGCTCGATAGGCCCCCCAGGCGACGTTCCAGAGCGCGTCGGCCGCCAGCGGCGCCCGCCCCGCCCGGTCGGCGAGCGAGCGGAACCGCGCCCGCGCCTCCTCGGCCTCGCCCTGATCGTCGAGGACCACCGCGGCCAGATAGGCGGCCTGCCCCGCGAAGCGGCT
>DASVDK010000302.1:0-23029 GCA_036381125.1 Thermodesulfobacteriota bacterium | reverse complement strand
GCCTCCCCTACGAGCAGAAGCGACGACCGCCCGGCGCCGACCCGGTCGTCGGCGGCGAGCGGCCCCCGGCCGGACCGGTCCGCATCCCCGCGGGCGCCGCCACGCTCGGAGCCGAGCCCGGACGGACGGCCTTCGGGTGGGACAACGAGTTCCCCGCGCACCGGACCGAGGTCGCCGAGTTCGAGATCGACGCGCACAACGTCACGAACGCGGAGTATCTCGCCTTCGTCGAGGCGGAGGGTTACCGGGACGCACGGTGGTGGGACGCCGAGGCCTGGCGCTGGCTCGAGGGGAAGCCGGACCGGCATCCCCCGTTCTGGGAGCGACGCGACGACCGGTGGTACTGGCGCGGCCTGTTCGAGCCCGTCCCGCTCCCGCCGCACTGGCCGGTGTACGTCAGCCACGCGGAGGCCACGGCATACGCGCGGTGGCAGGGCCGGCGGCTAGCGACCGAGGCCGAGTTCCACCGGGCCGCGTACGGGACGCCGTCGGGCGGGGAGCGGCCGCATCCGTGGGGCGACGCGCCGGCCGACGCCGCCCGGGGCAACTTCGACTTCCGCCACTGGGACCCGGTGCCGGTGGGGTCGTTCCCCGCGGGGCGAAGCGCCTGGGGCGTGCACGACCTCGTGGGCAACGGCTGGGAGTGGACGAGCACGCCCTTCGAGGGCTTCCCGGGCTTTCGGCCCATGTGGGCCTACCCCGAGTACTCGGCCGACTTCTTCGACGGCGAGCACTACGTCCTCAAGGGCGCCTCGCCGGCAACGGCCGGGCCGCTGGTGCGCCGGACCTTCCGGAACTGGTTCCGGCCCCGCTATCCCTTCGTCTACGCGACCTTCCGATGCGTCGCGTCCGGGGCGACGGCGTCCGGCGGAGGGCGGACGTAACGTGGCTGCCGTGGTGCCGCGACCCGGCGACGCCGGCGACGCCCCCGAAGAGCGTCACGCGTTCGGCCGCGACGTCCGACGGGACCTGGGGTCGCGGCCGAAGCGCCTGCAGTCCCGGTACCTCTACGACGCGCTCGGCTCCAGGCTGTTCGACGCGATCTGCTGCCTGCCCTGGTACCACATCACCCGGGCCGAGACCCGGCTCCTGACCCGACACGTCCCGGCGGCCCTCGCCCGGCTCGGTCACTGCGACACGCTCGCCGACCTCGGCCCCGGCAGTGGAGAGAAGACGGCCATCGTGGTCGAGGCCAACAGGGGCCGAGGTCGTGCCCTGGAGGTCCACCTGGTCGACGTGTCGGCCGGCGCGCTCGCCGCGGCGGCCGAGCGGCTCGCGCGCTTCGACGACGTCTCCGTCGTCCCTCACAGAGCCACGTACGCGTGCGCGATGCGCGAGGTCCCGTCTCGTCCTGCCGGCGACCGAACCCTGGTCCTCTTCCTCGGCTCGAACGTCGGCAACTTCGAGCCGCCCGACGCGCTCGCCCTGCTGCGCGTGATCCGCGAGGGCCTCCGGCCCGGGGACGGCTTGCTCCTCGGGGCCGATCTCGTCAAGCCGGAGGCCGAGCTGCGGATCGCCTACGACGACCCGCTCGGGTTGACGGCCGCCTTCAACAAGAACCTGCTGGTCAGGATCAACGCCGAGCTGGGCGGCGACTTCGCGCTCGACGCGTTCGAGCATCGAGCCGTCTGGAACGCGAGCCACTCGCGGGTGGAGATGCACCTCGTGAGCCGGCAGCGACAGCGGGTCTCGGTCCCCGGCGCCGGCGGCTCGTTCGCGTTCGAGCCGGGCGAGACGATCTGGACGGAAAGCTCGTACAAGTATCAGCCGGACGAGCTCGTCGCGCTGGGTCGGGCCGCGGGGTTCGAGGGCGAGGCCCAGTGGGTCGACCCCGATGCCCGATTCGCCCTGTCGCTCTTCCGGGCCTGAGCGCCCGCGCCGGCGGCGGCGGATCAGGCGGCGCGGAGCCGGGTCAGAAGAGCTTCGCCGGCATCGCGATCCCCTCGAAGTCGCGGTCGACGAGCGGCCGATCTGGCGTGATGCCCAGGATCCCGAAGTAGTGATAGAGCTGGCGCAGGTGGTGCGCGGCGTGGCCGAGCGCGAGCGTGAGGAGTTCGCCGATGGCGAGCACCCCCTGGTACGAGTCGATCGGCTGGGCCAGCCTCTCCGGCGTGGCGGTGCGCAGGAACGCGTACACGCCGGCCATGAGCTCGTCGCCCCTGTCCACGAGCGCGGACGTCGTCTCGTACGCCTCCGCGCGGTCGTAGGCCTTGAGGACGTCCTCGTAGCGGTAGACCCCGGTCTCGAGCCCCTGGAGCATGAGGTCCGGCCGATCGTAGACGTGGAAGAGGAATTGCCTGAGGTCCCGGTCCCGCTCCGGCGACTTCCAGGTGACGAGCCTGTCGTCGGGGACCTGGCGCGCCGCGCGTGAGAAGGCACCGAAGATCCTCTGGTAACGCTCGAGCAGCACCTCGCGGTCGACCGCGGGCTTCTTCCCCGCCCCCTCGCCCAGGCGGAGCGCCGCCGCGAGCGCGGGCCGGTTGAAGCCGACGACGACCTGGTCGCCGACGACGGTGACCGGGAGGGTCTTCAGCCCGAGCGCCGCGAGTTCCGCGCGCGCTTCGGCGTCGTGCTCGACGTCACGGGTCTCGAACGGGATGCCGTTGGACGAAAGAAACTCTTTCGTTGTCCCGCAGGTGAATCAGCCGGGGCGGACGTAGACCTTGACGTCGGCCATGTCAGGCCTCCTCTTGACTTGCCGTCTGGGCGAGATTATAGAATATACGCAAGGAATGTAAAGACGTTCTAATGTCCGATCAACGGGGGATCCCTTGACCTCGGTGCGGCCAGACAGCGACGGTCCCCTCTCTGCCCAGGACGTGGCCTACCGGCGACTGCGGGCCATGATCGTCGACAACCGCCTCACCCCCGGAACGCCCCTCAAGGCGGCCGTCCTTGCCGAGGAGATCGGCGTGTCGGCCACCCCGATCCGTGAGGCGCTCATCCGGCTGGCGGCCGACGGGCTCGTCGTCTGGCGCCAGAACCGAGGCGCCATCGTCGCCCCCTTCTCCGCCCGCGAGGTCCGGCAGGTCTACCAGGTCCGCAGCGTGCTCGAGGGGCTCGCCGCCCGGCTCGCGGCGGAGAACGCGGACGAATCCCTCGCGAGACGCCTCGAGGCGATCGTGGACCGGATGGCGGCGCACCTGGCCGCGGGAGCCTACCGCGAGTCCGTCGCGCTCAATCGCGACTTCCACGGAGCCATCCACGAGCAGTGCGGCAACCCGGAGCTGCTCGTGACGCTTCGCGTCTTCTGGGACCGCGCGCAGCGGTTCCGAAACCTCGCCGTCGACCTCACCAGCCACCTCGAGGCCGCGCACCGCGGCCACGTCGCGATCCTCGACGCCGTCCGCGGCCGCCGCCCCGACGAGGCCGAGCGGCTCGCGCGCGAGCACGTCCTCGCCACCAGTCGAGCGGTGGCGGCGTACATCGATGCCTCATGGGGCCGCCGGCGACCTGGGGACCTCGACGCATGAAGCCCGGAACGCGTCTCTGACGCCTCTGCAGCGGGGCGGTCCTCCTCGCGATCGCGGCGGCCTTCTACGTGGCCGCCGACAACCTGCCGCCCGGTGCGCTCTTCGAGCAGGTCGGGACGGCCTTCTTCCCCAAGCTGCTGGCCGGCTTCCTCGCCGTCCTCTCGGTGCTGCTCATGGCGTCGGCGCGCCTTCTTCCCGCCGAGGCGAACGAGGTCATCGAGGACGAGCCCCCTGATCGGCAGGCATTCTACGGGACCCTCGCGGTCATCCTCCTTGCGATCCCCGCCTGGTCGGTCCTCGGCCTCTTCGCCACGCCCCTCATCATGGCCGGCACGATGGTGGCCAACGGCGCGCGGCGCCCGGCGCAGATCGTCGCGGTGTCGCTCGCCGCCACCGTCGTCGTGTACCTCGTCTTCTTCCGCCTCTTCACGGTCCCGGTGCCGCTCGGTCTCTTCGGGAGGTAAGGCGCAACACCATGTGGGACAACCTCGCCCTCGGCATCCAGGAGGCGCTCACCTGGCAGAGCCTCGGCCTCATGCTCCTCGGGACCGTCTGGGGGTTCATCGGCGGCGCGCTGCCCGGCATCCAGGCCAGTACCGCGATGGCGCTCGTCCTGCCGCTCACCTGGGGCATGCCGCCCGCGGGCGCCCTCATGATGCTCGCCGCCGTCTACGTGGCGGCGGAGTACAGCGGCTCGGTCCCCGCCATCCTCATCAAGACGCCCGGCACCTCGGCCGCCGTGGTCACCACCTTCGACGGCTACGCGCTCCAGCTCCAGGGCAAGGGCGGCAAGGCGCTGAGCGTGTCGCTCTACGGCGGCTTCATCGGCGGGATCATCGGCAACGTCATGCTGATCGCGCTCGTGCTGCCGCTCTCGCGAGTGGCGCTCAGCTTCGGGCCGGCCGAGTACTTCGCCTTCGCCTGCCTCGGCCTCGCGCTCGTCTCGAGCCTCGGCGGCAAGAGCGTCATCAAGGGGCTCGCGTCGGCCACCTTCGGCGTCATGGCGGCCACCGTCGGGATCGACCCCTTCACGGGGACCGCCCGGTTCACGTTCGGCAGCCAGGATCTCACCAACGGCTTCGAGGCCACCGCCGTCCTGGTGGGCCTCCTCGCCGTCGGCGAGGTGCTCGTGCAGGCGCGCGACGCGACCCCGGTCCAGCGCTTCACAGGGACCGTCTCGCGCGCCCTCGTCACCTGGCGGGAGTTCCGGCCACTCCTGCCGATCACCCTGCTCACGGGGGTCCTCGGGATGGTGATCGGCGTCCTCCCGGGCGCGGGGACGACCGTGGCGAGCCTGCTGGCCTACTCCGAAGCCAGGCGCTGGTCGAAGCACCCCGAGCTCTTCGGGAAGGGGTCGCTCGAAGGGGTCGCCGCTCCGGAGACGGCCAACAACGCCTGCGTGCCGGGCGCCATGGTGCCGCTCCTCGCCTTCGGCATCCCCGGGTCGAACTCCGCCGCCATCATGATCGCGGCCCTCATGCTCCACGGGGTGACCCCCGGCCCGATGCTCTTCGAGAAGGACCCGCAGGTCGTGTACGGGCTCTTCGCCGGCCTCTTCGTCGCGACGTTCATGATGCTCGCCATGGGGCGATTGTGCATCAAGCCTCTCCTCAAGATCGTGAGCGTCGACAAGTCGATCCTGCTTGGCGCCGTTCTCACGCTGGTCGTGGTCGGCACCTATAGCCACCAGCAGAGCCTCTTCGAGGTCGGCACCGCGCTCGGCTTCGGCGTCGCCGGGTACGTCATGAGCCGCTACGACTTCTCGCCGGCCGCCTGCGTGCTCGGCTTCGTCCTCGGCCCGATCATCGAGTCGGCCTTCCGGCGCGCGCTCATCCTGTCGGACGGCTCCCTCATGGTGTTCGTCACGAGCCCGGTGGCGGCCGTGCTCCTGCTCGTGGCCGTCCTCACCTTCAGCCTTCCGCTCGTCCGCGCCGCGTACGGCGCCCTTTCCAGGAGGTAGACATGCGACGCCCCGGGAGAATCCTCACGTCGCTCGCCGTCGCGCTCGTCGCGGCGCTCGCCGCGCCGGCCGCGGCGGCGGAGTTCCCGTCCGCCCCCATCCGGCTCGTCACCTGGTCGAGCGTCGGGGGCGGCGGCGACGTCCTCGCGCGCCAGCTCGCCGAGCCGCTCAGCAAGCACGCCAGGGTGCCGGTGGTGGTGGTCAACCGGCCGGGCGGCGGCGGGGCCACGGCGATGGAGTACGTCTCCAGCCAGCCGGCCGACGGCTACACGCTCCTCGTCGGCACCGCCTCCGGCGTCATCACGCCGCACGTGGCCGGCTCGCGCTACTCGCTGGCCGACTTCAAGCCGGTGATCCGCATCCAGACCGACCCGGAGGCGTTCCTCGTGCGGGCCGACGCCCCGTGGAAGACGCTCGAGGACGTCCTCGGCGCGGCCAAGGCCCAGCCCTCGGAGGTCAAGTTCGGCGGGGCGTTCCTCGGCAGCCTCGACAGCCTCCTGACCTACGAGGTCTTCCGGAAGAACGATCTCAGGTTCTCCTACGTGCCCTTCGACGGCGGCGCCGAGGCGATGACCGCGCTCCTCGGCGGGCACGTCGCCGTCCTCATGACGAGCCTCTCGGAAGTCACGCCGCAGGTCGAGGCGGGCAAGGTACGCATCGTCGGCATCGCCTCGCCCGAGCGCCTGAAGACCTACCCGGACGTCCCCACGCTCAAGGAGATGGGGATGGACGTCGTCGGCGAGATCTGGCGGGGCCTCGTGGCGCCCAAGGACACGCCGGACGACGTCGTGAAGAAGCTCCACGACCTCGTCCAGGAGGCGATCAAGGAGCCCTCCTTCGTGAAGTACACGGAGGAGGCGAAGCTCCTGCCGGGCTACCTCCCGCCGCAGGCGTTCGGCGAGTCGATCAGGGCCGAGTTCACGGCCTACGGGAACCTGGTCAAGGAGATGGGCGTCAGGAAGTAGTCGCGGGAGGGCTCATGCCGATGATCGTCCTGATCCCGAGGGCGACCCCGAAGGCGGAGCGCGCGCCGGCCGTGGCTTTCGTGCCGCGGCCGGCCGCGCTCGGCGGCCTCAGGGTCGGCTTCCTCGACAACACGAAGCCGAATTCGGACCTCTATCTCCGCACGGTCGCCGACGCGCTCGACCGGCGCGTGGGACTCGCCGCGCGAATCCACCGCCGCAAGCGGGACTCGAGCAGTCCTGCCGCACCCGAGCTGATCGCCGAGATGGCGAAGGAGGCGGACGTCGTCGTCAACGCCGTCCCCGACTGAGGGTCGTGCACGCCGTGGAGTATCCACGACTCGATCGCACTCGAACGATTGGGCATCCCGACGGTGACCGTCTGCACCGACCGCTTCCTCCCGTTCGCCGTCGAGAAGGCGCGCGCGATGAACGCGATCGGCCTGCCGATCCTCACCATCCCGCACCCGCTGACGGGTCGGCGCGCGGACGAGATGGCGGCCATCGCGACCGCCACGGTGCCGCAGATCGTCGCGGCCCTCACGTCCGCCCCGATCTGGAAGGACGCCTGATGTCGGTCGACCTCGCCTCGCCGACCCTCGAGCTTCCCGACGACCTCGAGGCCGTCACCGAGCACTTCTACCAGCAGGGCTGGACCGACGGCCTGCCCATCGTCCCGCCCACGCCGGAGCGGGTCCGCCGGATGCTCGCCGGCTACGCCGGCGACCCGTCCGAGGTCATCGGCGTGATCCCGCACCTCAACGGCGAGGCGACGGTCGAGCGGATCGCCGTGAACGCCGTGATGGCCGGCTGCAGGCCGGAGTACCTCCCGGTGGTGGTGGCCGTCGTGCGGGCCATCCTCGAGCCGCGCTTCAACCTCAACTCCGTGCAGTCCACCACGAACGCCGTCGCCCCGCTCGCCATCCTGAACGGGCCGGTCGTGACGCGGCTCGGCTTCAACTGCCGCGAGAACTGCTTCGGGCAGGGAACGCGCGCCAACGCCACGGTGGGACGCGCGGTGCGCTTCGTGCTGCTCAACATCGGCGGCGCCGACCCGGGCAAGAACGACCGGGCGACGCACGGCCACGCGGGGAAGTACAGCTACTGCGTCGCGGAGAACGAGGCCGAGAGCCCCTGGGAGCCGCTTCACGTGGAGCGTGGCTTCCGGCCGGAGGAGAGCGTCGTCACGGTGGTCGGGGCCGACGCGCCGATGAACATCAACGACGCGAGCAGTACCTCCGCCGAAGGGGTCCTCCACAGCATCGCGTCCGCCATGATCACGCCAGGCTCGAACAACGCGCTCCGGGGCGGCGAGCCGCTCCTCGTCTTCAGCCCCGAGCATGCCGACCTCATCGCGCGCGACGGCTGGTCCAAAGCCGACGCGAAGCGGTTCCTCTACGAGCGGGCCCGGGTGCCGTGGGAGCGCTTCTCGCCGGAGAACGCCAGGCGGATCCGCCTGCTGCGCGCGGCCTGGCTCGAGCGCCACGGCGACACCGGCGCGATCCCCGTGGCCGACTCCGCCGAGGCCATCATGTTCCTGGTCACGGGCGGGGCGGGCAAACACACGATGCTCATCACGACGTTCGGCAACACGTACGCCGCCAGCCGGCGGATCGAGGGCCTATGATTCCGCAGAGCATGCGCGCCGTGCTCGTGCACGGACCGCGCGACCTCCGGTACCAGGAGGTCGCGGTGCCGGCGCCGGGCCCCGGGGAGGTCCTCGTCAAGGTGGCCAAGGTCGGCGTGGGCATCAACGACCCGGTCATCTCGCGCGGCGAGTGGCCGATCGGCAGGAACCGGCCCGGCGTCGCCGGGCACGAGTTTGCCGGGACCGTCGCGGCCCTGGGCGCCGGCGCGGGCGAGCGGCACCGCATCGCGGTGGGCGACCGCGTCGTCGCCGAGCAGGTCGTCTCGTGCGGCCTCTGCTGGTACTGCCGGCGCGGCTGGTATCACCTCTGCGACCGGCAGGCGCACTTCGGGCTCGAGATCGACGGCTGCTGGTCGGAGTACATGATCTTCCCGGCGGGGGCGATCGTGCACCGACTGCCGCCCGAGGTCTCCTGGCGCGCCGCCATCGCCCTCGAGTCGACCGCGTGCGGCATCTACACGGTCGACCGGGGAGGGCTGCGCCTCGGCGAGACGGTCGTGGTCCTCGGCGGGGGCTTCCTGGGGCTCATCATGGTCCAGGTCTGCCGGCTCCGGGGGGCCGCACTCACGATCTACGTCGAGGACGACGACCACCGTCTGGAAGTCGGCAAGCGCCTCGGCGCGGACGTCGTGCTCAACCTCCGGAGCACGGACGTCGTCGCCGAGGTGCGGGCGCTGACCGATGGGCTCGGGGTCGACCTGGTCGTGGATCACGGACAGACCGAGGCGATCGAGGTGGGATCCCGGCTGCTGCGCAAGCGGGGGCGGTTCGTCGTGGGCGCCGCCTACGCGAGCACGGTCGCACCGAAGATCGAGTTCGGAGCGGTCTGCAACCAGAAGGAGCTGACCTTCATCGGGCGGACGATGTCCGGCGGGGCGGAGGCCGACGCCTTCCCGCTGGCCATCGAGTACGTGCGGCGCGGCGCCATCCGGCTCGACGAGATCGTCACGCACGACATCCCGCTGCGCGAATTCGAGCGGGCGCTCGAGATCGCGTCGAAGCGGCTCGAGCACGCGATCAAGGTCTCGATGACGCCGTGAGCCGCTCCTGGCTGCAACCCTCGGGCACCCTGCGCGTCGCCGAGCGGGCCGCCGCGCTTCGTGCGGCCGGCATCGCGGTGGCCGACTTCGCCGGAAGCCGCCCCGAGGACGCCGCGCCCGCCTTCCTGCGCGAGGCGCTGCATCGCGCCGCCGACGACGGCTTCAACTTCCTCACGGGCGCGGCCGGGATCTCGGAACTGCGCGCGGCGCTCGCCCGGGCGCTCGCCCGCGAGTACGGCATCACCGCGGACCCGGACGGCGAGATCCTCGTCACCGTCGGTGCCAAGTATGCCGTCTATCTCGCGCTGATGGCCTGCGTCGGGCCTGGTGACGAGGTGCTGCTCCTCGATCCATCCTGGGTCAGCTACGACCCGGCCGTACGGCTGGCCGGCGCAACGCCCGTCCCCGTGCCGATGCGCGTGCTGCCGGACGGCCGATCGGCGCTCGACCCGGAGGCCCTGGCGAGCCGGATCGGGCCGGCCACCCGGATGGTCCTCCTCAACACGCCGCACAACCCGACGGGCGCGGTCTTCGACGAGGCGGCGCTGCGCGCCGTCGGGCGGGCGGCGGCGCGCGCGGACGCGTGGGTGCTCGTCGACGAGAGCTTCGCGAAGATCGTCTACCCCGGCGCCCGCCACGTGAGCCTCGCGGCGTTGGAAGAGGGGCGCGGCCGGACGTTGACCGTGCAGAGCTTCTCGAAGAGCTACGTGATGCCCGGGCTGCGCGTCGGCGTGCTCGCGGGGCCTCGCGCCGTCGTCGAGCGGGCGGCGCTCGTGCAGCAGCACACGACGACCTGTGCGCCGTCGCAGGGGCAACTGGCCGCCCTCGCGGCGCTCGACGCCCCGGCGGCCTTCTTCGACGCGCTCCGGGATTCGTACCTCCGCAAGCGTGACCTGGTGGTGGGCGAGCTGAACCGGATTCGCGGCGTGCGATGCGTGCCGCCGGACGGCGCCTTCTATGCCTTCCCCGACTGTTCCGCCCTGGGCGAGTCGTCCGCCGCGCTGGCCGATCGCCTGCTGGAGGAGGCCCACGTCGCCGTCGTGCCGGGCGCAGCGTTCGGGGCCCGTGGCGAGGGGCACCTGCGGCTCACCTTCACGCGGTCCCTGGAGGAGCTGTCACGCGGGCTCGCACGGGTGCGTGCCGTCCTCGGCCGGTGACCCGCGCGTCAGGATCTCTTCGGCCCGATCAGGACGATGGCGAGCGCCGGCAGGACGCAGGCGAGCGCGATCAGCTCCCGGGCGCCGATCGCCTCGCCGAGGACGAGGGCGCTCAGGAGCACTCCGACGATCGGCACCCCGATCACGCCGATCGCGGCCACCGAGGGGGGCAGCACCCGCACGAGGTGGAACCAGAGGTAGTGGCAGAAGACGATCCCCACGAGCGTCGCGTAGGCGAGCCCCGCCGTCGCCGCGGCCGACATGTCGCCCGGCAGCCCGCTTCGCTCGAGGAGGAGCGCCCCCGCCGTGACCGGCAGGCTGCCGAGGACGATCTGCCAGGCCGTGAGGCTCGCCGTCGGCATGGTCCAGCGGTGGCGCTGGAGGACGACGGTCCCGGCCCCCCACGCGACGGCCGCCGCGAGCATGAAGAGGGCGCCGATCGGCGCCGCCGCGAGGCGGACGAGGTCGGGACCGACGAGGGCCGCGAGACCGACCAGCCCGAGGGCGAGCGCCGCCGCCGTCGGCCGCGACACCGGCGCGCCGTGGAGGACGCGGTCGAGGAGCACCGCCCAGAGCGGCATCGTGTAGCCGATGATGGAGGCCCGTCCCGCCTCCATGAGCAGGAGGCCGTAGGCGGAGCAGATCTGCCAGCCGGTGACGTTGAGGAGCGCCGCCCGGAGGAGCGGGCCGCGCTCGCCGGCCGGGATGGCGAGTGAGAGGCCGCGCAGGCGGGCCGCGGCGAGCAGGATCGCGCCCCCGACCACGAGGCAGACGCTCCGGAAGGTCCAGACCGGGATCTCCGCCACCGCCGCCTTCATCGCCACCCAGTTGCCGCCGTAGGCGAGGGTGAGGACGGCAAGGAGGACGATCCCCGACAGGGGGACCGTCATTCGAGGGCGTAGCGCCGGACGGCGTCCTCGTTCCACTCGACCCCGGTGCCGGGACGGTCGGGGATCTCAGCCATGCCCTCCTCGACCCGCAGCGGCTCCTTCAGGATCGGCGCCGCCCAGTCGACGTACTCGAGGAAGTGCGCCGTCGGCGTGACGGCGAGGAGGTGCGCGCTCACCTCCGGGAAGAGGTGCGACGACATCTCGAGGCCGGCCGCCTCGGCGAGCCCGGCCGCGCGGAGCCAGCCGGTGACGCCGCCGATGCGCGCGAGGTCGGGCATGACGAAGTCCGACGCCTCCGCCTCGATGGCGGCGGCCATCTGGTGCGTGCCGATGAAGTTCTCGCCGATCTGGACCGGCGTCGCCACCTCCCGGGCGACCCGCGCGCAGCCGAGGTAGTCGTCGTGGCGGACCGGCTCCTCGATCCAGGCAACGCCTTCCCCGTCGAGGGCGCGGCCGCGGTGGATCGCCTCGGCCACCGAGAGCGCCTGATTGTAGTCGGTGAGGACGCGCGTGCCGGCCGGCACGGCGCCCATGACGGCCTGCACCGCCGCGAGGTCCTCGGCGAGCGTGGGGTAGCCGAGCCTGAGCTTGATCGCCCGGAAGCCCTCGCCGACGATCTCCTGCGCCTCGGCCGCCGCGGCCTCCGCGCCCACGAGACCGAGCCCGTTGCTGTTGTACGCCGGCACCGGGCGAACCTCGCCGCCGAGCATCCGCACGAGCGGCAACCCCGCCGCGCGCGCGAGCGCGTCCCAGGCCGCCACGTCGAGCGCCGAGAGCGCCATCTGCGGCAGCCCCTCGCGGCCGATCAGGGTGAAGCGCGCCGAGACCTTCCGGTGCAGCGCCGCCGGCGCCACCTGGTCGCCGCGCACCATCGAGAGGACCTCGGCCGCGAGGATGCAGAGCGCCCGGGCGCCGTTGTCCGTGTAGGCCCAGAGGTAGGCGTGACCGGTGACGCCCTGGTCGGTGTCGAGGTCGACCAGGACGAGCGGCGCCTCGCGCACCACGCCGCGCGACGTGCCGAGCGGCCGCCGCATCGGGACGCGCACCGCCCGCGTCCGGAGGTCGCGGATGGTGAGCGTGGGGGTCATCGCGGCCGGCCGTCGGCGTGGAGCTTCAGCGCGACGTAGGCCGCGCGGTTGGCCGGAGTCGGCACGCCGGCTTCGGCGCCGAGGCGGACGACCGCCCCGGAGAGCCAGTGGACCTCGAGCGGGTTGCCGCGCTCGAGGTCGTGCGCCATGGAGGCCTTCATCTCGGCCGGCAGCGTGTCGGCGAAGGCGAGCCGCTCGTCGGCAAAGGCCGGGTCGAGTCGCACCCCCCTGGCCCGGCCCACCGCCACCACCTCGCGCATCAGGTCGAGGAAGAACGCCCGCGCATCCGGGTCCTCGCGGATCGGCCCGATCGGCATGCGTGTCATGGCGGTCAGCGCCGCGAGAGCCGTGAGGAAGACGAACTTCTGCCAGATGGCCGCCTCGATGTCGGCGCTCACCTCGAAGTCGAGGCCGTCGGCCCGGCGGAAGGCCGCCTCGATCGCCTCGATCCGCTTCGTGCGGCCGCCGCCGAACTCCCCCATGACGAAGCGCGCCATCTGCCCCGTGTGGCGGATCACGCCCGGCCGCTCGATGACGGTGGCGATGTAGCAGACCCCGCCCACGAGGCGCTCCCGGCCGACGACCGCGCCGAGCATGTCGTTCGCCTCGACCCCGTTCTGGAAGGTGACGACGGCCGTGTCCGGCCCGAGCATCGGCAGGATCTGGCGCGCCGCCGCCTCGGCGCCCCACAGCTTGACCGCGAAGACGACCAGGTCGACCGGGCCGACGGCGGCCGGGTCGTCGGTGACCTCGACCGGGTGGAGGTGGATCCGGCCCCTCGGGCTCTCCACCCCGAGCCCCTCCTCGCGCATCGCCCGGAGGTGTGCGCCGCGCGCGATGAAGCGCACATCGTGACCCGCCTTCGCAAGGCGTGCGCCGACGTAGCCCCCGACGCCGCCGCTTCCCATGATGGCGATCTTCATGACCCTGACATTAGCGCGGAAGCGGCCGCCTCGCCCGGCGCTCCTCGCGGCCCGGCTCTCCCCCGAGCGCGGCACGGCCCGAGCACGCGCACGGGTCATGGGCCGCCGCGTTCGAACGCTCCTGGTCGCCCTCGCGGGCCTCGTCGCCGCATGTGGAAGCGGGGACTCGCTGCCCGGCGGCTCGAGCGGCGAGCCCGAGGGACCGTTCCACCCGTCCGGCGGCGAGCGCGCGCGCGTCTCGCAGGTGACCGACGGCGAGACGCTCCGGCTCGAGGACGGACGCGAGGTGGCGCTCCTCGGGGTCGACGCGCCCGAGGAGGGCGAGGCCTGCGGCGTGGAGTCGCGGGCCTACCTGGACCGCCTCGTGCGGGGCCGCACCGTCGAGGTGACCGTCTGCCCGACGCCTCCCCCGGGGCAGCCGGTGCCCCGGGGCGGGGCGGCCGCGTACGTGGTGGTGCCCGGGGAGAGCTTCGTGAACCTCGAGCTGCTCCGCGCCGGCCTCGCGCAGTTCCGCGGAACGGTCGGGGCCTGCGGCGGTCCGGCGGCCGACGACCGTCTCGAGGCCGGGCAGGCGGAGGCGGCGGCGGCCGAGCGCGGCCTCTTCGGCGTCGACGCCTGCGCGGCGCCTCCGCCGCCCCCCGAGCCGGTGCCGACGCCGACACCCACGCCGAGCCCGACGCCGACGCCTCGGCCGACGCCGACGCCCACGCCTGAGCCGACACCCACGCCGACACCCACGCCAACTCCGGAACCGACTCCGACGCCGACCCCTACCCCGACGCCGGAACCGACGCCCACGCCCACGCCGGAGCCGACGCCCACCCCGACGCCGGAGCCGACACCGACCGCTGCGCCCGCGCCGACGCCCACCCCCACGTCGGTCGTGACACCGACGCCCGGCCCGGAGCCGACGCCCACGCTCGCTCCGACGCCGGAACCGTCACCCGACGGCGGTGACGATGACGGCTGAGAGACAGGGGGCCGGCGCTACTTGGTCTTGGCCGCGGGGCGCTGCGCGCCGCTCGCCGGCGTCGAGGAGGCCGGCGGCCCCACCGGGATCATCAGGTGCTCGTACGGTGTGCCGGCCCACATGGCATAAGGCTTCGAGGCGTCGCCCGACTGCTTCGGGTAGCCTTCCATCTTTCCCTTCACGTTGAAGAGCATCACGTGAGGGCCGGTGTCGACCCATTTCTTGCCGGGGGCCGGCTTCGTGGCGTAAGGGTCCTCGTTGCTCGCATCCGAGCCGCCCTGGAGCATGTAGCCGAATCCCACCCTGTCCGCCGGCGGGTCCTTCTTCTGCATCCACGCCTCGGCCCACGCCATGCCGTTCGGGTCGAGGCACATGGGGTCGTTGCCGGGCGTCATCGGGTTGTCGGGCATGCAGGTGAACGTGCCCTTCCCTTCCCGGAGGGTGCGCATGTTCCCCTTCGCGTCGATGTCGACGACCTTCGCCTCCCGCGCCACAGCGGCCGGAGCGGCCGAGAGGGCGTTGGCGATCTTCTGCTGATCGGTCTTCGGCGGGGTGTGCTTGGGTTGGGCGGAGCCGGTGCTCGACCAGGCAAGGCAGGCGAGAAGCGCGAGGACCGACGCGCCCGTCGACGAGCGCGACATGGGACCTCCTCATGTGGGGCATGTGGTGCCGGAAACGCCGAGGCTGGCGCCTCCATAACGGGACGCTATACCCGTTCCACCGGCGAATCAAGCGCCGTCGCTCCGGGGGCAGCCCCGGCCCATTCGCGGCACGCCCTCTGCTCCAGGTGACCGGTGGTATAGTCCTCCACGGAGCACCACATGCGCACGCTCGTCATCATGGGTCTCGCCGCTCTCGTCGTCCTGGTCGGCGCTCGGGCCGCAGCCGACACCTCGCCCGTCGCCGGGGAGGAGGTGAGGCGCCATGCCGACGCGCGGCGCTTCGGCGACCCGGGGCAGCCGGGCCCTCACCGTGTGTTCAGGCGTCCGCCGCGCCGGTTCGACGACGCGCGCCGCCGACAGGTCGACCGGCCGGCCGCCGGCCTGCCTCAGGTCCCGTCGGGCGCGCCGGGACCGACCCCGTTCGGGGCCGGCGGGCCGACCCCCTTCGGGGCCGGAGGCAGCGCGCCGTTCGGGGCGGGCGGCTCCCCGCCGTAAGCGCGGGCTCGGGAGGTGGCCGATGTTCGAAGGCTTCGAGCGCACCCGGATCGACACGACCGGGGCCAGCATCCACGTGCGCCACGGCGGGCGAGGCCCGGCCCTGCTCCTGCTGCACGGCTATCCGCAGACCCACGTCATGTGGGCTCCCGTGGCCGCTCGCCTCGCCGAGCACTACACGGTGATCTGCCCGGACCTCCGCGGGTACGGGGACAGCAGCAAGCCCGACGGGGGCGACGACCACGCCGCCTACTCGAAGCGCGCCATGGCCGGCGACATGATCGAGGTGATGAACGCGCTCGGGCACGAGCGGTTCTACCTGGCCGGCCACGACCGCGGCGCGCGCGTGGCGCACCGCCTCGCGCTCGACCACGAGGCGCGGGTGCGCCGCCTCGCCGTCCTCGACATCGTCCCCACGCATCGCATGTTCCGGAGCACGAACGAGGCGCTCGCCCGCGCCAACTTCCACTGGTTCTTCCTCCTCCAGCCGGCGCCCGTGCCCGAGCGGATGATCGGCGCGGACCCGGACTTCTGGCTGCGCACGCTGCTCGAGCGCTGGGCCGCGCCCGGGCACCGGTGGGACGAGGCGGCCGTCGCCGAGTACCTCCGCTGCTTCCGCGACCCGGCCGCCATCCACGCCACCACCGAGGACTATCGCGCCGCCGCCTCGATCGACCTCGAGCACGACGAGGCCGACCTCGACCGCAGGATCGAGCGCCCGGTGCTGGTCCTGTGGGGCGGCAAGGGGCGGATCGGCCGGCTCTTCGACGTGCTCGACACCTGGCGCGACCGGGCGGTGGACGTGCGCGGCCGGGCCATGCCCTCGGGGCACTTCGTGGTCGAGGAGGCGCCCGAGGAGACGATCGACGAGTTCCTCCGCTTCTTCCGCGACTAGCCGACCTCGACCGCGCCGGCGCCGGACACGGCGGGGTTCGTCGGCGTGAAGCCCTCGCGGACGTAGGCCAGGAAGCGGGCGACCGCGTACCGCTCGTCGAACGGCGCCTCGTTGCCGGCCGCGTCCCATCCGTTGAGCTTCACGATCTCCGCCGCGAGGTGCTCGAGCGTCCCGGGCCCGCCGTTCGCCGCGTCGAAGCGGCGCGCCGTCCGCGACGGGTCCCGGAACCGGGGGTCCGCCTCGCGGTTGCCGGCCCCCCGACCCGGCGCCCCGTACCCCGGTCCCGAGGCCCACCACGGCGCGTAGCGCGCGGGGCCCAGCCCTCCGCCGATCAGGCCGTCGCCCGTGAGGGCGAAGGTGACGTTGTCGTCGTACTCGAAGGCGGCCTGCGGCACCATCGCGGAGCGCTGGCGCACCGCGTAGCGCTGCCGCACGATCAGGTTGTTCCGGAACGCGCGGCACTGCTTCGGATGGCCCCTGGTCTCGCCGAGCGCGAGACCGAAGGCCTCGTGGGCCGTGTTGCGGACGACGGTGATCGAGCCGGTCTTCGTGATGAGCGAGGCGATGGTGCCGGCCTTGTTGACGACGATGTTCCGGCGCATCACGACCTCGCCAGCCGGCAGGACGCAGTCGCCTGCGTCCGACCCCACGAACCCGTCGCCGTCGAAGACGCAGCCCTCCACGGCGTTCGCGCCGACGCCCGCGTCCGCGCCCGAGTCCTGCACCGGATGCGGGTTGTCGCCCCGCGTCACGATCGCCGAGTCGCGCAGCGTCGTGCCGGCGTTCGGCGCCATGCCGATGTAGCTGCCGTCGGCCGTGGCGAGAAGCCAGAGGCGCTCGATCACGTTGCGGCGGTCGCCGTTGGCCACGAGGCTCCCGTTGACGAGCACGAGGTCGCGGCAACGGTCGAGGTCCCGGACGTAGAAGTTCAGCCTGCGCCGCGAGGCCGACGCGAGCGTGATCCGCGCGAGCCGCCGGCTCCCTCCCGGGGCCTTGTCCTCCCGGGCGTCGACCTCGGCCGCGGTCCGGCCGCGCGGCGCCCGAATGTCGAGGCGGTCGATCTCCACCCGCCCGCCGGCGCGGCAGCGCAGCAGGAGGCGGCCGCAGTCCTTCGCCCGCAGGCGCCGCCAGACCACGGCCGAGCCGCCGTCGCGGCTCTCGGCCGCGAGCGCCGCCTCGCGGTCGCTGCCGAGCCCCTCGAGCGTCACGCAACTCAGCTCGAGCGCGGACGGCACCGCCGCGGCGTCGATCCGGCCGAGGCCGCCGCGGCCGGTCGTCGCGATGGTGATCCGGCGGTCGACGTCCCCGGCGGCCTCGAGGCTCGGCGTTCCCGTGCCGCCGGGGAGCGGCGCGATGCGGAAGGTCTCGCCGGCCGGCGCGTCGAGGTCGATCCTGAGCCCGCCGGCCGGCGGGTCGACGCGCACCGCGGCGCCCCGCTCGTACCCGAGGCTGCCGCGAAGGGTCAGGTCCGAGGCCACGACGAGGGTGCCGCCGCTGCCCACCATCACCGCCGTTGCGCGCCCCACGCCCACCGTCGCCGGTTCGCGGAGCGTCACGGTGTGGCCGGCACCCAGGTAGGCGATCCGTCCATCGCCCGGCACCCGCCCGCCGGCCCAGGTATCGGGACTCCCCCAGTCCCCCGATCGACGCGAGGCGATGGCCCCGTCGGGCGGCGGCCCGGCCGAGCCGCCGGTTGGCGCCCCGGCACCCGGCCCTTCGGGACCCTGGCCTGCGGCGGGCGCGGAGGCGCCGCCGTCGCTGCCGCATGCGGCGAGAGGCGGCCAAAGCAGCAGGAGAGGCGCGGCGGTGCCCAGAATCTCGCGCCGCGTCATGCCCCTTCGTCGTGTCATCGCTCGCTCCCTCTCCCGATCCGGGCTGCCGCCGCGAGCAAGTGCCGGACCGCCCTCGGGTGAAGGCCGCTGCGATCCCCTCGGCGTCCTCGAGCGCTGCGCCGTCCTGCTCTGCCATCCCGACCACGCCGAACACGTCCTGTCGACGGGGGGCCGCAACCTCGTCGAGAGTCCGGGCTACCGCCTCATGCGTCACCGGCTCGGCAACGGCCTCCTCGCCACGGGCGACGCCGGCGCCCGGCGCCGCCGATGTGCGTGCCGACTCCCGGCAACCTGCGCGTCCGCGGCATCGTCGATCGGCGCCGCGCGAGCGGCGAGGATCGGATCGGCCGCCGCGAGGCGTGGCGCGCCGACCGATACGGGCGGCCATTTCGTGCACCCGGCAGTCGCTCGCCAGGCAGAGCCCGGCAAGAGGCCTGACCGCCACCGGGCACAGCCGCTGCTGCCGTGGAGCCGCCGTTCGGTCGCGCACGGACGCCGAGGAGCGCGAGAGGCCAGGGCTATCCGCTCGACGCCGCGTCGGCCTCGTCGAGGAAGCGGCCCACGATCTCGTTGAACAGGTCGGGGCACTCGAGGTTCGGCAGGTGGCCGCACGCCTCGAGCACCACGAGCCTGGCGTGCGGCAGCCGCGCCGCCGCGCGCTCCCCGAGCGCGAACGGGATCAGGCGATCGTGCCGGCCCCACACCAGCAGGGCCGGCGCCTCGATCCGGTGCAGGTCGCGCGTCACGTCCGCCTCGCGCAGGACGAGGCGCGCCGCGAACCGGACCAGGGCCCGCCGGCGCAGCGGATCCTCCCATCGCCCCTGGAGGCGCGCGACGAGGCGCACGTCGATCGACGTGGGGTCGTAGCAGATCCGCCGGAGCACGCGGCCGGGGGGCGTGCGACCGGGGCCGACGACGACCCAGCGCACGGCCGTCCCCATGAACGCGAGGGCCGTGCCGAGCGGCACCTGCCGGCCGAGGCCGGCCGACGAGACGAGCACGAGCCGTCGCACGCGCGCGGGCTGGTCGAGCGCGAGCCGCGCGGCGAGGAGCCCGCCGAGGGAATGCCCGACGACGTCGACGCGGGCCAGCGCGAGGCGGTCGAGCGCCTCGGCCAGGAACCGGGCGAAGCCGCCGACGGAGAGATCGGCCGGGCGCCGCGGGGCGGCCGTCCCCCCGTGGACCGGCAGGTCCGGCGCCACGACGCGCCGGCCGGGTGCGGCGAGCGCCTCCAGGTTCGGCATCCAGAGGTCGGCCAGGCCCTGGAGCCCGTGCACGAGGAGGAGGGGCGCACGGCCGCCGGCCCGAGGCCCCGCCGCGAGGAGCCGGGCCGGCGCGCCGCCCACCTCGAGGATCCGCTCCTCGATCGCCATCCCGTCCCCGCGATCCAAGACCCGGGCCACGACGCCGGCGCGGTCGGGAGCCCCGGCTTGCCGGCCGCCCCGCCCTCCGCCGCGAGGTCCGCCGGGCCACCGGGTCGCCCTCGGGCTGGACTCGCCCCTCGAGCAGACGCCCGATCAGCATCGGCCGCGCCGGCCTGGCCGATCACCGGGGACCGGCTCGTCTCTCGCACGGTCGACCGCATCTTCGGGAACCGGCAGCCTGACGCACCGCAACAGGGACGCTCAGAAGACGTGGCGCCCTGCTGCGCCGGCGGCCGTACGGTCCTCGGCGCGCAGGGCACGCTTGGGAGAGAAAGATGGCAGTTGCGAGCGCTCCGCCGTATCGCGCGTACCGCCCGCGTCCGTTCACGAGAGACGAGCGAGACCGCGTGATCGTGCTCTTCGGCGGTCTACACTGGCGAGCCGAACGGGTGCTCGAAGCGGTCTTCGAGAACCTGGGGTACCGGGCGCGGGCCCTGCCCGCGGCGAACAAGGACGACCTCCTCACGGGACGTGAGGCGGCCGACATCGGACAGTGCTGCCCGACGAGCTTCACGACCGGAAACCTCGTGAACTTCCTCCGGGCGGAGGCCGCACGCATCGGGAGCGACTCGGTGGTCCGGGACTACGTCTACCTGACCGCCGGCGCCTGCGGCGCCTGCCGCTTCGGTCAATACCACCAGAGCTACGAGCTGGCGCTGCGCAACACCGGCCTCGAGGCGTTCCGGCTCTTCCTGATGGCCCAGGACGACCTCGACCAGGGCGCCGAGGCCACCGGGGGCGGCCTCGACATCAACATGCCCTTCACCATGGGCGCCCTCTGGGCGATCCTCTGCACCGACGTGCTCCAGGACCTGGAGTACCAGACGCGCCCCTACGAGGTCGAGGCAGGCCGGACCGACCGGGCGGTCGCCGAGAGCGTCGACCTCCTCTGCGAGGTCTTCCGCAAGCGGCCGCACCGCGGCAAGAAGTGGGGCGCGGTCGCGTGGCACCTCACCACCGACTACTTCGTGTCGGCGCTGCGCGAGGTCCGCCGGCGCTTCGACGCCATCGAGGTGGACCGGCTCCGGGTGAAGCCGGCCGTCAAGATCACCGGCGAGTTCTACCTGCAGACCGTCGAGGGGGAGCCCAACCACAACATCCACCGCTGGCTCGAGGCCGAGGGGGCCGAGGTCCACCCGGCGGCGATCGCGGTCTGGCTCGACTACATCATCCGCGCGCGCGTGCAGCGTTTCGAGGACCGGATCGGCATCGACCGGTACGCGCGCCTCAAGGCCGCGGCCGGGCGGGCGCTGCAGCGGCTGCTGCGCGGCGCGTACGACCGGCTGCGCCGCGCGCTGGGCGGGCTGCCGCACGAGCTGCCGGACCAGTACGAGCTGCAACGGCTCGCCGCGCCGTACTTCCACAGCCGGCTCTCCGGCGGCGAAGGCGACATGCTCGTCGGCAAGGCGCTCTGGGCCTACCACCACAAGAAGGCCCACATGACGTGCGAGCTGTCGCCCTACGCCTGCATGCCCAACACCATGAGCGTGGGCGCGATGGCCGGCGTCCTCGGCAAGCACCCGGACCTGCTCTACGCGCCGCTCGAGATCAAGGGCGATGCCGAGGTGCACGTCCTCTCGCGCTGCCAGATGGTGCTCGCCGAGGCCAGGAAGCGGGCGCAGCGCGAGTACGAGGAGACGCTCGCCCGGACGGGCCTCACGCCGGAGGCGGCGCGGGCCTACCTTGCCGCGCACCCCGAGATGCGCCGGGCGACCTACCGCGTGCCGCGCGACGGCGTCGCCGGGACGGCCGCGAACCTGGTGCTCCACCTCGCGAGCCGGGGGGCGGGCCGATGAAGATCGTCGGCGTCGACGTCGGCTCGACGACGGTCAAGGCGGCGGTCGTCGAGGACGGCCGCGTCCTCTGGCAGGACTACCGGCGGCACGACACCCGGCAGGCCGAGACGGTCCTCGACTTCCTCGGCCGGATGGAGGCCGACTGCGCGCTCGCGCCCGGGCGCGACCGCGTCTTCTTCACCGGCTCCGGCGCCGGGTTCATCGCGCCGCTCGTCGGGGGGAAGTTCGTGCAGGAGGTCGTCGCCGTCGCGGCCTCGGTCGAGCGCCTGCACCCCGGCGTGCGGTTCGTCTCGGAGATCGGCGGGGAGGACATGAAGACCGTCTTCTTCACCGCCACCGGCGCCGGGAAGTCGAAGCAGGTCTACATGCAGTCGGCCTGCAGCGGCGGGACCGGGACCTTCATCGAGAAGACCGCCCGCAAGCTGCAGATCGCGCCCGAGCGGCTCGCGCGGATGGGCTACGCGGGCCTCTCCCTCCACAAGATCAGCTCGAAGTGCGGCATCTTCGCCGAGGCCGACGCGAACACGCTCGTCAAGGGAGGCGTGCCGGTCGAGGAGATCATCGCGAGCCTGTTCGAGGCCGTGGTCTACCAGAACCTCGCGACCCTGACCAAGGGCAACACCCCCATGCCGGAGGTGCTGCTCCTCGGCGGGCCGAACCTCTTCTTCGCCGGGCTCCAGGAGGCCTGGCGGCACCACCTCGCGGCGCTCTGGGCGCAGCGCCGCGTCCCCCTGCCAGACGGGGTGGATCCCGCGTCGCTCGTCCACGTGCCGCCCGACGCCCTCTACTACGCCTGCCTCGGGTGCGTCGAGATCGGCCGGCAGGAGGCGGACGGCGTCGGGGTCTACCAGGGGACCGAACGGCTCCGGTGGTGGATCGAGGAGGGGCAGCACGCGCAGAAGGCGAAGGACGGCGCGAGGGGGCTCGCCACGGACGAGGACGAGCTGACACGGTTCCTCGGACGGTACGGGAGCCTCGCGCGGGCGATCCCGGCGCCGCGCGCCGCGCCCGCCGCCGGGCGGCGGACCGGCGTGCTCGTCGGCTGCGACTTCGGCAGCACGACGGCGAAGGCGGTGGTCCTCTCGCCCGACCGGGAGCTGCTGTCGAGCTGCTACGCGCCGTCGAAGGGCAACCCGATCGAGGACGCCAAGGCGCTCTTCCGGCAGATCCGCGAGGCCGGCTTCCACGACATCGGCGGTCTCGCCCTCACGGGGTACGGCAAGGACCTCCTCACCGACATCCTCGGGGCGGACCTGGCGATCGTCGAGACCGTCGCCCACGCGACCGCGGCGCTCCACTTCTTCCCCGACGCCGACGTGATCTGCGACGTCGGCGGCTGCGACGTGAAGATCATGATCCTCAGGCAGGGGACCGTCGCCGACTTCCGCCTGAACTCCCAGTGCTCCTCGGGCAACGGCGCCTTCCTGCAGGGGGTCGCCGAGCGCTACAGCGTCCCCCTCGACCGGTACGCCGACCGGGCCTTCCGGGCGCGCGCCATGCCGACCCTCACGATGGGCTGCGGCGTCTTCCTCCAGTCCGACATCGTGAACCAGCAGCGGAAGGGCTGGTCGGCCGACGAGATCATGGCGTCGCTCGCGGCCGTCCTCCCCCTCAACGTGTGGGTCTACGCGGGCCAGCTCCAGAACCTGCGCGCCGCCGGCCGGAAGTTCGTCCTGCAGGGGGGGACCCACCGGAACCTCGCCGTGGTGAAGGCCCAGGTCGACTTCATCACGAGCAAGGTGCCCGACGCCGAGATCGTCGTGCACCCCTACTCGGGCGAGGCCGGCGCCATCGGCGCCGCGCTCTGCGCCGCC
>DASVDK010000301.1:0-5099 GCA_036381125.1 Thermodesulfobacteriota bacterium | reverse complement strand
CCGCAGGCGCGCCATCAGGCGCCGGAGCAGCCGCGCCAGCCGGCCGGCGAGCCCACGGCCTACGTGCGCCCGGTCGCCCGCCGGCGTCCTCTCGCGTACTCGCGCCTCGCGGCGCGCGCCGCCTTGCGCGCGCCGGACTCGCTGCGCGCGACCTTGCCGCCGGCCGTGGCGCTGCGCGGCTCGTCGGTCGACTTCCGGCGGGTCGTCGGGCCGCGGCGCGCCTGGGGATCGGACGGCCCCTTCCAGCCCTTGGCGACCCACCGGTCGCCGCGCTTCTCGTACTCGTGCTTGAGCGCCGCGTAGGCCACCCGATGGGCGCTCCTCCCCTCGCCGTAGGTCTTGACGGCGCTGTCGTGCGCCCGGCGCCAGATGGTCTGCGCGCGCCTGTCCGACCGCTCGATCGTGCTCGGCAGCTCGGTGCCGCCCTTGCGACCGCGTACCGGCATGGTGCTGGACCTCCTCGGAACGGGTTTCGAGGAGGGCTTGCGAGACCCGCGCCCGAGGGAGCGGATGGCTGGCGTGCCGGGCGACTTGCCCTCCGGGGGCACGGTCCGTGCGTCGGATCGTCGTCCGTGCGTCGGATCGCCGGACGACCTTCACGTACGGGGAGGTGACACCATGGGACTCCTGGATCGTCTGTTCGGCGGGGACCGGCCGGAGCCGCCGCCCGATCGCGAGGCGCGTCCCGCCAGACCGGGTGACGAGCAGGCCATCGCCCGCTACCGGTACCTGCTTCGCACGGCGCCGCCCGAAGCGATCGAGCAGGCGCACGCCGAGGCCTTCGCGCAGCTCACGGCCGAGCAGCGCGTCCAGGTGCTGGGGCAACTGGCCCGCGAGGCGCCGCCGGGCGAGCGGCTCGACCCGTCGCGCGACGCCGACCCGCGCACCCTGGCGCGCGCGGCGACGCGGGCGGAGATGCGGCGGCCCGGCACGCTCGAGCGGAGCTTCGGCGGCGTCGGGATGGGGGGCGCCTTTGCCGGGAGCCTGCTCGGCACGATCGCCGGGGCGTTCATCGGGACGGCCATCGCGAACCAGCTCCTCGGCGGCTTCGACGCGGCCGGCGCCGCGGAGCCCGACCCCGACGCCCCGGACCCGGACGCGACGGCCGAGGACGCGGGCGACGCCGGGGGCTTCGACGAGGCGGACGACTTCGGCAGCGACTCCGGGGGCGACGTCGGGGACTTCTGATCGAGGTCCGGCCTACCCCTGTCGGAGCACGACGAAGCCGAGCAGGACGGCGAAGAAGAGGAGCACGCCGCCGCAGAGGCGAATCGACACGAGGAAGTCCTCGGTGAACATCCGGTCCTGCCAGGAGCGATCGAGCCCATACCTGCGCCGCGCCTCGAGCGCCACGTTGCGGACCGACTCCGGGCTCGCCAGGCAGATCACCCCCGGCACGAGCAGCACGAGCATCTTGACGAGACCGAACGCGATGGCGATCACCGTCCACCTCCTCGCGCGACAACGGGACCGAGCGGGCCGGGTATCGCGGAAGCCGGCCGGGGTGTCAAGCCGCCGCGGTCACATCCCGGACGCCCGAATCGCGAGACGGGCCCGCGGGCGGCATTCGGGCGGCCTGGCTCAGCGCCGCGCGGCCGGTCGACCCGGCCGCGGGAGGCGGGATCGCCTGGGAGGGACCGCAGCGTCTTCATGTGCCGCACGGAATGCACTGCAGCCGCTGCGGCGGCCGCCTCGGCCACGTGTTCGACGAGGGCCCCGAGCCGACCGGGCTGCGGGAGTGCATGAACGGCGTGGCGCTTTTCACGCATTATTGACGCCGCCGCCACGTTTCGCGTGACGCCGGCCGGCTAGCCTCACCTTCCAGAGACGTCGGCCCGGGGCAGCCGGGCGAGAGAGAGCGTTCGACGTTCGGAAAGGAGAGGACGATCCATGACCATCAGGGATGCACGGGGCGAGACCCTCACGGGGGCCGGCGCCCGGGCGGTCGAGGCGTTCGAGCAGGCATTGCGCGAGCTGCAGTGCTACATCGGCGATCCGGTCGCCACCATCGACCGCGCCCTGGCCGAGAGCCCGGAGTTCGTGATGGGGTACGTGCTCAAGGCCTACCTGCACCTGCTCGGCACGGAGCCGACCGGCCTGCCGGTCGCGCGGGCCTGCTACGAGGCCGCGGCGCGGCTGCCGATGACCACCCGCGAGCGCGGGCACGTCGAGGCGGTCGGCCGCCTGATCGAGGGCGAGTGGCAGGCGGCCGGCCGGACGCTCGAGGACGTGGCGATCGAGCACCCGACCGACGCGCTGGCGATCCAGGCGGGGCATCTGATCGACTTCTACAGGGGTGACTCGCGGATGATCCGCGACCGGGTCGCCCGCGCACTGCCGGCCTGGTCGCCCGGCATGCCGGGCTACCACGCGATCCTCGGCATGCACGCCTTCGGCCTCGAGGAGACCGGGCTCTACGACCGCGCCGAGCGCGCGGGGCGCCGGGCGGTCGACCTCGAGCCGCGCGACGGCTGGGCGCAGCACGCCGTGGCGCACGTGATGGAGATGCAGGGGCGGCAGCGGGACGGCATCGGCTGGATGCGGGCCAACCCCGACGCCTGGTCGAAGGACAGCTTCTTCTGCGTGCACAACTGGTGGCACCTGGCGCTCTACCACCTCGACCTGGACGAGGTGGACGAGGTGCTCGCCCTCTACGACGGGCCGATCTACGGGGCGAAGTCGCGCGTCGTGCTCGACATGATCGACGCCTCGGCGCTGCTCTGGCGGCTCTACCTCCGGGGCGTGGACCTCGGCACCCGCTGGGAGGCGGTGGCGGACGCCTGGGAGCCGATCGCCGCGGCCGGCACCTACGCCTTCAACGACGCGCACGCCATGATGGCCTTCGTCGGGGCGAACCGGCCGAAGGCGGCCCGTGCGGTGCTCGAGGCCCAGGCGCGCGCGCTGGAGGGCGCCGGCGACAACGTGCTCTTCACGCGCGAGGTGGGGGCGCCGGTTACCCGCGCGATCCTCGCCTTCGGCGAGGGAGGCTACGGCGAGACGGTGCGGCTGCTGCGCCCGGTGCGCAACGTCGCCGCTCGTTTCGGCGGCAGCCACGCGCAGCGCGACCTGATCGACCTCACCCTGATCGAGGCCGCGCTGCGCGACGGGCAGTTGGCGTTCGCGCGGGCGCTCGCGGCCGAGCGGGTCGACCTGAAGCCGACGAGCGCCCTCGGCCGGACGCTGCTCGCCCGCGCGTCGGCCGAGCCCAGGGCCGCCTAGGCCCAACCAGCCAGACGGGGTCGGGCCTTATCGTGTTCCACGGCCGCCGCCGAGGAACGCGGCGAGGCCCGGCCCCGCGCCTTCCGTTCCCCCGCGCGTCCCGTTGCTCGAGCGCCGATGCCGCGCCGTGCGCCGCGAGTCGCGGCACGCGAGCGCGACGGCCGAAGGGGCGAGACCGGTCAGGACCGGATCAGGAGCCGGCCCGCCGCCGGCATCCCGGCCTTCTCGAGACCGGCGAGCAGGTAGGCGCGATCCTCCTCCCGCTTGAACGGGTTCACGTGGAGCAGCCACCTGCCCGGCTCGTCGGGCTCGGGCTCTCGGCCGGCCGTGATCTTCGTCCGGAAGAGGCGCAGGAAGCCGTCGAGGTACCGGCGCGCCTCGTCCGTACGCCCGAGGTGCGCGAGGGCGGCGGCGAGGTAGGCCCGGACGTCGACCGCCGCGTCCGGCGCGCGCAGCGCAAGCGAGACGGCCTCCTCGAGCCGGCGCCCCACGAAGTGCGGCGCGGCGGCGAGCGCGAAGTACCAGTCGTCGTGGAAGGGGTTGAGGCGCATGGCGGTCCGCGCTGCCTCGATGCCGCGGTCGGCCTGGCCGAGGTAGGCCCGGGCGAGCGCCATGTGGGTCAGGATGTGGGCGTCGTTCGGGTTCAGCGCGTAGGCCCGGTCGAGGTGCCACTCGCCCCGCTCGAACTCCCTCCGGTAGATCAGGATCCGCCCGAGGATGAACTGCGTCACGTGGTCGGCGTCGTCGAGGGCGACCGCCTCGGCGGCGTGATGGAACGCCAGCCGCTCGCACTCGTCCCAATGGTCCCACGCGTGGCAGCTCCAGTCGTTGAAGTGCGCGAGCGAGAGCCCGGCATGGGCGCGCGCGAAGCGCGGGTCGGCCTCGAGGGCGCGCTGGAAGAGCGCCCGGGCCTCGCCGTGGCTCTCGAGCGTCCCGCGCCGCAGCGACTCGAGCCCCTTCAGCCAGCAGTCGTAGGCCCCGAGGTCGCCGAGCCGGCGCGTCCGCACGCGGCCGAGTTCCGCCTCGTCGATGCGCAGCGCCAGCCCGGCGACGACGCCCCGGACGATGTCGTCCTGGGTGTCGAAGAGGGCGTCGGCGGCGACGTCGTACCGGTGCGTCCAGACGTAACGGCCGGTCTCGGCGTCGACCAGCTCGGCGCCGATTCGCACGGAGCCGGCCGCGGCGGCCGGCTTGCGGACGCTGCCGAACAGCAGGTAGCGCGCGCCGAGCCGCTCGCCGATCTCGGCCGGCGGCAGGTGCGGGTCGACGGCGAACGAGGACTGGCTGGCGATGACGCCGAGCGAGCGGAAGCGCGACAGCTCCCGCAGCACGTCCTCGGCGAAGCCGCGCGCGAAGTAGCCCTGCGCGGGGTCCTCCGAGAGGTTGGCGAAGGGGAGCACCGCCACGATCGGCCTGGCGGGATCGGCGCGCTCGGACGGCCCCTGCGGCCGCGGCCGGATCTGGCGGCGGAGCGCCTCGGTCTCGGCCGACGGCGGCACGCCCAGCTCCGCCTCGAGCGCCGCGCGGCACCGCTCGTACTGACGCATCGCGGCGCCGAGGGCGCCGCGGTCGATGTGGAGCCGCATGAGGGCGCGGTGCGTCTCCTCGGCCGCGGGGTCGAGGGCGAGGAGCCGTTCCCCGAGCGCGAGGGCGGCCTCCGCGTCCCCGGCCTCGACGTACCTGTGGAGGAGCCGGCCGAGGCCGTCGAGCGTCCTCGCCCTGAGACGCGCCGCCTCGCGGCGGCGCCAGTCCTCGAACGGCTCCTCGTCGAGGGCGAAGCCCTCGAGGAAATCCCCCGTATAGAGCGCTGCGGCCGAGGCGAGCGCCGCGGTCCCGCCGTCGGCGAGTGCAGCCTCGAGCGCCGCGACGTCGTCCTCGAC
>DASVDK010000300.1:0-16119 GCA_036381125.1 Thermodesulfobacteriota bacterium | reverse complement strand
CGTCGTCGGCGAGTCTGGCTCGGGCAAGAGCGTCACGGCGCTCTCGATCATGGGGCTCGTCGACGAGGCGCCCGGGGTGATCGAGGGGCGGATCCGGGTCCACGGCGCGGCCGGGGGGCCCGGCGCCGACGCGGGTCCGATCGACCTCCTCGACGGCCTCTCCGAGCACGTGCGGGTGACCCGGCGCGAGGGGGCCGACGGGCCGGTCGCCGCGGTGGACGCCGACGTCGACGGCTGGCGCCGGCGGCGCGAGCGGACCTACCGGGGCCTGCGCGGCCGCGTCCTCGCCATGGTCTTCCAGAACGCCCGGGCGGCGCTGCATCCCCACATGACGATCGGCGCGCAGGTCGCCGAGGTGATCCGGCTGCACGCGCCGGAGACCGGCCGGCGCGAGGCCGAGCGGCGGGCGATCGAGTGGCTCGCGCGGGTCCGCCTCGACGCGCCGCGCCGCAGGGCCCGAGACTACCCGGCGCAGCTCTCGGGCGGCATGTGCCAGCGGGCGATGATCGCCATGGCGCTGGCGGCCGAGCCGCGCCTCCTCCTGGCCGACGAGCCGACGACCGGTCTCGACGCGACGACGCAGGCGCGCATCGTCGACCTGCTGGGAGCGCTGTCGTGCGAGGAGGCGGGACGGCAGCGGGGCTCGCTCGTCATCAGCCACGACATCGGCGTCGTCCGGCGCCTCGCCGACCGGGTGGTGGTCATGTACGCCGGCCAGGTCGTCGAGAGCGGCCCGGCCGACGTGCTCCTCACCGCCTGGGGGGCGGGCCTGCCGAGGCACCCGTACACGGAGGCGCTCCTGGCGGCGCGTCCGACCGACGCCGAGATCGCGGCGCGGTCCCGCATGCGGGCCATTGCGGGCGAGGTGCCGGACGCGACCGCGCGGCCGCGCGGCTGCCGCTTCTTCCCCCGGTGCCCGGCCGCGGCCGCCGCGACCCCGGACGTCCGGGCGCGGTGCGAGGGGGAGGCCCCGCCGCTCGTCACGGTCGCGCCGGGGCACCGGGTGCGCTGTCACCTGTGGAGCGAGACGTGACGATCGAGACCGCAATCGACGCGCCCCCTCTCCTCGAGGTCACCGGCCTCGTCAAGCGCTTCGCGAGCGGCGGCTCGCGGCTCGCCCGGGCCGTCGGCGCGCGGGGGCGCGAGGTGCCGGCCGTGGACGGGGTCTCCTTCCGCCTCGACCGGGGGGAGACGCTCGGCCTCGTCGGCGAGTCGGGCTGCGGCAAGACGACCACGGGCAAGGCGACGCTCCGGCTCCTGGAGCCCTCCGCCGGGCGGATCACCCTCGAGGGGATCGACCTCCTCGCGCTGCGAGGCGAGGCGCTCAGGCGGATGCGGCGGCGGATGCAGATGGTCTTCCAGGACCTCGACGCCGGCCTCGACCCGATGATGACCGTCGAGGCGACGCTCGTCGAGGCGCTGACCGCGCACGAGCGGCGCGGGCGGGCCGCGGCGCGCGCCGAGGCGGCCCGGCTGCTCGACCGCGTGGGGCTGCCGTCGGCCAAGCTCGCCTGCCATCCCGACGAGCTGTCGGGCGGCGAGAAGCGGCGCATCGGGCTCGCGCGGGCGCTGGCCGTGGGGCCGGCGCTGCTCGTGGCCGACGAGCCGACGTCCGGCCTGGACGCGTCGGTCCAGGCGCAGATCGTGAACCTCCTGCGCGACCTCGCCGAGGAGACGCGGGTCGGGCTGCTCGTCATCTCGCACGACCTGCGCCTGGTGGAGCTCCTGGCCGATCGCGTGGCGGTGATGTACTGCGGCCGCATCGTGGAAGAGGCGGAGGCGGGGGACCTCGCCCGCGGCGCCCTCCACCCGTACACCCGGCTCCTCTGGGCGTCGCTCGACGCCGCGCGCGACGAGGCCGGCGGGGGCGACCTCGGACCTCTCGAGAGCGCCGTCCCCGACGCCGGCTGCCGCTTCGCCCCGCGCTGCCCGGTCTACGCGGCGCTCGGCCGCCCCGCTGCCTGCACCGACCCGGCGAACGAGCCTCCCCTGCGCCGCGTGGGCCGCGGCCGCGCCGTCGCCTGCCACTTCGCGAGCGAGTAGCCGCTCCGACCGACCTCGTCCGGGGACTTGACCTTTCGCCATGCCGTGTCTAGGCTGCGTGCGTATGCTCGACCTGCGCGCCGTCACCTGCGCCTGTTGTTGTCGCCCCTCCGGGGCTGCGTGCATGCGCACGCCCCTGGCGGCCTCGGCCTCGCGCGCCCCGGTCACCCGGAGCGCCACGCCGCGGTAGCGGCGACACGCGAGGCCAGCAGAGCCGCACCCCATCGGCCCGACGGCCCGCGGCGCGCCTCGACACTCCCGCTTCTCTCCTCCACGCGCCCCGCCGGCCCGAACGGCCCGCGGGGTGCGGCCGTTTTCGAGGAGGGACCCGGACATGGCATCAGCGGCACATGCGGGCTCGCCGTGGCCAGCACGAAGGACCGGGCGTGCGCCCTCGTCCTCCACGCCGAGCCGTTGCAGGCCGGCGCGGAAGGCGGCCGCGAGCCGTTGGCGGAGGGGGTGAGGTGAGCCGACAGCTTCCGAAGACGATGCGCGCGATCGTGATGCATCGGCACGGCGGACCCGAGGTGCTCGTCCTCGAGACGAGCTGGCCGGTCCCCGAGCCGGGCCCCGGAGAGATCCTCGTCCAGGTCAAGGCCTGCGCGCTCAACTTCCTCGACATCTTCACCCGCGAGGGGATGCCGGGCGAGCCGACGCCGCTGCCGCACATCACCGGCGGCGACGTGGCCGGGGTCGTGGCGGCCGTCGGGCCGGGGGTTGCGACGCCGGCCGTGGGCGACCGCGTGGTCCTCGACCCCAACTGGGGCTGCGGCGTCTGCGAGTACTGCCGCGACGGCGAGACCTCCCGGTGCCTGCGCAACCACATGCTGGGCGAGCTCGATCCCGGCGGCCTGGCCGAGTACGTGAAGGTCCCGGCCTCGCAGGCCATCGCGATCCCGCAGGGGTACGGCTTCGACGAGGCGGCCTGCCTGCCGATCACCTTCGGCACCGCCTGGCGCATGGTCGTGACCCGCGCCGGCACCCGTCCGGGCGACACGGTCGTCGTCCTCGGGGCGGGCGGCGGCGTCGCCATCGCGGCCATCCAGATCGCCAAGCTGCTCGGGGCGCGGGTGATCGCCACCGCCTCCACCGACGAGAAGCTCGAGCGGGCTCGCGCCCTCGGCGCCGACGACCTGATCAACTACGTGACCGACGCGGAGTGGGACACCACCGTTCGCCGGCTCACCGGCAAGCGCGGCGCCGACGTCATCGTGGAGACCGTCGGGCAGTCGACCTGGGAGCGGAGCATCCGGGCGCTGGGCAAGGGGGGGCGCCTGGTCACCAGCGGCGCCACGTCGGGCCCCATCGGCGCCACGGACATCCGCTACCTCTTCCGTCGCGAGCAGCACGTGCTCGGCAGCAACGGCTGGACGCACAACGAGCTGAGGCGGGTCACCGGGCTCGCGTTCGCCGGCAGGCTGCGGCCGGTGATCGACCGCGTGCTGCCGCTCGAGCAGACGGCCGAGGGCGAGCGCGCGCTCGAACGGCGCCAGGTCTTCGGCAAGGTCGTCATCCGGCCGGCCTGAGGCCAGGAGAGGGGCGGGGGGCGACGTGCTTCCGGACAACCTCGGATACCTGTTCGACGTTCCGCTCGCGCTGGCGCCGTCGCGCCCGGCGCTCCTGCAGGGCGACCGCGTCGTCACCTACGGGGAGCTCGACGCGCGGACCAACCGCATGGCCAACGTCCTCGCGGGGCTCGGCGTCCGTGAGGGCTCGCGCGTCGCGCTCATGTTCGGCAACGACTTCCGTTTCGTCGAGGCGCTCCTCGCCCCGATGCGGCTCGGCGCGGTCTCGGTCCCGCTGAACACCCGCATGGGCGACGACGCGCTCGCCTACGTCCTCGCCGACGCCGAGGCGCCGGTCGTCGTCGCGAGCGCGTCCATGGCCGCGCGGGCGACGGCGCTCGCGGCCCGCGTCGCGACCGTGCGGCACGTCGTGGCCGACGGCCCCGGGCTCGACGGCGCGCTCCCCTACGAGGAGGTCCTCGCCGCGGCCTCGCCGGTCCTGGCGCGCCGGCGCACCGACCCGGACGAGATCTGCATGCAGCCCTACACCTCGGGCTCGACCGGCAAGCCCAAGGGGGTCCTGCTCGCCCACGCCGGCCAGATCTGGAACGCGGACGTCGCGCGCAAGGCGCACGTGCTCGACGCCGAGGAGCGCGCGCTGGTGGCGGTCCCGCTCTTCCACAAGAACGCGATGATCGGCGCGGTGAAGCCGCTCCTCCTCGCCGGCGGCTCGATCGTCATCCTGCCCGGCTTCGACGCCGGCGAGGTGATCCGCGCCATCGAGCGCTACCGCGTCACCTACATGACCGGCGTGCCGGCCATGTACAAGATGATCCTCGCCGAGACCGGGCTGCTCGCCCGGCACGACGTGCGGTCGCTGCGCTACGCGCTCTGCGGCTCGGCCGAGGTGCCGGAAGACCTCCTCGAGGCCTTCACGCGCGTGTTCGGCGCCGACATCTCGGAGAGCTACGGCCTCACCGAGGGGGGGCCGGTGCCGATCACCAACACCCGCTGGGGCCTCAAGCGGCGCGGCTCCTGCGGTCGCGCCTTTCCCGGGTGCGAGGTGAAGCTGGTCGGCCCCGACGGCACGACGGAGGTCGGCGTGGACGAGCCGGGCGAGCTCGTCACCCGCAACCCCGGTCTCGCCAGGGGCTACTGGAAGCTGCCGGAGGCGACGGCGCAGAAGTTCCGCGACGGGTGGCTCCACACCGGCGACCTCATGCGCCGCGACGCCGACGGGTTCTTCTACTTCATCGGCCGCAAGGACGACATGATCAACGTGGCGGGCGAGAACGTGTACCCGAAGGAGGTCGAGGACATCCTCCTCGCCCATCCGAACCTCCGCGACGCCGCCGTGGTGCCGGCGCCCCACGGCGTGAAGGGGGAGGTGCCGGTCGCCTTCGTCGTGGAGCGCGAGAAGGGCCGGACGACCGAGGACGAGGTGAAGCGCTTCTTCCTCGAGCGCGGGGCGCCCTACGCGCACCCGCGGCGGGTGTACTTCCTCGACGCGCTCCCGCTCGGCGGCACGGGGAAGCTCGACCGCGCCGCCCTCAAGCAGCGCGCGCGGGAGCGCGCGCGCCCGGACGACGCGGGGCCCGGCCGGTGAGCGGCTTCGATCCGGCCGAGCTGGCGGGGTCGCCGTACGCCCGGTTCCTCCGGGTGAGCGTGGTGCGCCAGGGCGACGGCGAGGTGGAGTTCCGGCTCCCCTTCCGCGAGGAGTTCGTGCGGTACGACGGCTCCGACTGGCTCCACGGCGGCGTGGTGGCGGCGCTCGCCGACATCACGGGCGACTACGCGGTGGCGACGCGCTACGGCGCCGGCGTACCGACGATCGACCTCCGGATCGACTACCTGCGGCCCGCGCGCCGCGGCGACCTCGTCGCGGTGGGCCGCGCCGTGCGGACCGGTCGGACCGTCGGGGTCGCCGACGTCGAGATCCGGGACGCCGGCGGCGAGCTGGTCGCGGTGGCCCGCGGGGTGTACGCCGCACCGAGACAGGGTTGACGGCCCGGACCGGGCCCTTGGAGGACACGACATGAGCGACACGGCGACCACCCGGCGACAGGTACTCAGGGCCGCGGCCTTTGGCGCGGCGGCCCTCGGCGCCACGCCCTTCATCCGCTCGCGGGCGCTCGCCCAGCAGGACGAGATCCGCATCGGCGCCCTCTGCGAGCTGTCGGGCGTCGCCTCCACCATCGGGAGCCAGCAGGCGCTCGGCATCCAGATGGCGGTCGACGAGATCAACAAGACGGGCGGCGTGCTCGGCAAGCCGGGCATCGGCGGCCGGCCGGTGCGGCTCGTGCTCGAGGACACCGAGAGCAAGGTCGCCACGGGGCTCTCGAAGGCCAAGAAGCTCGTCGAGCGCGACCGCGTGCACGTCCTCACCGGCGTCATCTTCTCCTCGGTGTCGCTCGCGGTCCAGGAGTACCTGAACAAGGAGGGGAAGGTCCCGTTCATCAACACCGGCTCCGGCAACCCGGCCATCTCCGAGCCGCCCGCCTGCGGGACGTACAGCTTCGCCCTCTGCCCCAGCTCGCGTCTCTTCTCGCTGCCGGCCGCGCAGGCGGCGAAGAAGTACGGCGCGAAGTGGTTCTTCATCGGCGACGACTACTCCTGGGGCCGCAACTCCGTCGAGCTCATGAAGGACGCCGCCAATCTCGGGCGGAAGATCGAGATCGTGGGCGAGGAGTACCCGCCGCTCGGCACGACCAACTACGCGCCGTACGTGACCAAGGCGATCGCCGCCGGGCCCGACGTGATCGGCCTCGTCGTGTTCGGCGCCGGCTACGCCCGCATCATCAAGCAGATCCGGCAGATGGGCGTCCGCGCGCACCTGCACCACAACTTCTGGTCGCAGATCGACGCCGTCGCGGCGGGCGAGTCGGTGCTCGGGATGACGGCGGGTGAGTGCTTCACCTACGAGCACCCGTCCGCCCCGCGCATGCAGCAGTTCGCCCAGGCCTACCACGCCCTGCACGGGGCGTGGCCCGACCCGACGGCCGCCCGCGCGTACACGGGGGTCGAGATGCTCGCCATGGCGCTCCAGAACGGGGGCACGACCGACCCGGTCACCGTCGTGCGGGAGCTGCGCGCGCTGCGGTACCGCAACTCGGTCATGGGCGACGTCTACTTCCGCGAGTGCGACCATGCCGCCGTGATGCCGATCTTCATGGTGGAGGGCAAGCAGACCGAGAAGTACGGCATCTACCCGGCCTACGTCGAGCCGGCCGGCGATCCGGACGCGCTCCTGGTCCCCTGCGGCAAGACCGGCTGCGAGCCCGCCACGAAGCTGTAGCCGGCGCCGTGCTCCGTACCGAGGGCCTCACCCGCCGCTTCGGGGGCCTCACGGCCGTGAACCGGGTGAGCCTGGAGGTCGCGCCGGGCGAGGTCCGCTCCATCATCGGGCCGAACGGCGCCGGCAAGACCACGCTCTTCAACCTCGTGACCGGCGCGCTCGCGCCGTCCGAGGGGCGGATCGTCCTTGCGGGGCGCGACATCACGGGGCTCGCGCCCCCGGAGATCTTCCGGCTGGGGGTGGTGCGCTCGTTCCAGGTCTCGTCGGTGTTCCCCAGGCTGTCGGTCCGGGAGAACGTGGCGCTCCTCGCGAGCGGCCGCGCGCGGGCCTCCGGGTCGCCGTTCGCCCGCGCCACGGTGCCGCCCGACGAGGTCGATCGGCGCGTGGCCGCGGCGCTCGACCGCTTCGACCTCGCGTCGCGGGCCGACCTGCCGGCCGGGCTCCTCTCCCACGGCGACAAGCGCCTGGTCGAGATGGCCATGGTCCTCGCCGCCGAGCCGAAGCTCCTCCTCCTCGACGAGCCGACGGCCGGAATGTCGCCCGACGAGACGCGGCGGACCGCGGCGATCCTGCGCGGCCTCGCCCCGGCGGTCACGCTCGTGATCGTCGAGCACGACATGCGGGTCGTCATGTCCATCTCGGACCGGGTCACCGTCCTCCACCGCGGCGAGGTCCTTGCCGAAGGCCCGCCGGACGCGATCCGGGCGAACCCCGACGTGCAGGCCGTCTACCTCGGCGGGGGCCGCGCATGAGCGCCATGCTGAGCCTCGATCGGGTCACCGCCGGCTACGGCGACACGACGGTCCTCTTCGAGGTGACGCTCGAGGTCCGTCGGGGCGAGGCGGTGGCCCTCCTCGGCCGCAACGGCATGGGCAAGACGACGACGCTGCGCGCGATCACGGGGCTCAACCCCGCCCGGTCGGGGACCATCGCGTTCAAGGGGGAGGACATCACCCGGCGGCCGCCGCACGAGATCGCCCGGCTCGGCCTCGGCTACTCGCCGGAGGGGCGTCACCTCTTCGGCCCGCTCACGGTCCTCCAGAACCTCCGCATCCCGTTCGCCAACAAGGCCCGGGGGAGGCTCGACTGGTCGGCCCAGCTCGAGCGGGTCTTCACGCTCTTCCCCGTGCTCGCCGAGCGCCGCCACCAGCAGGCCGGCAGCCTCTCGGGGGGCGAGCAGCAGATGGTCGCCATCGCGCGGGCCCTCGTCGGCGGCGACGAGCTGATCGTCCTCGACGAGCCGACCGAGGGGATCGCGCCGCGCGTGGTCGAGGCGATCGTCGAGGCGCTCGGCGTCCTCAAGGCCCAGGGGCTCACCATCCTCCTCGTGGAGCAGAACGTGCGCACCGCGTTCGCCGTGGCCGACCGCGGCTACGTGCTCGAGAAGGGGCGCATCGTGGCTGCGGGCGACATCGGCGACCTCGAGGCCGATTCGGCGCTCCTCGGGCGCTACCTCGGCGTGGACGTGTAGGAGGGGCTGTCGTGGCCATCGTCCTCCAGGTGCTCAACGGCCTCACCATCGGCGCGATCTACATCCTGCTGGCGGCGGGGCTGACGATCGTCTTCGGGCTGCAGGGCATCATCAACGTCGCCCACGGCGTCTTCTACATGCTCGGCGCCTACCTCGGCATCGGGCTCACGCCGACGCTCGGCTTCCCGCTCGCGCTCGTCGTGGCCTTCGTGGTGAACGCCGCGCTCGGGCTCCTGCTCGAGGTCGCCGGCATCCGGCCGCTCGTCCGGTGGAAGCGCGACGGCATGCAGGTCCTCGTGGTGACCCTCGGCATCGCCATCGTGGCCTCGGAAGTGGCCAAGCTCGTCTGGGGGCCGGTGCCCCGGACCTCCGACATCCCGGACGGGCTCGCCGGCGTGATCACGATCGGTCCGATCGTCTACCCGACCTACTGGCTCTTCGTCATGGCGTTCACGGCGGTCCTCATGGGCGGGCTCGCCCTGGCGTTCCACCGCACCACGCTCGGGATCATCGTCCAGTCGATCGCCCTCGACGGCGAGGTGTCGCAGGCGATGGGGACCAACGCGCCCCGCGTGAACTCCCTCGTCTTCGCCCTCGGCACCGGCGTCGCCGGCGTGGCCGGCGTGCTGGCCGGCCCCATCCTCTCCGTCTACCCGACCATGTGCTTCGACCTGCTCATGATCCTCTTCGTCGTGGTCATCCTCGGGGGCCTCGGCAGCCTTGCCGGCGTGGTGGTGGCGGGCGTCCTCGTGGGGCAGGTCACGGCCTTCGGCGTGGCCTACCTGTCCGGGACCGCCGGCACCATCCTCGCCTTCGCCGCCATGATCGCCGTGCTGGTCTTCCGGCCGCTCGGCCTCTTCGGCCGCGCGGGGATCCTCAAGTGACGGCGCGGCGCCTGGTCGGGGCCGCCGCGGTGGCGGTCGCGGCCGCGCTCCCGCCGCTCCTGTCGGCGACCGGGAGCGCCACGTACTACGAGCACGTCGTCGTCCGGATGATGCTCATGGGGCTCTACGCGATGGCCTGGGACTTCCTCAACGGCTTCGTGGGCCTCTTCTCCTTCGGCCACGCCGCCTTCTTCGGCGCCGGCGCGTACGTCGCCGCGATGCTGGTCGTCAAGGGCGGCGTCACCTCGGCGCCCGCCGGCCTCGTGCTCGGCGTCGGCGCCGCCGCGCTGCTCGGCCTCGCGGTCGGCTTCTTCGCCGCGCGGGTGGGGTCGGTGGCGGTCTTCCTGGTGACCTTCGCCTTCGCCGAGGCGATGTTCCTCCTCGTCCTGTCCGACCCGGGCGGCCTCACCGGCGGCGACAACGGGCTGAACGGCGTGCGCGTGGCGCCGATGCTCGGCCTCGCGCTCGACGACCAGACGACGCTCTACTACGCGGTCCTCGTCCTGCTCGTCCTCGCCTACCTCGGCCTCTCGGCGTTGACGCGCACGCCGTTCGGGCGGGTGCTCGAGGGGATCCGCGAGAACGAGGTCCGGATCCGGTTCGCCGGGTACCGCGTGGAGGCCTACAAGACGGTCGCCTTCGGCGTGTCCGGCGCGGTGGCCGGCCTGGCCGGGGTCCTCACCGCCTGGCACGAGAAGATCGCCTCCCCGGAGAACCTCGCGTGGGCGCTCTCCGGCGACGCCGTGCTGTACGCGGTCCTCGGGGGGACCGGGACGCTCGTGGGCCCCGTCCTCGGGGCGAGCCTCGTCATCGCGGCGCGCGAGGTGCTGAGCGAGGTCTTCCGCTCCTGGCTCATCTTCGTCGGCCTCACCTACGTGGTCCTGGTCTTCTTCCTGCCGCAGGGCCTCTACCCGCTGCTCACCGGCAAGGGGAGACGGCCGTGAGCCGCGGGGCAGCCGAGGGCCGCAGGGCAGCCGGGCACCGCCCGTCGCTCGACTTCCGCGGGAAGGTGGCGGTCGTGACCGGCGCCTCCCGCGGCATCGGCGAGGCGGTGGCGCGAGCCTTCGGCGCGGCGGGGGCCACGGTGGTGCTCACGGCGCGGGACCCGGCCCCGCTCGCCGAGGTGGTGCGCGCGGTGGAGGAGGCGGGCGGGCGGGCCGAGGCGGTTGCCCTCGACGTCGCGGATACCGGCGCCGCCGCCGGCTTCGCCGACGCGGTCGCGGCACGGTACGGCCGCATCGACGTCCTCGTGAACAACGCCGGGACCAGCGCGCGCGAGACGGCCCTCGCGGCGACCGAGGCCGTCTGGGACCGACTCTTCGCCACCAATCTCAGGGGCCTCTTCTTCCTCACGCGGGCCGTCGGCCGCCACATGGTCGCGCGCCGGTCGGGCGCGGTCGTCTCCATCGGCTCCATCGCCGGCCGCGTCGGCCGGCGGGAGATGGCGGCCTACGGGGCGACCAAGGCGGGGGTGGAGCAGATCACGCGGGTCCTGGCGCTCGAATGGGCGCCCCACGGCGTGCGGGTGAACGCGGTTGCGCCCGGCTACGTCCGGACGCCGCTCGTCGAGCCGGTCTTCGCGCGTCCCGGCTTCCTCGACGAAGTGCACGCGCGGACGCCGCTCGGACGGGTGGCCGAGCCGGCCGAGATCGCCTGGCCGGTCCTCTTTCTCGCGTCCGACCTGGCGTCGTACGTCACCGGCCAGACGCTCTGCGTCGACGGCGGCTGGACCGCCGAATAGAACGGGGGTCGGGCCTTTCCATTTTCCTGGTGAGGGGAAGGTCGAGGCCCGACCCCGGGGAGGGCGAGATGGCGGAGGTGCCTCCGGATACCCTGAACGAGCGGATCGGGGTGCTGACACGGCGAGAGGTCGAGGCGCGGATCCTCGCGCCGGTGATCGAGGCGCTCGGCGCGGAGTTCGGGCGCGAGCGCGTGGTCGCCGTCGTGCGGCGGGTGATCGCCGAGGTCGCGCGCGAGCAGGGGCGGCAGCTCGCGCGGCGGATGGGCGGCTGCTCCCTCTCGCGGTTCGCCGAGGCGCTCGAGGACTGGAAACGGGGGGACGCCTACCGCATGACGGTGCACGAGCAGACGGACGAGCGGCTCGCCTTCGACGTGACGCGCTGTCGCTACGCCGAGATGTACCGCGCGCTCGGCGTCCCGGAGCTGGGCGACGTCCTGTCGTGCAACCGCGACTTCGCGCTCGTCGAGGGCTTCAACCCGGACGTGACGCTCACCCGTACCCAGACCCTCATGCAGGGGGCGTCCCACTGCGACTTTCGCTTCGTCGCCAGGAAGAAGGAGTGATGCGCATGGCGGACCTTTCGACGCAGAAGGCGCGGGCGAAGGCGGTGGTCGAGGCCGCCGGTCCCGAACTCGACCGGCTGGCCGACCGGATCCACGCGAACCCCGAGCTGGGGTACGAGGAGCGCCAGGCGGCCGCCTGGCTCGGGGAGTTCCTCGCCGAGCGCGGGTTCCACGTGACCCACGGCGTCGGCGGGGTCGCGACGGCCTTCGTCGCCGAGACCGGCCCGGCGAGACCGGGCGCGCCGACGGTCGCGATGCTGGCGGAGTACGACGCGCTCCCGAACATCGGCCACGCCTGCGGGCACAACCTCATCGCCGCCATCGCGGTCGGCGCCGGGCTCGCCTGCCGCGATCTGGTGCCGCCGGAGGCGGGCCGCGTGATCGTCCTCGGGACGCCGGCCGAGGAGGGGGGCGGCGGCAAGCAGGCGCTCCTCGACGCCGGGGTCTTCGACGGCATCGACGCCGCCATGATGATCCACCCGTGGGACCGCACCGCCGCGTGGGCCCCGGCGCTCGGCCTGATCCCCTTCAAGGTCGCCTTCCACGGCAGGAACGCGCACGCGGCGGGGGCGCCGCACCTCGGCGTCAACGCCCTCGACGCCATGATCCTCCTCTTCACCGGCATCGGCCTCCTGCGCCAGCAGATCACCGGCGATGCCCGCATCCACGGCGTGATCACCCGCGGCGGCGACAAGCCCAACATCATCCCCGACTACACCGAGGCCGAGTTCTACGTGAGGGCGCTCGACCCGGCCTACGTCGCCGAGCTGCACCGGCGGGTCCTCGCCGTCGCGGAGGGGGCGGCCACGGCGACCGGCTGCCGCATGACGACCGAGACGACGGGCTACGCGTACGACCCGGTGCGCGAGTACCCGACGCTGTCGGCGCTCTTTCGCAGGAACCTGGAGGCGCTCGGTCTGAGCGAGGCGCCGGGGGGCGGCGAGATGGCCGGGTCGACCGACTTCGGCAACGTGAGCCAGCGGATCCCGGGCCTGCACGCCTACCTCGAGGTGGCCGACCGGGGGACGAGCCTCCACACGCCCACCTTTGCCGCCGCGGCCGCCGCGCCGCGCGCGAAGGCGATGATCCGCGCCGGCGCGACGGTGCTCGCACAGACGGCGCTCGACCTGCTGCTCGCGCCGGGCGCGCTCGACCGGGCGCGGGCGGAGCGGCCGTGATCGACACGGGGCGCTCGTCGCCGTACTTCGCGTAGAGGGCCGGCGCGACGGCACAGTCGCCGCGCCTGGCGAGCCGGCGGCAGGTGTGCTGGATGTGCGGTCAGGCCTTTCGGCTGCCGCCGCCTCGTTCCGATCGCGACTCGTCGAGGGCGGCGCGGACCAGGGCGGCCTCGATCAACGGCGTGCGACGGTTCTGCCGGAGCGGCACGGTGACCTCGAGGAGGATGCCGCCCGCCTGCCGCCGCCGTATCGTCCCTGGACCGCACCGCCCATCGTCGCGAGGACGAGGAGGAGGACGCCCGCCGCCACGTTGCTCGCCGCCGCCGGGGCCGGCGCGCCGGTGATCCACGGGGCGACCAGGAGCCACGCGCCGATCAGCGCCTCGGCCCAGCGGAGCGGCCGGGTCACCTCCGCCATGGCGACGATCGCGAACGCCGCGACGAGGGGGCCCGCGATCCGATCGTTCGTCGCGGCCGCCCCGCCGTGGCCGAGGACGGCCGGGGCCGCCATGAGCCAGACGCCGATCAGGGCGCTAACGGCGCGCGGCAGCACGGGAGGCCTTGTCGCGCCCGAGGAACGCCGGCCACGCCACCGTCGACAGGAGGGCGTGCCGGACGATGACCGGCGTCATCGTGCGCCTCCATGCGCGCCCGCCTCGACGACGACGTCGAGGTCGCCGTCCACCCGGAGCGCCCTGGCCGAGACCGTTCCGTCCCCCGCGCGATCGAACGCGAGGTCGACCCTCGACGCCCCGATCCGGAGGCCCCGCAGCTCCGCGTGGGAGAGGAAGCTCGGCAGCAGCGGGCGCCGGACGACCAGGCGGCCGGCGAATGCGTCGGGCGCGAGGCCGAGGAGCGTCTCGAGCAGGTACGGCACCGAGCCGGAGGCCCAGGCCTGCGGATGGCAGGCGACGGGGTAGCGGACCGGCACGCCGTACTCGTCCCGCCGGAACCCCGCGAACAGCTCCGGCAGCCGCGCCTCCGGGAACGCGATGGCGGCCTGCACGAGCCCCTCGGCGATGCGCAGCGCCGCGTCGTCGAAGCCGTAGGCGCGGCACCCGGCCGCGATGATCGCGTTGTCGTGGGGCCAGACGGTTCCGAGGTGGTAGCCGACCGGGTTGTAGCGCCGCTCGCCCGAGGCGAGCGTCCGGACGCCCCAGCCGCTGAACATGTCGTCGGCCATGAGGCGTGCGACCGTCCGCTCGGCGTGCTCCCGACCGGCGATCCCGGACCAGAGCGCGTGCCCCGCGTTCGACGAGACGACCGCCGCGGGACGGCCCGCCTTCTGGCGGGCGAGGACGTACGTCCCGATCGGCTCGTCCCAGTAGTCGCGCTCGAACCGGTCGCGCAGCGCCGAGGCCTCGCGCTCCAGGCGATCGGCCGTGTCGGCGTCGCCGTCCAGCCGGAAGAGGCGGGCCAGGCCCAGTTTCGCCATGTACGCGTACCCCTGCACCTCCACCAGCGCGATGGGGGGCTCGGCGAGGCTCCCGTCGGCGTTCACGATGGCGTCGCCCGAGTCCTTCCATCCCTGGTTCACGAGCCCCTTGCGCGACCGGCTCCGGTACTCGATGTAGCCGTCTCCGTCGCGGTCCCCGTACTCGGCCATCCACCGGAGTGCCGCGTCGACGCTCGGGCGAAGCTCGCGGAAGAGGTCGAGGCGCCCGGTCCAGTTCGCGTGCCGCGCGAGCAGGACCAGGAAGAGCGGCGTCGCGTCGACCGTCCCGTAGTACGGCGTGTGCGGGATCTCCCCGAGGCGCGCCAGCTCGCCGACCCTCAGCTCGTGCAGGATCTTGCCCGGCTCCTCGTCGCGCCATTCGTCGACCCTGGCGCCCTGGAAGCGAGCGAGGAGGCGCAGCGTCTCCTCGGCGACCGCGGGCCGGAAGGCGAGGGTCTCGAGGGCCGTGACGAGGCTGTCGCGCCCGAAGAGCGTCACGAACCAGGGGATGCCGGCGGCGAAGAACGTCCGGTCGCCGATCGTCGTGCGCAGCATGCGGAGGTCGCGCAGCGATCGGTCGAGGACCCGATCGAGCAGGAGGCTGCTGGACCGAAGGCCGGCATGCGCCTCGAGCCAGCGCTCGGTCTCGCCCGTCCGGCGCTCGCGCAGCGTCGCGAGCCGCGGCCCGTTGCCCTCGCCCTGCGGCCGGGCCGCGGACCCCTCCGACTCCGCCAGGACGAGGGACGCGTCGATCCCGAACGTCTCGCCCGGGTCGAGGCGGGCGAGGAAGTGCGCCGCGGTGCCCTCGGTGCGATCCGGCCTCGGCTCGAAGGCGACCGTGACGCTCCGGCGGCGGCCGTCCTTGCCGTCGTAGGCGAGCCGGAGCGTCCCGTCGGTCCAGCGCGGCGCGCGGACCGTGCCGGGGCGTTCGTCGATCAGGCCGCGGACGTCGTAGACGTCCTCGAAGCCGCTCCGGACCTCGAGGCGCAGATCGAGGGTCGTCGGCGCAAGGCCGTAGTTGCGCAGCAGGAGCGACTCGCGGAGCGCCGGGGGCTCGGGGTCGATCAGGCGAACCCACGTGAGGCCGACCGTCTGGCGCGGCAGCGCGCGGCCTTCGACGTCGCGCAGCTGCGGGTTGGTGAGCTCGACGATCGCGACGAAGCCCTGCTCGTCGCTCGAGACGAGCACCTCGGGGCGATGACCGCAGAGCGTCAGCTCGTACCCGCCGACGTAGCGGCAATCGCGGTAGTAGAGCCCGAGGCCGTGGTCGCCCTCGAGCGGCACCGCGGCGTCGGGGCCGCAGAGGAAGAACGGCTCCCCGTCCTTGATGACCATGGCGTCCGCGACGCCGCGGGTGACGGACGGAGCGCCCTTCGTGAGGACCTGTGCCTTGCGCTCGGCCGCGTCGCCTGACGCCGCCGGAGCGCGTCGGTCCGGCGGGAGGCGCCTGGCCTCGGCCCGTCGAGCGGCCACGGGACGGGCCCTACACCCGGATCAGCGCCAGGCCGGTCGCCTCGTCGTGCACCCGGACGAGGTGCGCCGGGGACTCGACGAGCATCACCTCGAGCGTCGGCCGCACGTGCGCCTCGAGGAGGTGGCCGCCGTGGGCCGTGCCGTCGGCCTTCCCGACGACCACGTGGGCGTGGACGGCGGGCTCGCCGCCCGCGTGCGCGACGTCGCCGGCCAGCGTGAGCACCTCGACCTGCTCCTCGACCGGGATCCTGCGGTAGTCCTTCCGCTCCCACTCGAAGTAGCCGAGCGTCACCCGGCGGAAGGCGCCGATGGCCGTGAAGCGGGCGGCGGTGACCTTCCACCTCCGGGCGAAGTCGAGGAGGCCCTGGATCACCTCGTCGCCCGTGTCGAAGACGACCGCGAACGTCCGCTCGCCGGCCTCGTGAAGCACCCTGGCCTTCATAGCGGCCTCCTTTCGATGGTCGCACGGCGGCGCGCCAGCGCCGCGCCGGCCAGCGCCGCGCCGATGCCGAGCAGGGCCCCCATGCCGACC
>DASVDK010000299.1:0-7179 GCA_036381125.1 Thermodesulfobacteriota bacterium | reverse complement strand
CCTCCCCGCTCGGCCGGGCAAAGCCCGGCCTCGCTCTCGGTGCCGTCCGCGCCTTCATCCGCCGGGGGGCCTCGCGCACCACGCTCACCGCTGCCGGGCCCCCTCGAGGAGCCCCTTGGTGGTCGGCAGCTCGCCGGCCATCCGCGGGTCGATCCGCGTGGCGTCGTCGAGGGCGCGGGCGAACGCCTTGAAGATCGACTCGGCCATGTGGTGCATGTTGGAGCCGTAGTGCAGGTTGACGTGCAGTTCGACCCCCGCCCGGTCGGCGAAGGCCCGGAAGAACTCCTCGACCAGCTCCTGGTGGAACGTGCCGATCCGCTCGCCCGGGAACTTCACCCGGTAGACGAAGTGCCCACGTCCCGAGAGGTCGAGCGCCACCGTCGTGAGGGTCTCGACCATCGGCAGCGTGCAGGAGCCGTAGCGGCGGATGCCGCGCCGGTCGCCGAGCGCCTCGACGAGCGCCTGCCCGAGGCAGATGGCCGTGTCCTCGACGGTGTGGTGGTCGTCGATGTGCGTGTCGCCCTTCGCCCGCACGGTGAGGTCGAAGAGGCCGTGGCGCGCCACCTGACTCAGCATGTGGTCGAGGAACGGCACGCCGGTCTCGACGTCGCCGTGCCCGCGGCCGTCGAGGTCGAGCGAGAGCCGGATGTCGGTCTCGCGGGTGGTCCGCACCACCTCCGCCCGCCGGCCGACGCGGTGGGCGCCGAGCGGCGCCGGCAGATCGCCCACGCCCGTCCCGTCCTGATCCGTCCGCTTGGACACTGGCAGAGCCCTCCGTAGTCCCTCAGCGCCCCTCGCGCAGCGCCTCGCCCAGCGCGTCGACGAGCCGATCGTGCTCGGCCGGCGTCCCCACCGTGATCCTGAGGCCGCCCGGGAAGCCGGGCGGCGTGCCCGGGGGGACGAGCTTCACCAGGACGCCGCGGGCCTTGAGCCCCTCGTACGCGGCCAGCGGGTCGCGCACCCGGCAGAAGAGGAAGTTCGCATCCGAAGGATACACCTCGAGGACGCCGGGCAGCTCGGCGAGCCGGGGGGCGAGCCGCTCCCGCTCCGCGACGAGCCTGCGCGCCGGCTCGGCGGGGAAGCCCGGGTCCTCGAGCGCGGCGAGCGCCACGGCCTGCGTCGTGGCCGGCACGTTGTACGGCAGCCGCACCTTGTTCAGCTCCGCGACCAGCTCCGCCCGCGCCGCGAGGTAGCCGAGCCGGATGGCGGCCAGCCCGACCTTCGAGAAGGTCCGCAGCACGACGAGCCGCGGGTTCGCGGCGACCCGCGGAATCCAGCTCTTCCCGGCGAAGTCGCCGTACGCCTCGTCGATCACGACGAGCCCCGGCGCCGCCTCGAGCACCGCCTCGATGTCGGCGTCGGCGAAGCAGGCCCCCGTCGGGTTGTTGGGCGAGGCGAGGAAGACCACGGCCGGGCGCTCTCGCCGGATGGCGGCGAGCATGGCGGCCCGGTCGAGCTGCATGGCGGCCGTGAGCGGCACCTCGGTGACGGCGTGCCCGAGCGCCCGGCCCGTGAGCCGGTACATCGGGAAGGTCGGGGCCGGGACGAGGACGCCGCCCCCCACGCCGCGCGTCGCGACGAGGAGCGTCTGGATCAGCTCGTCCGACCCGACGCCGAGGAGGAGCTGCTCCGCCCCGACGCCGAGGCGCCGGCCGAGCGCCTCGCGCAGGCGGTCGGCCCCCGGATCGGGGTAGCGGTTCAGCTCGACGGCGGCGAGCGCCGCCGCGATCCGCTCGAGGAGCGGCCCGGTCGGCCCGTAGGGCGCCTCGTTCGCGTCGAGGTTCACCGGGCAGGAGTCGCCGATGATCGGGTAGGCCCTGGCCGAGAGCAGCTCGGGCGCGAGGATGCCCCGGTAGACGCTCACGCTCCCACCTCCAGCGCCCGCTGCCGCAGGCGGACCGCCTCGGCGTGTCCCTCCAGACCCTCCGCCTCGGCCAGGCGGATGGCGGTGGGGGCGAGCCGCCTCGCCCCCTCCGGCGAGCAGGCGATGAGGCTCGTCCGCTTGAGAAAGGTCTCGACCGACAGCGGCGAGAAGAACCGGGCCGTCCCGCCGGTCGGCAGCACGTGCGAGGGGCCGGCGCAGTAGTCGCCGAGCGCCTCGGTGGCCCAGTGGCCGAGGAAGAGCGCGCCGGCGTTGCGGATGCGCGGCGCGAGCGCCGCCGGGTCGGCCACGGCCAGCTCGCAGTGCTCGGGCGCCAGCGCGTTGGCGAGGCGCACGGCCTCGTCGAGGTCGCGCGTGACGACCAGCGCGCCGAAGGCGGCGAGCGACCGCGCCGCGATGTCGCGCCGCGGCAGCCGCGCGAGCTGGCGGGCGAGCTCGGCCTCGACCGCGTCGGCCAGCCGGCTGGACGGCGTCAGGAGGACCGCCGAGGCGAGCGTGTCGTGCTCGGCCTGGGACAGCAGGTCGGCCGCCACGAAGTCGGGCCGCGCCGAGTCGTCGGCCACGACCAGGATCTCCGATGGGCCGGCCACCATGTCGATGTCCACCTCGCCGAAGAGCAGGCGCTTGGCCGTGGCCACGTAGATGTTGCCGGGACCGACGATCTTGTCCACGCGCGGCACCGACCCGGTCCCGTACGCGAGCGCGGCGACCGCCTGCGCCCCGCCGACGCGCAGGACGCGCCGCACGCCGGAGAGGCGCATCGCCGCGAGCGCCGCGTCGCTCACCTCGCCGCGCGGCGTCGGCATGGCGACGACCAGCTCCTCGACCCCCGCGACCGCTGCGGGCACCAGGTTCATCAGGACCGACGACGGGTAGGCCGCCGTCCCGCCCGGCACGTAGCAGCCGACCCGGGCGAGCGGCGTCGTCCGCGAGTCGACGTAGATGCCCTCCGGCAGCGCCTCGGGCGGCGTCGGGGCTCCGCTCCGCCCGAGCCGCGCCATCTGCCCCTCGTGGAACGCGCGGACGCGCGAGGCCGCGTCCTCCAGCGCGGCGCGCGTCGCCGCGTCGAGGCGCTCCGCCGCCCGCTCGAGGCGGTCGCCCTCGATCCAGAGCCCCTCGCGCGCCAGGTCGACGCCGTCGAACTCGCGGGTGAGGCGGACGAGCGCCGCGTCCCCCTCGGCGCGCACCGCCTCGACGATCTCGCGCACCGTCCGCTCCACGGCCGGGTCCACCTGGCCCGCGCGGCCCGCGAGGCGGGCCAGGTGCGGGCGGCAGGCCGGGTCGGCGGCGTCGAGCCGCGGGACGATCGGCGCCTCGCTCACGTCGCGGTTCCGCTCGCCGCGGCGGTGGCCCGCCCGAGGTCGGCCACCAGGGCGTTCAGCCGCCGCGGCTTCGTCTTGAGGCTCGCCCGGTTGACGATGAGGCGCGAGGTGGCGTGGAAGATGGTCTCGAGCTCGACGAGGCCGTTTCGCCGCAGCGTCTCGCCGGTCTGCACGAGGTCGACGATGCGGTCGGCGAGCCCCACGAGCGGCGCCAGCTCGATGGCCCCCGAGAGGCGGATGATCTCGACCTGCTCCCCCTTCTGCGCGAAGTGGCGGGCGGCCAGCCTCGGGAACTTGGTCGCGACGCGGGGGAGGCCTGCGCGGGCCGCCTGGGCCGTCGCCCCCCCCTGCCCCTCGGCCGCCGGCGCCGCCACGACCAGGCGGCAGGCGCCGATGCCGAGGTCGAGCGGCTCGTAGACGGCCCGCTCCTGCTCGAGCAGGACGTCCTTGCCGCAGACGCCGCAGTCGGCCGCCCCCTGCTCCACGTACGTCGGCACGTCGGCGTCGCGGACCACCAGCACCGTGAGGGCCCGCTCGGGGATGCGGAAGAGGAGCCGGCGGTTGTCGGTGAGCACCTGGCCGACCTCGGGGAAGCCGGCCGCCCCGAAGACGGCCACCGCCTCGGTGAGGACGCGCCCCTTGGGCAGCGCGAGGGTGAGGGCGTCGTCGCTCATCCCCGCACCCTCCGGATCGCGGCGCCCACCGCCGCGAACTTCGCCTCCATCCGCTCGTACCCGCGGTCGAGGTGGTAGATGCGGTTCACCTCGGTCGTCCCCCTCGCCGCGAGCCCGGCCAGCACGAGGGCGGCCGACGCCCTGAGGTCGCTCGCCATGACCGGCGCCCCGTCGAGGCCGGCCACCCCCTCGATGATGGCGCGACTCCCCTGCGTCTCGATCCGCGCCCCCATCCGGCGCAGCTCGGGCACGTGCATGAAGCGGTTCTCGAAGACCGTCTCCGTGATGACCGACAGGCCGCGGGAGAGCGCCATGAGGACCATCATCTGCGCCTGGAGGTCGGTCGGGAAGCCGGGATGGGGCAGCGTCTTCACGTCCACCGACCGGATCGGCCGGCCGCCGCGCACCCGCACGGCGCCCGACGGGTCGCGCGTGATCTCGAGCCCCGCCTCGCGGAACTTGGCGACGGCCGCCTCCAGGTGGTCGAGACGGGCGCCCTCGAGCACCAGGTCGCCCCCGGTGACGCCGGCCGCCACCATGAAGGTCCCCGCCTCGATCCGGTCGGGGATCACCGTGTGCTCGGCCCCCGACAGGCGCGAGGCGCCCTCGATCGTGATCATGTCGGTGCCGGCCCCCTCGATCCGCGCCCCCATCCGGTTGAGGAGCGCGGCGAGGTCCTCGATCTCCGGCTCGCGCGCCGCGTTCTTGATGGTGGTGCGCCCCTCGGCGAGGGCCGCCGCCATCATGAGGTTCTCCGTGCCGGTCACGGTGGGGAAGTCGAGGTAGAGGCGATCGCCCCTGAGCCGTTTCGCCTCGGCCTCGACGTAGCCCCCCGTCAGCCGGATGGCGGCCCCGAGCGCCTCGAGCCCCTTGAGGTGGAGGTTGATGGGACGCTCGCCGATCGCGCAGCCCCCCGGCAGCGACACGCGCGCCCTGCCGCATCGGGCGACGAGCGGTCCGAGGACGAGGATGGAGGCGCGCATCGTCTTGACCAGCTCGTAGGGCGCCTCCGGGCTCGCGATCCTCGCGGCGTCGATCACGGCGGCGTCGCCCTCGATCGCGACGCCGACGCCCATCGTCCGCAAGAGCTTCGCCGTCGTCCGGACGTCCATGAGGTCCGGGACGTTCTTCAGGGTGACCGGCGTGTCGGCGAGCAGCGCCGCGCACATGAGGGGCAGCGTGGCGTTCTTGGCGCCGCTCACCCGGACCCGCCCCTCGAGCCGGCGCCCGCCCTCGATCAGGATCTTGTCCACGTCATCTTGTCCACGTCCGCCCGCGCACGACGCGCTCGATCCCGGCGAGGTCCCGCCGGATCGAGACGTCGGAGAACGCGCCGACCGACCGGAGGAGGTCGGCGACGCGCGCCGCCTGCCCGGCGGCCACCTCGAGGATGACGAGACCGCCCGGCGCGAGCCGCCCCACGCTCTGGGCGACGAGCGCCCGGACGAGCGCCAGGCCGTCGCCCGCGCCCCCGTCGAGCGCCAGGGCGGGCTCGTAGAGCCGCACGTCCGGCATGAGCGTCCCGACCTCCTCCGTCGAGACGTAGGGCAGGTTCGCGACGACGAGGTCGAACGGCCCGTCGAGGCCCGCGAGGAGGTCGCCGCGCACGAACTCGATCTGCCCCGCGACGGCGTGACGCGCCGCGTTGCGGCGCGCCACGGCGAGCGCGGCCTCCGAGGCGTCCACCGCGATCACCCGGGCCGCCGGCGCATGCACGGCGATCGCCACGGCGATGCAGCCCGAGCCGGTGCCGACGTCCACGACCCTCGGTGTCGAAGACTCCGCCGGCACTTCTGGGGCGCGGGCCGGATTCACTCCGGCCCGCGCGAGTGAGGCTCCGGGGAGGTTGTCCAGCGCCTCCTCCACGAGCAGCTCCGTCTCCGGCCTCGGGATGAGGACGTCCCGCGTCACCTCGAAGTCGAGCCCGTAGAACTCCTGGCGGCCGACGATGTAGGCCACCGGCTCTCGCGCCGCGCGGCGCGCCACGCGCGCCTCGAACGCCTCGAGCGCGCCGCCCGGGAGCGGCTCCGGCCGCCGCGCGATCAGGGCCGCCCGGCCGAGGCCGAGGGCGTCGGCGAGCAGGACCTCGGCATCGAGGCGGGGCGAGGCCACGCCCGCCGCCGCCAGGCGCGCGATGGCCGCGTCGAGCGCGGCGCCCACGGTGGCGGCCGGCGCCCGCCGGGGGCTACTCGTCGTCATCCGCCAGCCTCCGGGTCCCGGACTGCCTGGCGCCGTTCGCCGCGCCGTCGGTCCCGGCCCCGAGCGCTTCGGCCTGGTAGTGGGCCGTCAGGGCGTCGACGAAGGGGTCGAGCCCGCCGGCCATGACGGCGTCGAGCTGATGGAGGGTGAAGCCGATCCGGTGGTCGGTCACCCGCGACTGGGGGAAGTTGTACGTGCGGATCTTCTCGCTCCGCTCCCCGGTGCCGATCTGACCGCGCCGCGCCGCCGACAGCTCCGCCCGCTGCGCGGCCTGCGCCTGGTCGAGGAGCCGCGAGCGCAGGATCTTGAGCGCCTTCGCCTTGTTCTTGAGCTGGCTCTTCTCGTCCTTGCAGACGACGACCATGCCGGTGGGGATGTGCGTCAGGCGGACGGCCGAGTCGGTGGTGTTGACGCTCTGGCCGCCCGGCCCCGAGGCGCGCATCACGTCGACCCGCAGGTCGTTGGGGTTGATCTGGACGTCCACCTCCTCGGCCTCGGGGAGGACCGAGACGGTGACCGTGGAGGTGTGGATGCGGCCCTGCTGCTCGGTCGCCGGCACGCGCTGCACCCGGTGGACCCCCGCCTCGTACTTGAGGCGGCTGAACGCGCCCCGGCCCTCGACGAGGACGATGACCTCCTTGTAGCCGCCGGTGCCGGTCTCGCTCTCGCTCATGATCTCGAGCCGCCAGCGCTTCTGCTCGGCGTACTTCTGGTACATGCGGAAGAGGTCGGCGGCGAAGAGCGCCGCCTCCTCGCCGCCGGTGCCGGCGCGGATCTCGAGGATGACGTTCTTCTCGTCGTTGGGGTCCTTCGGGGCAAGCAGGAGCTGCAGCTCGCGCTGCTGCTCGGCGAGCCTGGCCTCGAGGAGCGGGATCTCGGCCTTCGCCAGCTCGCGCACCTCCTCGTCCCTGTCGCCGAGGAGGTCGCGGTTCCCCTTGAGGTCGGCCTCGGTACGGCGGTAGGCGCGGTAGGCCTCGACGATGCGGCCGAGTTCCGCGTGCTCGCGGGCGAGCCTCTGGAACTCGTCCTGGCGCGCGATGACGGCCGGGTCGGCGAGCCGGCTGGTGAGCTGCTCGTATCGGGCTTCGACGTCGTCGAGTTT
>DASVDK010000298.1:0-4612 GCA_036381125.1 Thermodesulfobacteriota bacterium | reverse complement strand
GAGGCCGGCGTCGAGACATGCCGCAGGGCGCGCAGCACCTGGCTGTTCGCGTCGCCCTGCCAGATCACGTTGACGTGGCCCATGGTCACGTCGATCGGCTCGCCGGCGCCGACCGCCGTGGCGAGGTCGACGAGGACGCCGTAGCGGAGGTCGTTGGCGTAGTTGAGGCGGACGAGGGCGACCGGCGTGCCGCGCCGGGCGGCGTGGTAGGCGAAGAGCCGCTCCCGGCCGAGGCAGGACCAGGCGTACTCGCCGACCGGCGCGGGCGGCGTCTCCTCCGTGGCGCCGCCGCTCTCGATCGGCACGAGGGGATAGACGTTGCCGGTCGAGAGGGCGACGATGCGCGCGCCGGCGAACCGCCGCGCGACGAGACCGGCGAGGAACGCGTTCGTGGCCCAGGTCGAGGCCGGGTCGGCCCGGCTGCCGAACTTCGTCCCGACGAGGTAGACGACGCCGGCCGCGTCGGGAAGGGTCTCGAGGGCGCCGTCGGCGAGGAGGTCCACGGGGAGCGGCTGCACGCCGGCCGCCTCGAAGGCCTCGCGTGCGCGGGGATCGGCGAAGCGCGAGACGGCGGTGACCCGCGCGCCCTGCCGGCCGGCGGCGTCGAGCGCCCGCCGCGCCATGCGGGCGACGGAGAGCCCCATCTTCCCGCCGGCCCCGAGGACGAGGAGGTCGCCGCCGAGGGCCGCGAGCGCCCGGACGACCCCCTCGTCCGGGCGGGAGAGCCGCTCCTCGAGCGCGGCCTCGTCCGCCGGCGCGGCGCGCTCGGCAGGGTCGTCGGTGAACGGCGTGCTGGCCATACGCTTTCCTCGAGAGGGGACGCCATCAGGTATATCACATTGCGCAAGAACCGGTCCGGTAGACCGACTCAGAACCAGGTTTGACACCACGGCGTCCGCCGAGTAGAGTGCCATCGTGGAAAGCGCTTTCCGGCCCCCGATCGCGCTCTGCAACGAGGTGCTGCGCGACCGGCCGTTCGCGGCCCAGTGCGCCTTCGCGGCGGCGGTCGGCTACGACGGGCTCGAGGTGGCCCCCTTCACGCTCGGCGACGAGCCGCACCGGCTGCCGGCGGCCGATCGGACGGCGCTCAGGCGGACGGCGGAGGCCCAGGGGCTTGCCATCGTCGGGCTCCACTGGCTCCTCGTCACCCCCCCGGGCCTCTCCATCACGAGCCCGGACCGGGCGGTGCGCGAGCGGACGGTCGACGTGATGCGGCGCCTCGTCGGCCTCTGCGCCGACCTCGGCGGCCGCGTGCTGGTGCACGGCTCACCGGCGCAGCGGCGCCTCGAGCCGGGCGACGATCCCGAGGCAGCCTTCGCGCGCGCCCGGGAGTGCTTCGCCGCCGCGGCGAGAGAGGCCGAGCAGGCGGGCGTGACGTACTGCGTGGAGCCGCTCGCGCCGGCGGAGACCCCGTTCCTCAACACGCTCGACGAGGCGGCGCGGATGGTCGAGGCGGTCGGGAGCCCCGCCCTGCGCACCATGGTCGACACGAGCGCGGCCGGCCGGGCAGAGGCGCTGCCGCTGCCGGCGCTGCTCGACCGGTGGCTGCCGACCGGCCTCGTCGCCCACGTCCAGCTCAACGACACGAACCGCCGCGGTCCGGGCGAGGGGCGCGATCGCTTCGCGCCGGTGCTCGCGGCGCTGGCGCGCCACGGCTACCGGGGGGCGATCTCGGTCGAGCCGTTCGACTACCGGCCGGACGGCGCGGCGACCGCCGCCCGCGCCATCGGCTACATCCGCGGCATCCTCGAAACACTGGAGGCGGCGCCGGGAGGCGCCGCAGAGGCGAGCGGCCCCCGGTCGGTTGGCGCGCCGCAGGCGCGCCGAGGAGCGGAGCGCGGACTTGCTCCGCGCGGAGCGGAAGCCGGCCGCGAGCCGTTGACGGAGGCGGCGCCGGGAGGCGCCGCAGAGGCGAGCGGCCCCCGGTGGTGAGCGCGCCTCGCCTGCGGGTCCTCGAGGTCCGCCGCTACGAGCGGGAGGTCCGCCTGCGGATGCCCTTCCGCTTCGGGGTGGTGACGCTCACCGAGGCGCGCGAGGCGTACGTGCGGCTCCGCGTCGAGGTCGAGGGGCGCGGCGAGGCGGAGGGCGTCGCGGCCGAACTCCTCGCGCCGAAGTGGTTCGACAAGAACCTGGCCCTCACGAACGAGGAGAACGCCGAGCAGCTCCGGCAGTCGCTCCGCGTCGCCGCGGAGGGCTACCTCGCCGACCGCGAGCCGCGCACGGCGTTCGGCCTCTTCGCGGCCCACCACGGGCCGCAGGTCGAGCGATGCCGCGCCCTGGGCCTCAATTCCCTGATCGCGAACTACGGGCCGGCGCTCCTCGACCGCGCCGTGCTCGACGCCCTCTGCCGCGCCTGCGGCGTCTCGTTCTACGAGGCCGTCCGGTCGAACCTCCCCGGCATCGACGCGCGGCTCGCGCCCGACCTGGCCGGCTTCGACCTCCCCCGCTTCCTCGCCGGCCTCGCGCCGGCCGCGCGCCTGCACGTGCGTCACACCGTCGGCCTCGCCGACCCGATCACCGCGGCGGACCTGCCGGCCGGGGGGCGCGTCGGCGACGGCCTCCCCGAAACGCTCGAGGAGGTCGTGGCCGCGTACGGCCACACCTACTTCAAGCTCAAGGTGAGCGGCGAGGTCGTGCGCGACGTCGACCGCCTCGCCGCCATCGCCGCGGTGCTCGACAGGAGCCCGAGGCCCTACCACGTCACGCTCGACGGCAACGAGCAGTACGCCGACGCGGACGGCGTCCTCGCCCTCTGGCACGCCATGGCGGCCGCGCCGCGCCTTGCCCGCCTGGCCGACTCGATCCTCTTCGTCGAGCAACCGGTCGCGCGTGGGGCCGCGCTGGCCAGCCCGATCCACGCGCTCGCCCGCGTACGGCCGGTCATCATCGACGAGTCGGACGCCGACCTCGACGCGTTCGTCCGCGCGCGGAGCCTCGGCTACCGCGGCGTGTCGAGCAAGACCTGCAAGGGGGTCTACCGGTCGCTGCTGAACGCCACCCGCGCCGCCAGGTGGAACCTCGAGGAGCCGGGGGCCGGGTACTTCATGTCGGGCGAGGACCTGACGACGCAGGCCGGCGTCTCGGTCCAGCAGGACCTCGCGCTCGTCGCGCTCCTCGGCCTGGGCCACGTCGAGCGCAACGGGCACCACTACGTCAACGGGATGGCGGGCCGGCCGCGGGCCGAGCAGGCGGCGTTCCTCGCCGCCCATCCCGACCTCTACCGCGATCGCGGCGGGGTCGTCGGCCTCCGGATCGACGGAGGCGAGGTCGCCGTCGGGTCGCTCGGGCGAACGGGGTTCGCCGTCGGCGCGGAGCCGGAGTGGCCGGCGATGCGGGAGATGGCGTGAAGGAGGGAACGATGCTGCGGACGACGGGGCGCATCCTCGCGCTGGCGGTCCTGGCGGCCGGACTCGGCTGGCCGGGCGCCGCGCTGGCGCAGTGGAAGCCGACGAGGCCGATCACGATCATCGTGCCGTGGGCGGCCGGCGGGTCGACCGACCAGGTGACGCGCGTGGCGGCCGGCGAGCTGGAGGGGGTGCTCGGCACGAAGCTCGTCATCGTGAACCAGCCGGGCGCCTCCGGCGCGATCGGGACGAAGAGCGCGCTCGAGGCGCCGAAGGACGGCTACACCTGGACGGCGGGGGCGGCGAAGGACCTCGGGACCTACATCGTCACCGGGCTCCTCGACACGAAGCTCTCCGACTGGCACCTTTTCCTCAGCGTCGCCAACGTCTCGGTCGTGAGCGTGAACGCCGACGCCCCCTGGAAGGACATGCGGGCGCTGCTCGACGCCATGAAGGCGCGTCCCGGGCAGATCCCGGTCGGGACCGCCGGCATCAACTCGGGCGGCCACTACGCCATGGAGGCGGTGGCCCGGGCGACCGGCGTCACCTACAAGCACGTCACCTACGACGGCGGCAACCCGGCGGTCGTCTCGACCGTCGCGGGCGAGACGAGCGTCACGACGCAGCTCGCCGTCGAGCAGGCCGACATGATCCGCGCGAAGAAGCTGCGGCCGCTCGCCGTGGTCGGCGCCGACCCGCTCGAGATCGAGGGCTACGGCCGGATCGAGCCGATCACGAAGTGGGTCCCCGGCTTCGAGATCGACGTGAACTACTTCGGCATCTTCGTCCCCAAGGGGGTGCCGCAGGAGGTCGTCGACACGCTCGGCAAGGCCTGGACCGAGGTGATCGCCCGGTCGGAGGCGCTCAAGAAGTACGCGACGAGCCGCGGCGCGCTCTTCGCCCCCTACTGGGGCGACGACGCCTTCCGGCGCGCCTGGCCGTCGGTCCAGTCCAACGCCTGGCTCCTGCACGAGGCCGGCAAGGCGAAGGTCTCGCCCGACCAGGTCGGCATCCCGAAGCCGTAGCGGATCGAGGAGAGGGGGCATGCCGGAGGGCCGCCGGCCGCGGGCCGATCTCGTGACGTCGCTCGTCATCGTCGCCGTCGGCGCGGCCGCCGCCGTCGGCGCGTGGCGGATGCCGCGCTTCCAGAACCTCCACGAGGGGATCTACGCCACGCCGGGGTTCGTGCCGTTCCTCGTCTCGGCCGTCCTCGTCGTCCTCGGCCTGCTCCTCCTCCTCCGGTCGCTCCGGCGCGGCGAGGCGCCGGA
>DASVDK010000297.1:0-5149 GCA_036381125.1 Thermodesulfobacteriota bacterium | reverse complement strand
GGCGATGAATCCGAGGATCGTGGAGTACGGACTCGGCGACGCGACCGACAGCATGGCACCGATGATGGTGATGCCCGAGATGGCGTTCGATCCCGACATGAGCGGCGTGTGGAGCATCTGCGGGACCTTCGAGATCACCTCGAAGCCGATGAAGCAGGCGAGGACGAAGATGAAGAGGGAGACGAGCAGCGTCTCGAGCATGGCGTTCGGGCTCCTCTAGCCGACCAGCGCCGCGGTCGGGCCGTGGACGACCTTGCCGTCGCGCGTGATGCAGCTCTCGCGGATGACCTCGTCCTCGAAGTTCAGGACGAGGTTGCCCTCCTTGTCCAGCATGTCCGCGAGGAGCGCGTGGACGTTGCGGGAGTACATCTGGCTCGCGTGGAAGGGGATGCTCGCGGGGAGGTTCGAGGCCCCCACGAGGAGGACCCCGTGCCTGACGACCTCGCGCCCCGCCTCGGTCCCCTCCACGTTGCCCCCCTGGTCGGCCGCGAGGTCGACCACGACCGAGCCGGGCCGCATCTGCCGGATCACGGCGTCCGGGACGATGCGCGGCGCCTTCTTGCCCGGCACCTGGGCGGTGGTGATGACGACGTCCGACTCGGCGACCGTCCTGGCGAGCAGCTCCTGCTGGCGCCTGAGGACGTCCTCGCCGAGCGCCTTGGCGTAGCCGCCCGAACCCTCCGTGTCCCGGGTGCCGAGGTCGATCTCGACGAACTTCGCGCCGAGGCTCTGCACCTGCTCCTTGACGACGGGCCGGGTGTCGTAAGCCGACACCACGGCGCCCAGACGCTTCGCCGTCGCGATCGCCTGGAGGCCCGCCACCCCCGCGCCGATCACGAGCACCCTGGCCGGGGCGATGGTGCCGGCCGCGGTCATGAACATCGGGAAGAACTTGGGCAGCCGCGTCGCGGCCATGAGCACCGCCTGGTACCCGGCGACCGTGGCCTGCGACGAGAGCGCGTCCATCTTCTGCGCCCGCGTGATGCGGGGGATCGCGTCCATGCTGAAGCTGGTCACCCGGCGCGCCGCGAGCATGCGGACCAGGTCGTGGTCCACCAGGGGGGCCAGGAAAGCGATGAGCGTCTGCCCCTCGCGCAGCAGGTCGGCCTCGTGACGGCCGTCGGCGGCCATCGGCCGCTGCACCTTCACGATCACGTCGGCGTCCCGGAAGACGTCGGCCGCGCCGGCGACGATCGTCGCCCCGGCCGCCTCGTACTCCCGGTCGGGGAAGCCGGCTCGCTCGCCGGCCCCGGCCTGCACGACCACGCCAACCTTTGCCTTGACGAGGCGGCCCACCGTCTCCGGCACGAGGGCCACTCGACGCTCACCGGCAAGGATCTCCGCAGGGACGCCAACTTTCATCGCCGACTCCCTCTCTCGCACGGGACCGAACGCGCTGACGGGTCACGGTGCCAGCAGGCCTTTCTGGCTGTGGAAGGATCGCCACAGGGTAGCACGGGGAGCGGCGCGCCTGTGAAGCGCCGAAGCGAGCCCCCGGGACGCCCGCGCGGCGATCCCGGGCGGGTGTGCGAGGCCGGAAGGCTTACGGAGCCGGCGCCGGCTCGACCCGGAGATCGAGCCGCGACGCGCGGCGAAGCACGCCGAGCCGCGCCGGCCGGCCGATGGGCCACTCCGCGAGGAACCGGTGGAGGTCGTCGACGCTGCCGACCGGTCGGTCCTCCACGCCGACCACGAGGTCCCCCTCGGCCAGGCCGGCCGAGGCCGCCGGTCCGCCCGGCTCGACGGAGAGGACCTCCACGGCGGTCGCCTGGTCGAGGCCGTGCGCCCGCGCGAGACGTCGGTCGAGCGGCCGCTCGCGTGCGGCGAGGCCGAGCCACCCCCGGCGCACCCGCCCCTCGGCGAGGAGCTGCGGGACGACCCACTTCGCGGTGGCGACCGGCACGGCGAAGCTGAGGCCCTGGGCCATCGCGACGACGGCCGTGTTGATGCCCACGACGCGGCCGCGCGAGTCGACGAGCGGGCCGCCGGAGTTGCCGGGGTTCAGCGCCACGTCGGTCTGGATGACCCCCTCGATGAGGCGGCCGCTCCGGCTGCGCAGCGTGCGGCCGAGGGCCGAGACGACGCCGGCCGAGACGGTGGAGGCGAAGCCGAAGGGGTTGCCGATGGCGATGACGAGCTGCCCCACCCGGAGCCGCGCGGAGTCGCCGAACTCGGCGTAGGGAAGGCCGTCGGCGGCGAGGCGGACCACGGCGAGGTCGGTGGCCGGGTCGTCGCCGACCAGCGTGGCCCCGAGCGTACGGCCGTCGGTGAGCGTGGCGGTGAGCCGCGTGGCGCCGCTCACGACGTGGCTGTTGGTGAGGACGTAGCCGTCCGGGGCGAAGATGACGCCCGAGCCGGCGCCGCTCCGCTCGCCGCGCGCGGCGCCCTCGCGTGGGCCCGCGCCGACCGAGAGGCTGACGACGGCCGGACCGACCGCCTCGACGACGGAGACGACGGCGCTCGAGTAGGCGTCGAGCAGATCGAGGTCGCTCGGCGTGTCGGGCGACCGGGGTGACGACGGCGCGCCGGGGGCGGGTCGGCCCGCGACGAGCCTGAGAGAACGACGTCTTGACATGCTTCATTATAGAGCCGAGGTGCACCATGACCCACGCCCGTGTCCAGTGGCTCGCCGTCCTCTTGCCGGCCCTCCTCGTCGGCCTCTTCGAGTTCGCGCGGCACCACTGGTTCGCCGACGCGCTGCCCGGCTTCGGGGGCAACGCCCTGGCGGCCGCCCTGGCGGGGGGCAGCGTCCTCGCCTTCGTGCGGTACTTCACCCGCCTGGTGAGCCGCGCGGAACGGGAGCTCTCCCGCGCCCGCGCCGAGGCGGCCGTGCTGACCGAGCGGCAGCGGATCGGCCGCGACATGCACGACGGCGTCGCCCAGGCGCTCTTCCTCGTGCGCGTCAAGCTCGAGGAGCTGGACGAGGACCTCGCCGCCGGCGCCACCGAGCGGGCGCGCGCGCGCATCGCGCTCCTCAAGACGCAGGTCGGCCGCGCCGACGACGAGGTGCGGACCGTCATCGCGGACCTCAAGCGCGACTCGGCGGCGGAGGACCCGGTCGAGGCGCTCAGGCGCGAGGCGAGCCGTGTGGCGGCGGACCTCGGGCTCGAGTTCGCCCTGGCGGTCGACGCCCTGCCGCGCCTCGACGCGCAGGGCCGGCAACACCTGACCGCGATCGTCTCCGAGGCGATGGCCAACGCCGCCCGTCACGGCGGCGCGACCCGCGTGTCGATCACGGGCGGCAAGGATCGCCTCGTCATCGCCGACGACGGCCGGGGCTTCCCGCCGGCGGGCGACAACGGCGGCCGCGGCTTCGGCCTGGCCATCATGGCCGAGCGCGCCCAGCTCATCGGCGGTACGCTCGAGGTCGAGTCCGCGCCGGGACACGGCGCGCGGCTCACCGTCACCTTCCCTGGAGACGCTCGATGACCGTCCGCCTCGTGATCGCCGACGACAGCCCGGACGCACGCGCCGCGATCCGGTCGGTCCTCGGCCGCGACCCGGCGTTCCAGGTGGTGGGCGAGGCGGCCGACGGCCACGAGGCGCTCCGCCTCGTGGAGGAACGGTCGCCCGACATGGTGCTCATGGACCTCGCGATGCCGCGCTGCGACGGCCTGCTGGCGACCAGGCTCGTCAAGCGGCGGGCGCCGCAGGTCACGGTCGTCGTCCTCACGGTGTCCGACGACCCGCGCGACCTCTTCGAGGCGATCCGCAGCGGGGCCCAGGGCTACCTCCTCAAGCGCCTCCACCCGGCCGACTGGCTCGACTACCTGCGCCGCCTGGCCTCGGGCGACGCCGCGATCCCGCGTGAGGTCGCGGCGCGGATCCTGGCGGAGTTCGACGCCGGCGCGAGGCCCCCCACGCCCGCGCCGACGGAGGTCGGCCTCACCGAGCGCGAGGCGGAGGTGCTCCGGCTCGTCGCCCGCGCCATGACGAACAGGGAGATCGGCGAGACGCTCGGCATCAGCGAGCAGACGGTCAAGAACCACCTGAAGCACATCGTCCAGAAGCTGCACCTCAAGAACCGGGTCGACCTCGCCATGTACGCGACGCGGCTCGGTCTCGACCGCGACCACTGCGTCTAGCTCCTTCGGGTGATTGCCGGCCCTCCCCCCGCGCCTCTAGAATCGGCCCGGACGCCGGGCCACGATCCGCCCGACCGACCGCGACGCGGACGGCGTGCGCTCGCAAGGCCTCGAGCGGCCCGGCGCAACGGCCGGCCGCCGAGGCGCCGGCCCCCGAACCCGTCCTGCCGGCCGATCGCCGGCAGGCCCGGCGAACGAGGTGCTCCGATGACGACCGCTCGATGCCTCGCGCTCGCGGCGGCGCTCGCCCTGTTCGCGGCGGCGCCCGCCCACGCCCACCAGCGCCAGCTCCTCCGGGTGGGCGAAACCGACTACCTCGTCGTGATCGGCTCGCTCAACGAGCCGGTGTACACGGGCGACCGGAGCGGCGTGGACCTCACGGTCCTCGCGGCCGACCCGTCCGCGCCGTTCGACTCGCGGGCCGCCGGCGCGAAGCCGGTCACGGGGCTCGACCAGACCCTCCAGGTCGAGGTGAAGGCGCAAGGCGCCTCGAAGGTCTACGCGCTCGAGCCGGTCTATCGGAGCCCCGGCAAGTACGAGGTGGTCTTCTACCCGACGGTCGCGGCGACGTACGCCTACCGGCTCTTCGGGACGCTCGGCGGCGCTCCGGTCGACGTGACCTTCACCTGCACCCCCAGGGGACAGGACCCGGTCGAGGACCTGAGCGTGGTCCAGCTCGCCGGCGGGGTGACCCGCAAGGGGATCGTCGGCGGCTTCGGCTGCCCGGTGGACCGGGCCGAGGCCGAGTTCCCGCCGAGGCGGTAGCATCGGGACATGCGTGCGCTTGCCTTTGCCCTGCTCGCGGTCTCGGCCCTTGCCGTCCCGACCGCCGCGCCGCGCCCGGCGCTCGCCCACGCAAGCCTGGTCGAGGCGAAGCCAGGGCGCCGGGCGGTCGTGGTCGGCGTCCCCGCGCGTGTCGTCCTGGTGTTCAGCGACGCCCTCGAAGAGGCCTTCTCGACGGTGTCGGTCCTCTCCGCCGGGGGCGAGCGTGTCGACGCGGGCGACGCCCGGGTCCTCGCGACCGACCCGCACGAGCTGTCGGTCGGCCTTCCCCCGGACCTCCC
>DASVDK010000296.1:0-35539 GCA_036381125.1 Thermodesulfobacteriota bacterium | reverse complement strand
ACCAGGACGAAGGTCTCGCCCGGCCCGAACGGCGCCTCGGCGTGCAGGTCCGCGAACAGCGCCTCGGCGTCCGGGAATCGCTCGCGGGTCGCCACGGGGTCCAGGACGAAGACCCGGTAGCCGACGGCCGATGCCAGACGGGCGAGCGTCTCGGCGACGGGCGAGGCGCCCATCAGGACGAGCCGGGGCCGCGGCAGGAAGGGCTCCACGTAGATCTCCAGCGTCCCGCCGCTGTGGCACGCCATGGGGAACACCTCGACGCCGGCGCGCCGCTCGGCGCCGGGCGCGGGGTCGAGCACGAGGAGCCGCGGCGTCCCGTCGGCCAGCGCGCGGAGCGCCGTGGTCACGACCGCCGCGTGCGCGCAACTGCCGCCGACCCACCCCTCGAGGCTCCCGTCGGCGCTCACGACCGCCCTGTCCCCGGGCCGGGCCGAGACGGGCGGCTCGCGCCGCACCACGGTGGCGAGGGCGAAGGGGACCCCCCGGCCGCGCAGCGCCTGGGCGGCGTCGAGGGCGTCCATCGGCTACTCGGTGACCCCGCGCGCCCTGAGCGCCTGCCAGACCTTGTGCGGGGTGATCGGGATGTCGATGTGGCGGACGCCGAGGTGCCAGAGGGCGTCGACGACCGCGTTGGCGATGGCCGGGGGCGCGCCGACCGTCGCCGACTCGCCGACCCCCTTGGCGCCGAGCGGGTGGTGCGGCGACGGCGTGCAGGTGCTGGCGGTCTCCCACCTCGGGCTCTCCACGGCGGTCGGCACGAGGTAGTCCATGAAGCTCCCCCCCTGGATGTTGCCCTGCTCGTCGTACCGGATCTCCTCGTAGAGCGCCGGCGCGAGCCCCATGTTCAGGCCGCCGTGGATCTGCCCCTCGACGATCATGGGGTTGATGACGTTGCCGCAGTCGTCGACCGCGACGAAGCGCCGGACCCTCACCTCCCCGGTGCCCTTGTCGATGTCGACGACGCAGACGTAGCTGCCGAAGGGGAAGGTGAGGTTCGGCGGGTCGTAGTAGTGCGTCGCCTCGAGGCCGGCCTCCATCCCCTCCGGGTGGTTCGTGTAGGCCGCGAAGGCGATCTCCTGGATCGTCGTCGAGCGGGACGGCAGGCCCTTCACGGAGAAGCGCCCCGGCTTCCAGACGAGGTCCTCGGGCGCCGCCTCGAGGAGGTGCGCCGCGATCCGGCGGGCCTTGTCGCGGATCTTGCGCGCCGCCATCGCCGCCGCGGCGCCTGCCGTGGGGGTGCTGCGGCTCGCGTAGGTCCCGAGGCCGTAGGGGGCGGTGTCGGTGTCCCCCTCCTCGATGGTGATGTCGGCCACGGGGATGCCGAGTTCCTGGGCCAGGATCTGGGCGTAGGTGGTCTCGTGGCCCTGGCCCTGCGACTTGGTGCCGAACCGCGCGATCGCCTTGCCGGTCGGGTGGATCCGGACCTCGGCCGAGTCGAACATCTTGATGCCGAGGATGTCGAAGTGCTTCGAGGGGCCGGCGCCGACGATCTCGGTGAAGCTGCTGATGCCGATCCCCATGAGCTCCCCGCGGGCGCGCTTCTCGGCCTGCTCGCGGCGCAGCTCCGCGTAGCCGATCTTCTCCATGGCGAGCCGGAGCGCCCCCGCGTAGTTGCCGCTGTCGTACTCCCAGCCGAGCGGCGACCGGTAGGGGAACTGCTCGGGGCGGATGAAGTTCTTCAACCGGAACTCGGCCGGGTCCATGCCGAGCGTGTGGGCCATGATGTCGACCAGCCGCTCGACGGCGAAGACCGCCTCGGTCACCCGGAAGGAGCAGCGGTAGGCGATCCCGCCGGGCGGCTTGTTCGTGTAAACCGCGTCGACCTGCACGTGGGCGGCCTGCATGTCGTAGGAGCCGGTGCAGATGCTGAAGAGCCCGGCGGGGAACTTCGACGGGTTCGCCGCGGCGTCGGTGTAGCCGTGGTCGGCGAGGGTCTTGACGCGCATGCCGGTGATGCGGCCGTCCGCCGTCGCGGCCAGCTCCCCCTCGATGTGATAGTCGCGGGCGAACGAGTCGGCCTGGAGGTTCTCCATCCGGTCCTCGATCCACTTGACCGGCTTGCCGGTGAGGACCGACGCGGCCACGGCGATGACGTAACCGGGATAGACCGGCACCTTCCCGCCGAAGCCGCCGCCGATGTCCGGCGCGATGATCTGGATCTTGTGCTCCGCGAGCCCCACGTGACCCGCCACGAGGGCGAAGACGGTTCGGATCGCGTGCGGGGCCTGCGTGGTCATCCAGACGGTGAGCTTGTCCCTGGCCTTGTCGAAGAAGGCGACGCAGCCGCAGGTCTCGATGGAGGCGACGTGGATGCGCGGGATGTGCATCCGCTCCTTCACCACCAGACCCGCCTCGGCGAACAGCCGGTCGGTCGCCTCGCGATCGCCCGCCTCCCAGTGCCAGATCCGGTTGTCGCGCCGGCCCGGCTTGTCGGTCCGAAGCACCGGCGCGTTCGGCGCGAGCGCCTCGAAGGGGTCGACGACCGGCGGCAGCGGGTCGTAGTCGACCTCGACCGCCGCCGCGCCGTCGGCCGCGACGTAGCGGTCGACCGCGAGCACGGCCGCCACCTCCTGCGCCTGGTACATGACCCGGTCGGTCGGCAGCACCATCTGCGTGTCCGACATGAGGGTCGGCATCCAGTGGAGGTTGTGCTTCGCGAGGTCCTGGCCGGTGACGACCGCCAGGACGCCCGGGATGGCGAGCGCCTTCGAGGCGTCGATCCGCCTGATCGTCGCGTGCGCGTAGGGGCTGCGGACGATGTCGAGGTGGAGCATGCCCGGAAGGTGCACGTCGTCCACGTAGGTGCCCTTGCCCCGGATGAAGCGCTCGTCCTCCTTGCGCTTCACCGGGTGGCCCATCCCTCCGATCTCGGGTGGCGTCGGCGGCAGCGACATCTCACGTGCCTCCCGGCCGGCCATCTCAGGCCGCCTGCGGCTTGGGGGCCGGCCGCATGGCGGCGGCCGCGTGCTGGACGGCCCTGACGATGTTCACGTAGCCGGTGCACCGGCAGAGGTTCCCCGAGATGGCGCGCCGGATGTCGTCCTCGCTCGGGTCCGGGTTGGCGTCGAGGAGCGCGCAGGCGGTCAGCATCATGCCGGGCGTGCAGAAGCCGCACTGCAGGCCGTGCGCCTCCCGGAAGCCCTGCTGGACCGGGTGCAGGGCGCCGCCCTGCTCGAGGCCCTCGACGGTCGTGACGCTCCGCCCGTCGGCCTGCACGGCGAGCACCGTACAGGACTTGACCGGCCGGCCGTCGAGCAGCACCGTGCAGGCGCCGCAGTGGCTCGTATCGCACCCGATGTGGGTTCCGGTGAGCCGGAAGACCTCGCGGACGAGGTGGACGAGGAGCAGCCTCGGCTCGACGTCCGCCTCGCGCGCCTCGCCGTTGATCGTGACCCGTACCTGCATCGCCCCGTCCTCCTCAGGCCGCCTGCGCCGTCGTGCCGTCCGCGCCGGCCCGGGCCGCGGCGCGGCGGAGCGCCCTCGCCGTGAGGACCCGCACGAGGTCCCGCCTGTACTCGACGCTCCCGCGATGGTCGGCCGTCGGCTCCGCCGCATCCGCGGCGAGGCGAGCGGCCTCGGCGACGGCGGCGTCGTCGAGGCGCCGGCCGATCAGGCTCGAGGCCGCCTGCCGCGCCTCGATGGGGGTGAGGCCGACGTTCGTGAGCCCGATGCCGGCCCGCTGGCACGTCCCGTCGGCCCCGAGCGTGACCTGCGCCGCGACGGCCGCGATGGCGAAGTCGCCGACCTTCCGCTCGAGCTTCACGTAGGCGCCGCCGCTCAGCGCCGGCGGCGTCGGCACCCGCATCTCGGCGAGGATCTCGTCCGGCGCGAGCGCGGTGGTGAACGGGCCGGTGAAGAGGTCGGCCGCGCGGATCCGCCGCGTCCCGCGCCGCGAGACGACCACCGCCTCGGCGCCCACGGCGAGCATGGTGGCCGGGTGGTCGTTGGCCGGGTCGGCGTGGGCGACGTTGCCGCAGACGGTGGCGAGGTTGCGGACGAGCGGGTCGGCGATGACGCCGGCCGTGTCGAGGAGGATCGGGTAGCGCGCGCGCACGGCGGCCGCGGTCTCGAGGTCGGCCTCTCGGACGAGGGCGCCGATGACGAGCGAGCCGTCGGCCTCCTCGAGGCGGGCGAGCGGCGCGATCCGGTTGATGTCCACCAGGACGCGCGGGGAGGCGAGCCGGAGCTTGAGCAGCGGGATCAGGCTCTGGCCGCCCGAGAGCACCCTGGCGTCGTCGCCGTACTGCGCGAGCAGGGAGAGCGCCTCGTCGAGGCTCGCCGGGGCGTGATAGTCGAAGCGGGGAGGGATCATCGCCGGGCTCCTCACGCGAGGGGTGGGTGGTGCCGGTCGCGTCGGGAGGGCGATGCCAGGGAGCGCGCGCTGGCGCGACACGCAAACGGAGTTATATCCTAGAGGTTCCCCGCCCCGAGCGTCAAGCGGAGCGCGCCGCGAAGCGCCTCGATCGGCAGCCGGACGCACGGCAGGCGCGAGGGGGGGATGTCCGTCTCGAGCGCCGGAAGGACGGCCGCGTCGCCGATCGCCTCGGCCTGCGAGGCCGCGAGCCCGGTGACCAGCTCGGTCAGGATCGAGGCGGACGCGACGGCGATCGCGCAGGCGTCGCCCCGGAAGCGGACGGCGTCGAGCCGCCCGTCGCGGACGCGCACGGACATCCGGATGCGGTCGCCGCAGAGCGGGTTCAGCTCCTCGTGGGTCGCGTCGGCGTCCTCGAGCGCGCCGAAGTTCCTCGGGGCGCGGTAGTGCGAGAGGAGCGCGGCGCCGTAGGTCACCCGAGGAGTCCCCGCTCGCCCGCGGCCCGGTACCGGGGGAAGCGGAACGCGGCCTCTCGCGTGAGGAGGCCGCCGTGGCCGAGCCCGGCCAGCTCCCCCGAGCCGACCCGCTCGCCCGCGAGGAGCCGCGGAAGCACCACGTCCACGATGGTGGCCTGCGAGAACATCCCGCACGCGGGGACGCCGAGGATCGGGAGGCCGTCGAGCCAGGCGAGCCAGAGGTGCGTCCCCGGGTGGGCCGGCAGCCCGTGCCGCTCCATCCGCGCGCCGAGGCGCTCGAGGCCGAGGTAGACCGGATCGAGCGGGTCGAGCGCCGCCGCACCGGCCACGACGACGACGTCGGCCCCCTCGGCGACGAGGCCGCCGATGGCGTCCGCCGCACCGGCCGTGTCGCCGGCGTGCCGGACGCCCACGAGCGACGAGCCGAACCAGGCGACCTTCTCGGCCAGCGCCGTCTCGAAGCGGGCGCGCCCCCGCTCGTCGAGCGACTCGGCCGACACGCCGCCGAACCGGTGCGTCCGGAAGGGGAGGACGCGGACGAGCCCGCGCGCCGCCCCGGCGCGCCCCTCCGCGGCCGACACGAGGCCGGCGCCCACGGCGAGGCGCGTGACCTTCGCGCGGGCGACGACGTCGCCCGCGTCGACCACCTGGCGGTCGAAGAGGGTGAAGACCGCCATCCCCTCGATGGCGTTGACCCCCTCGAGCGCGTCCACGTCCACCCGCAGCAGGCCGCGCCGCGTCGCCTCGAGGGTCCATTGCCCGGCCGTGCAGCCGGCGACCGCCACGCCGTCGCCCGCCACGGCGCGCGCGAGGCGTCCGCCGGCCGGCTCCTGCAGCAGGTCGTCCGGCTCGAGGTCGAGGAGGTGCAGCTCGGGCCACGGGGCGGCCAGGAGGGCGGCGGCCGCGGCGTCGTCGATGAGCGTCCCCTTGGCGACCGCCACGCGGCCGTCGGCCCCGCGGACGTCGTGGCAGAGGACGCGGCCCCGCAGTGCGGCCGCCGAGGCGGCGGCGCGTCCCACCGCGCGGGGGGTCATCGCCCGGCCCCGACCGACGCCAGCGGCCTGGCGCTGGCGCCGGTCCTGGACGCCTGGATCTCGGCAAGGATGGCGAGGGCGATCTCGGCCGCCGAGTCGCCCCCCAGCGCGAGCCCGATCGGCACGCGGATCCGCTCGAGTGCGGCCGGCGCGACGCCCGCCTCCTCGAGGAGCCGCTTGACGGCCGCGCCTCGCCGCCGGCTGCCGAGCATGCCGATGTAGCCCACCTCGGTCCCGAGCGCGTGGGCGAGGACCGGCCGCTCGAACTTGTAGTCGTGCGCCAGCAGCACCAGCGCCGTCGAGGGGGTGAGCGGCATCCCGGCGACGATCTCCGAGGGGATGCCGATGCGGATCTCGTCGGCGTCCGGGAAGCGCTCGCGCGTCGCGAAGCGCGGGCGGGCGTCGACCACGACGGTCCGGAAGCCCATGACCCTGGCCAGCGACGTGAGCGGCACGCCGACGTGGGTGGCGCCGACGATGACGAGCGTCGCGCGCGGCCCGTGGCTCTCCACGAAGACGCGCCGGCCCGCGCCGAGGTCGATCGTACGGGAGGCGCCCCGGCGCAGGAGATCGGCGGCGACCGGCACGGCGGCGGCGTCGAGCGCCGGGTCGCCGAGGCTCCCCTCGCGCCGGCCGTCCTCGTAGAGGAGGAACCGGCCGCCGCCGTCGAGCGAGGTCACGAGCGCGGCGCGGCCGCCCGCCTCGGTGTTGGCCCGCAGGCGGCGCGTGAGGTCGAGCGTCGGGCTGCCCGGCTCGAGCGCGATCGGCTCGACGAAAACCTCGACCGTGCCGCCGCACGAGAGGCCGATCTCCCAGGCGTCCTCGGCCCCCATGTCGACGGCGACGAGGCGCGGCCTCCCCTCGGCGAGGGCCGCCTCGGCCGCCTCGACGACGCGCGCGTCCACGCAGCCGCCGATGGTGACCGAGCCAACGAGGCGACCGGCCTCACCCACCCACATCTTCGCCCCTTCCTTGCGCGGGGTGGTGCCCCGGGTGTCGACGAGCGTGGCCTGCGCCACGCGGCGCTCGGTGCGGGCGAGTCGGTCGAGTTCGTCGAGGGGATCGTGCACGGGTGGTCCTCCCGTCAGATGCGCAGCGCGCGCTCGAGGCGCGCGAGGCTCGCGAGGTTGTGCGCCGGCAGGAAGGCGTGGACGAGCGGCAGCGCCGCCGCCATGCCGCGCGTCTCCGGCGCGTAATCGGGTTGGCCGAGGAGCGGGTTGAGCCAGACCAGGCGCGAGCCGCGCCGCCGGATGGCCGACAGGGCGCCGGCGAGGAGGTCCGGGTCCCCCGTATCCCAGCCGTCGCTCAGGATGATCACGACCGTGCGGCGGCCGAGGTGGCGCCGGCCCCACTCCCGCACGAACCGGTCGATGCACTCGCCGATGCGCGTACCGCCCGACCAGTCGGTGACCGTCGCGAGCGCCGCCAGCGACTGGGCGAAGCTCCGCGCCCTGAGGCAGGGGGTCACGCGCGTCAGGCGCGTCGAGAAGGTGAACACCTCGAGCCCGGCGAAGGCGCCGGCCAGCGCGTGGAGGAACTGCACCAGGAACCGGCTGTAGAGGTCCATGGACCCCGACACGTCGCAGAGCACGACGAGGCGCGGCGGCCGCGGCGCCCGCCGGCGGTAGGCCAGCTCGATGACCTCGCCCTTGCCCAGGTTCCGCCGCAGGGTCCGGCGCAGGTCGACCGCCCCGCGGCGGCCGGCGACCCGCCGCCGGCCGAGCCGCCCGGCCAGGCGGCGGGCGAGCCGGCGGGTGAGGCGGCGGATGGCCGGCAGCTCGTCGGGGGTGAACGTGGAGAAGTCCTTCTCGGCGACGACCTCGATGTCGGAGAGGGCCGCCGTGTCGAGTCGGGCGTCGTCGTCCTCCGCGGCCTCCCCCTCGGCCCACTCCCTGAGCGTCTCGGCGAGCGGGGCGAGCCCCGCGAGGACGCGCGGCTCGGCTCGCGCCCCGTCCGTCCGCGCGACCGGAGGGTCGCGCCGGTCGGGCGGCAGCGGCACCTCGTTGACGGCCGGCATGCGCGGCGGCCGGGCCGCCCAGAAGCGGTCGAAGGCCCGGTCGAAGATCGGCAGCTCCTCGGGCCGGGACGGGAAGACCGCCCGCAGGGCGAGGCGGGTCTCCTCGCGGTCGGCCACGTCGACCGCCTCGAGGGCCCGGAGCGCCACGAGCGCGTGCCCCGCCGGCGGCTCGAGCCCCTCGGCGCGCAATCGGGCCGCGAACGCGACCACCGCGGCGTCGAGGCTGCGCGGCCTAGGGGCGTCCATCGCCGTCGGTCCCGACGAGGGCCGCGACGCCGCCGGTCGCGAGCAGCCGCTCGACCTTCCGCACGTCGTCCGCGTCCTTGAGGACGCAGCCGAGCGTCTCGGTCACGAGGTCGGCGTCGAGGTGGTCGGCGTGCAGCGCGGCGAGCGCCGCGGCCCAGTCGAGCGTCTCGGCCACGCCCGGCAGCTTGGCGAGCCGCTCGCGCCTGAGCCGCTGCATGACGCGGCCGATCTCCACCGCGAGCCGCTCGTTCACCCCCGGCAGCCGCGCGCGGATGATGCGGACCTCCTTGTCGAGGGCCGGGAAGTCGATCCAGAGGTAGAGGCAGCGGCGCCTCAGGGCGTCGGTCAGCTCGCGCGTCCGGTTCGAGGTGAGGACCACGTGCGGCGGCCGCGCCGCGCGGATCGTCCCCACCTCCGGGATCGTCACCTGGAAGTCGGACAGGATCTCGAGCAGGAACGCCTCGAACGCCTCGTCGGCCCGGTCGATCTCGTCGATGAGCAGCACCGGGGGAGGACCGGGCTGCGCGATGGCCTGCAGGAGCGGGCGCTTCAGCAGGAAGGGCTCGCTGAAGATCGTGGCCTCGCGGGCCTCGACCGGGCGGCCGTCGCCCTCCTCGAGCTTGATGCGCAGGAGCTGCTTCGGGTAGTTCCACTCGTAGAGCGCCTGCGCGGCGTCGAGGCCCTCGTAGCACTGCAGGCGGATGAGGTTGGTCTGCTGGACCGCGGCGAGGACCTTGGCGACCTCGGTCTTGCCGACGCCGGCGTGCCCCTCGATGAGGAGCGGCCGGCCGAGCGTCACGGCGAGGTGGACGGCCGTCGCCACCGGCGCGTCCGTGACGTAGTGCGCCGCCTCCATGGCGTCGCGGATCTTGCGGATCTCGGGACGCATCCTCCCTCAAGTCTGGTCGCCCGGTCCGGGGCCGTCAAGCCGTGCCCCGGCGCGGGCGCCGTCAGCTCCGGCCGGCGCCCGCACCGGCCTCCGCCGGCGTCCGCGCGGCCCGGCGGAAGGGCCTGGCCTCGAACGCCTCGGGCGAGAGCCCGAGGTCGAAGGCCCCCGCCTCGAGCCACCGGTCGAGGCCGGCCACCACGTCGGCCGCCACGCGGGTCTTGCGCGCGTCGTCGTTGCGCCAGAGGGCGCGGAAGAGGCCCGCCACCTTGCGGCGCGCGTTGCGGCAGAAGAGGTCGGCGAGCGTCCGGGCTCGCTCCCCCTCGGGCCGCCCCGCGAGCGCGTGGGCGTGGCTCACCGAGGCCGCCATCGCGAACAGTTCCATGGCGATGTCCACGACGCGGAAGAGGAACGCCTGCTTGCGCTGCATCCTCGCGCCGTAGACCCCCATGGCGTGGAACGTCTCGCGCGCGAGCTTGCGCGCGCTTCGCTCGACGAAGGCGAGGTGCGCGCCGAGCGGGCCGAACTCGCGGTACTGCGAGCCGGCCCGGACCCCCCGCAGCCAGAGGCCAGGGTACCAGCCGGCGTAGAAGCCGGCGATCTTCGGCAGGGCGGCGAGCTTGTCGGCGAGCGTCTTCTTCGGGTCGATCATGGCCCCCGCCACCTGGAGGTGGGTGTCGACCGCCTCGCGGGCCATGAAGAGGTGCATGATCTCGCTCGACCCCTCGAAGATGAGGTTGATGCGGGAGTCGCGCATCATCCGCTCGACGCCGATCGGCGTCTCGCCCCGGCCGGCGAGCGAGGCCTCGGTCTCGTACCCGCGGCCGCCGCGGATCTGGAGCGTCTGGTCGATCAGCTCCCAGCCGCGCACCGTGTTCCACTCCTTGGCCGCGGCCGCCTCGAGCCGGATGTCGTAGCCGCCCCGGTCGGCAAGCTGGCTCGTGAGCTTCCAGATCGAGTCCATGGCGAAGGCGGTGGCGGCCATGTCCGCGATGCGATGGGCGATCGCCTCGTGCTTCGCGATCGGCGCGCCCCACTGGGAGCGGGCCGCCGCCCAGCCGCGGGTGATGCGAAGGCACTGCTTGGCGAGCCCCGAGCAGATGGCGGGGAGGGTGAGCCGGCCGGTGTTGAGCGTGATCAGGGCGATCTTGAGCCCCTTGCCCTCCTCGCCGATCAGGTTCGCCCTCGGCACCCGGACGTTCGTGAAGCTGATGACGCCGTTGGCGAGCGCCTTGAGCCCCATGAACCGGCAGCGGTACTCGACGGTGACGCCGGGCCAGGCGGTCTCGACGACGAAGGCGCTGATCTTCCTCGTCTCCGGGTCGCGCGCCATGACGACGAGCAGCTCCGCCAGGGTGCCGTTGGTGCACCAGAGCTTCTCGCCGTTCAGGACGTAGTACTCGCCGTCGCGCACGGCGGTGGTGGAGAGGCTGGCCGGGTCTGAGCCCACGTGCGGCTCGGTCAGGGCGAAGGCCGAGATGGCGCCCTGCGCGCAGCGGGGCAGGTACTGGCGCTTCTGCGCCTCGGTACCGAACAGGGTGAGCGGCTTCGGCACGCCGATCGACTGGTGCGCCGACAGGAGCGCCGTGATGTTGCCGTCGTAGCTGCCGATCATCTCCATGACGGCGCAGTACTCGTGCACCGAGAGGCCAAGGCCGCCGTACTCCGTGGGGATCTTCATCCCGAAGGCGCCGAGGCGGCGCAGCCCGTCGATGACCTCCGGCGGGTACTCGCCGGTCCGGTCGATCGCGGCCGAGTCGACGGTCTTGAGGAAGGCCTCCATCCGATCGTAGAACTCGCGGAACTCCGGCCGCTCCGGGGCGCCGGCGGGGAAGGGGTGGATGAGCCCCACGTCGAAGCGGCCGAGGAAGAGGTCGCGCAGGAAGCCGCGGCCTTCCCACTCGCTCTGGCGCGCCTGCTCGGCGACCTGCCGGGATTCCTCCTCGCTGGTCACGTGCATGCGGTTGGCGGTCATGGGGACTCCTCTTGTGTGAAGCAGGGCCCGAGAGCCCGATTCTCGCGGCGCTTCCCTCCGCGCCCGTTTCCTGATAGAACAGGATACCAGATTGACTGACGAGTCGTCCATTAAATCACGGGGAGGCGACCGTGCGCAGGCGGACCGGGGACAAGGAGCGGGCGATTCTCGACGCGGCGGTGGCCGTCTTCGCCGAGCAGGGGTACCACGCGGCCCGGATGGCGCGCATCGCCGAGGTGGCGGGCGTCGCCAACGGCACCGTGTACCTCTACTTCCGGAACAAGAAGGACCTGCTGGTGAGCCTCTTCCGCGAGCGCCTCGGCCGGATGGTGGCGCGCCGGGCGGCCGACGAGGGGCGCCTCGCCGACCCGGTCGCGCGGCTGCGCGCCTTCGTGGCCGACCACCTCGAGAGCCTCGCGGCCGATCGCGCCTTCGCCACGGTCACGCAGATCGAGCTGCGTCAGGTGGACCCGGAGATGCGAAGGGCGATCAGCGAGGTGATGCGCAGCTACTTCGCCGTCCTCGACCGGATCATCGCCGACGGCCAGGCGGCCGGCGTCCTGCGCCCGGACGTCGATCCGCGCCTCGCCCGCAACGTGGTCTACGGGACGCTCGACCAGGTCGCCACGGCCTGGGTCCTCTCCGGCGCGCACGCCGACCTGGCCGCGCAGGCCGGGGGCGTGGCCGACGCGCTCCTCGGCGGCCTCGCCGTGGCGACCCTCGCCTCACCGATGCCTCGCCGGGGAGGCTAGGCCCTGCCGCGGGGGCCGGCCGCCGGGACCGGCCGCCGGGCCAACCGCGGCGACGGAATGGAAAATGGAAAGACCTGACCCCATGGAAAATGGAAAGGCCTGACCCCACGGGTGGTTGCGGTCGTCCGGCCTCTCGTGCGACGCTGGACCCTGCGACGTGGAGGGCACGGGGATGCGTTTCGAAGGGGCCGTGACCATCAACGCGCCGCGGGAGACCGTCTGGCGCTTCCTCACCGACCCCGAAGGGGTGAGCCAGTGCGTGCCGGGGCTCGAGACGCTCGAGGTCACCGAGCCGGGCCGGCGCTTCCGCGCCGTGGCGGGGATCGGCTTCGGCACCGTCAGGGCGCGCTTCACGACCGACGTCGAGTGGCTCGAGCTGGACGCGCCGAACCGCGCGCGCATGAAGGCCCACGGCACCGCGCCCGGCAGCGCCATGGACGCCGAGAGCGGCATGGTCCTGACCGACAACGCCTCCGGGGGGACCGATCTCGTCTGGACCACGGACGTCTCCGTCTCGGGGACCATCGCCAGCGTCGCCGCTCGCCTGATGGGCGGCGTCACGCAGAAGCTGACCGCCGCCTTCTTCGACTGCGTGCGGGCGAGGATCGAGGGGCCGGCCGCCGGGTGACGGCCGGCCCCGACGCGGTAGCTCAGAAGGCGAGCCGCAGGCCGAACTCGGCGTTGTGCGTCGTGTACTCGATGTCGGTGCCTTCGATGGTCGGGTCGGCGGTGGCGAAGAACGCGTAGCCGCCGAAGAGGGTGACGGTCGGGGAAAGGGCGAGGCCAAGTCCGGCCGAGTCCTGCGCCCATGCCGGCGCGCCCGCGACGATCAGGAGTCCGCCGAGCGCGGCGCCTGCCAACCGGGTACGAATCCGCGTCATCGGAGATTCCTCCTCTCGCGGGTGGAGGATACCGTACGAGCGCTTGCCTGTCATGCCAGGGGCGAGAGGGGTAGCTCTGCCGGACAGCCCGCCCGGACTGGAAGTCGACCGGCCTCGGACGCGTCGAAGGGAATCGGGACCGTGAGCGGGCCTGCCAGGCCGGCCGGCCCGACGGAGTTGACTTGCCGCGAGCCTGACGCGCATACTGGCAGTCTAAAACGCAGTTCTCGATACGCGAGGAGGGCGATCGGTGAAAGTCCCCGTCTCCGTCACCGTCAACGGCGCGACGCACGCCGTGGAGGTCGAGCCGCGCCTGCTGCTCGTCCACTTCCTCCGCGAGACCCTCGGTCTCACCGGCACGAACGTCGGCTGCGACACGAGCCAGTGCGGCTCGTGCACCGTCCTGATCGACGGGGAGGCCGTGAAGTCCTGCACGGTGCTCGCCGTCCAGGCCGACGGCCGGCAGGTGACCACCATCGAGGGGCTCGCGCAGAACGGGAAGCTCCACCCGCTGCAGGAGGCCTTCTGGGAGAAGCACGGGCTGCAGTGCGGCTTCTGCACGCCCGGCATGATCATGACGGCGGTCGACCTCCTCGCGCGCAACCCGAACCCGACCGAGGCCGAGGTCCGGCACGGGCTCGAGGGCAACCTCTGCCGGTGCACCGGCTACCAGAACATCGTCGCCGCCGTCCAGCACGCGGCCGCACGGATGAAGGGGTAGGCCATGGCCACGATCTTCGGTACGCCCGTCAAGCGCCGCGAGGACCCGCGGCTCCTCACCGGCCAGGCGAGGTACACGGACGACATGGTCGAGCCCGGCATGGTCCACATGGCCGTCGTCCGCTCGCCCTACGCCCACGCGAGGATCAGGCGGATCGACACGTCGAGGGCGGCGAAGATGCCGGGCGTCCTCGCCATCTACACCGGCAAGGACATGCAGGCGGCGGGCATGGGCAACATGCCCTGCGCCTGGGTCGTGCCCAACAGCGACGCGAAGACGCCGCCCTACCCGGCCATCGCCGTCGACACCGTGCGCTACGTCGGCAACGCCGTCGCCGTCGTGGTGGCCACCGACCGCTACCTCGCCCGGGACGCGGCCGACGCCGTGCAGGTGGACTACGACCCGCTCCCCGTGGTGGTGGACGCGGTCAAGGCCACCGAGGCCGGTGCGCCGCAGCTCCACGCCGAGGCGCCGAAGAACCTCGCCTTCCACTGGAAGGTGAGCGGAGGGGACGTCGAGGCCGCATTCAAGCAGGCGGACGTCGTCGTCAAGGACACCATCGTCAACCAGCGCCTCGTGCCGAACGCCATGGAGCCGCGCGCCGCGCTGGCGAAGTACGACGCGGCGACCGACGAGGTCACCCTCTGGGTCACCTCGCAGAACCCGCACATCGTGCGCTTCCTCCTCGGCCTCACGACCGGCATCCCCGAGAACCGGGTGCGGGTCGTCGCGCCCGAGGTCGGAGGCGGCTTCGGCAGCAAGATCCCGCACTACCCCGAGGACGCGATGGCGGTCTTCGCGTCCAAGATGGTCGGGCGGCCGGTCAAGTGGACCGAGACGCGCAGCGAGAACTACAAGGCGACCATCCACGGCCGCGACCACGTCCAGGAGGTGGAGCTGGCCGCGACGAAGGACGGCACCATCCTCGCCCTCAGGGCGAAGGTGTGGGCGAACCTCGGCGCCTACCTCTCGACCGCCTCGACCGGCGTGCCGACGATCCTCCACGGCCTGATGCTCTCGGGCGTCTACACGATCAAGAACATCCACGAGGACGTCTACGGCGTCTTCACCAACACGACGCCGGTCGACGCGTACCGGGGCGCGGGGCGTCCCGAGGCGACCTTCCTGGTCGAGCGGATGGTCGACCTCCTCGCGCGCGAGCTGTCGATGGACCCGGTGGAGGTGCGGCGAAAGAACCTGATCCCGCCCTTCACGGACGGCTACGCCGTCGCGACCGGTCTGGTCTACGACAGCGGCAACTACCAGGCCGCCCTCGACAAGGCGCTCCAGCTCGCCGACTACCAGGGCCTCAGGAAGCAGCAGGCCGAGGCGCGCGCCGCCGGCAGGATCATGGGGATCGGCGTCTGCACCTACGCCGAGATCTGCGGCCTCGGGCCGTCGTCCGTGGCCGGCGCCGTCGGCTTCGGCGGCGGCCTCTGGGAGAGCGCCATCGTCCGCTTCCATCCCTCCGGGAAGGTGTCGGTGATGGTCGGCGTGAGCCCCCACGGGCAGGGGGAGGAGACGACCTTCGCCCAGATCGTCTCGTCCGAGCTCGGCGTGCCGATCGAGGACGTGCAGGTCGTCCACGGCGACACCGCCCAGACGCCGATGGGGTGGGGGACGTACGGCAGCCGCACCACGGCGGTCGGCGGCGGGGCGCTCGCCCAGGCGGCGCGCAAGGTCAAGGAGAAGGCGCGCGCCGTGGCGGCCCACCTCCTCGAGGCCTCGGTCGAGGACATCGACTACGCCGACGGGAAGTTCTTCGTGAAGGGCTCGCCGTCCAAGGCCAAGACCATCCAGGACGTCTGCCTCATGGCGAACGTCGCCTGGAACCTGCCCAAGGGGATGGAGCCGGGGCTCGAGGCGTCGGCCTTCTTCGACCCGCCCAACTTCGTCTACCCCTTCGGGGCGCACATCGCCGTCGTCGAGATCGACCCCGACACGTACGAGGTGAAGCTCGCGAAGTACGTCGCCGTCGACGACTGCGGCAAGGTCATCAACCCGATGATCGTCGAGGGGCAGATCCACGGCGGCATCGTGCAGGGGGTCGGGCAGGCGCTCTGGGAGGGGGCGCGGTACGACGACCAGGGGCAGCTCCTCACCGGCTCCATGATGGACTACGCCGTGCCGAAGGCCGAGCACTTCCCGAGATTCGAGCTCGGCGCCACCGAGACGCCGACCACCGTGAACGCGCTCGGCGTCAAGGGGATCGGCGAGACCGGGACGATCGCCTCCACGCCGACGGTGTACAACGCCGTCATGGACGCGCTCGCCCCGTTCAAGGTGAAGAAGGTCGACATGCCGCTCACGCCAGAGCGGATCTGGCGCGCGATCCGCGACGCGCAGGGGAGCTAGGCCCATGTACCCCGCGAGCTTCGAGTACTACCGCCCGAAGACCCTCGCCGAGGCGGCGGCGCTCCTCGGCCAGCACCGGGAGGCCAGGCTCCTGGCCGGCGGCCACAGCCTCCTGCCGGTGCTCAAGCTCCGGCTGGCCTCGCCGCCGGCGCTGATCGACATCGGCGGCCTCGCCGAGCTGAAGGGCATCCAGGCCCGGGCCGGCGCGCTGACGATCGGCGCGCTCACGACCCACGCGCAGGTCGTGTCCTCCGGGGAGGTGGCCCAGCACTGCCCGATCCTCGCCGAGGCGGCGGCGCAGATCGGCGACCTCCAGGTGAGGAACCGGGGGACCGTGGGCGGCTCGCTCGCCCACGCCGACCCGGGGGCCGACTACCCGACCGTCATGCTCGCCCTCGGCGCCACCATGACCGCCTCGAACGGCCGGGCCACGCGCGACATCGCGGCCGACGCCTTCTTCACCGACCTCTTCACGACCTCGCTCCAGCCGAACGAGCTGCTCACGGCCGTGTCGGTGCGGTCGTACGGCAAGGGGACCGGCGGCGCGTACGTCAAGCACAAGCACCCCGCCTCGGGCTACGCCGTGGTGGGCGTCGCGGCGCTCGTCACGGTGAACGGCGGGACGTGCGAGCAGGTGAGCCTCGTCGTCGGCGGCGCCACCGGCACCCCCGTGCGGGCGACGGCGGCCGAGCAGGCGCTCCGGGGACAGCCGGTGAACGACGCGACCGTCGGGGCCGCCGTACGCAAGGTGGCCGAGGCGATCAGGGACCCGCTCGGCGACGTGTACGCCTCGGGCGACTACCGGGTCCACCTCGCCACCGTCCTCGCCGGCCGCGCGCTGCGGACCGCGGCCGAGCGCGCCCGGGCGTAAGCCCCCCGCTCCGCGTTCCTGCCAATCGAGGCGCCGGCCGGCTCCGCCACGCGCGGGGCCGGCCGGCGGCATGTCCGGTGCCGATGCGTAGCTCGACGCACGGCCGTAGCGCCGGTATGGCTCCCCACGTGAGGACGACGCCGAGCATCTTCCTGCGCGTCGTATCCGGGGCCGGCGTCCTGGTGGAAACCGACAGGTATGCGTCGGTTGCCGGAGCCACGCTGGCCGGGTGACCGCATCCGGACCGGCCGAGCTCCAACTCGGTCCGGACCGGGTTGGGCGGGGACGCAGGGTGGACCCGGCCGAGGGGCGTGGCAAATGGAAAGACCTGACCCCATGGAAAACACTGCGGCTACGCCGCTGGCTCAGGTCGACAGCGCCCGCGCCAGGAAGGGCAGGTACCGGTCCATCCGGTAGTCGATGTCGGTGTGGTCGTCGTCGAACTCCTCGTAGACGTGCGGCACCCCGTGCGCCTCGAGCTTCCGGTGGAAGCGCCGCATGCCGTAGTGCATCCGGAACTGGTCGCGGCTGCCGCAGTCGAGCCAGATCGCCTTCAACGCGCGGAGCGCGGCCGCGTTCTGGTCGACCAGGACGACCGGGTCGTGGCGCAGCCAGTTCGCCCACCGCTCGGGGAGGAGTTCCGCGGTGTACGGGTCTCCCGGGAGCCGCATGCTCCGGAATGCCGTCGGGTCGGGATCGTAGAACGCGCTCATCGCGAGGAACATCCGGCAGGCCCGCTCCGCCCCCGAGACCTTCGGCCTCGACTCGAAGTCGACGAAGAACCGCTCGATGGACCACTCGAAGCGCTGCAGCACGTCCAGCGCCGGGTAGAAGTCGGGCAGGTAGACGACCTCGAACGCCATGTCGGCCGAGTTGATCGAGACGGCCGCCCAGAAGTCGGCGTGGTGCATGGCGTGCCAGGCCGCCCCGTAGCCGCCGGAGGACTTGCCGAAGCAGCCGCGCCGGCCCGCGCCGCCGCACGAGAACCGCTCCTCCACGAACGGGACGATCTCCTCGACCAGGTAGTCCGCGTACCGTCCCGTGCCGACGCTGTTGAGGTACTGGTTGCCGCCGAGCCTGGTCGAGCAGTCGGGGAAGGCGACGACGACCGGCGGCATCGCCCCCTCGGCGATCAGGCGATCGAGCCGCTCGGGGACGTTCTCCCCGGAGCCCTTCCACGCCGTGTGGCCGAGGCCGGAGTTGCCGAAGCCGGGGAGGTCGACCAGCAGCGGGAGGTGCTGGTCGCCCGACCAGCCCGGGGGGGTGTAGACGTGCAGCTCCCGGCGGGTGGGGTCGTCGAGCGGGTTGCCGGCGAGCACCCGCGAGTCGTGGACCAGACGGTGAACGGTTCCCTGGGGGAGGCGGTGGTCGCGGCGCATCGAGCGTCCTCTCGGGGAAGAGGGCGGTGAGCCCTGGTGTGGTCGGGATATTGTAGAGGCTCGCCCCGCTCAGTCGCGGCTGCGCGTCGGCCCCCCCTTCGCCGCCGCCTCGCCCGCGGCGTCCGCCAGCGCCTCGACCGCCTCGATGTCCCTGAGGGCCGCCTCGAGGGCGGCCTTGAGTTCGGGCGAGGCCTCGATCGTGCCGCCGTCCTCCTCGTCGTACGGCGTCTCGCCGGCCTCGTCGTCGGGGGAGGGGGGGACCGGCGGCGGTGCCGGCTCGCGCGGGGGCGGCGCGCCGATGCCGCGGGCGGCGAGGAGCGCCGCGGCGGCGGACGCGACGTCGTGGTGCAGCGTCTCGTCGCGGGCGATCAACTCGAGGTCCTGCGTGAGCAACGACGGCAAGAGCCCGATCGACTGCGAGGGCGCGGCGTACGGGTTGAGGGCGAGCGCCCGCTTCACCTGGTAGCGCTGGATCCACTTCGGGTGCCGGAAGACCACGGCCAGGACGCCGGCCGAGGTGGGGCGGTGTGCGGCGATCCGCACGACCTCGCGCTCGGTACAGCGGGGGTTCCGGAGGAGGTTCTCGATGACGGTCGGCTGCTGGTCGTACAGGAGCCGGTCGAGCGTATCGCGAGAGCCGGTCCGGCCGAGCTGCGTGCGCCAGCCGAGGGGGAGGCTCGCGGGGCCCGAGGTGCTGCCGGTCTCGGGCGCACCGTCGTAGGCGCGCCGTGCGGTCCGACTGGTGAGGAGCCGCAGGAGGTCGGCGCGACCGGTCCGCCGCGCGGCGTCGACGACGGCCGCCATGCGCGCCTGCCCGAGCGCCTCGGCGAGGCCGCGCAGGTCGCCGACGAGGGGGACCAGGGCGGCGGCCGCCCGGTGCCGGTCGACGGCGAGCTGGACGACGCCGTTCAGCAGGGCCGCCGCCTCCGGCGCCTCGAGCCCCGACAGGCGCCTGAGGAAGGCGTGCCGGCGCATCTCGACCGTGGTGATGGCGGCAAGCGCATCGACCACGCCTCGGGCCAGGGCCCGGTCGTCGGCCTCCGTCGACGGGTCGCGGCTCATGGCGCCGCGAGTCTACCCGGCCGGCCGCCATCGGCGCAACGGCTTTCGCGACAGGTGAGTAGCACGCGGTTTGACAGGACCCCGGCCACACCCTAGCCTCGTCGAGGGAGCTGGCTCGGGCGTGCGACCGAGCCCCACGAGACGATCGGGAGGGGCAGATGGACCTCGGCCTGGCAGGACGCCGCGCCATCGTCGCGGGCGGCAGCATGGGGATCGGGAAGGGGGCGGCGACGCTCCTCGCCACGGAGGGCGCGCGGGTGGCGATCATCGCGCGCGGTCGGGAGGCGCTCGACGCCGCGGCGGCCGAGATCGCCGCGGCGGCCGGCAGGCCGGTCGTCACGGTGCAGGCCGACCTCTCGACGCGCGCCGAGGCCGAGCGAGCCGTCGGCGAGGCGGTGGGGCGGCTCGGCGGGCTCGACATCCTGGTCAACAGCCTCGGCGCCGCGAGGAGCGGCGAGTTCCTCGACCTCGAGGAGGAGGACTGGGTCTTCAGCCTCGAGTCCAAGCTCCTCGCCCAGGTGCGCGTGACCCGCGCGGCGCTGCCGTACCTGAGGGCGAACGGCTTCGGCCGCATCGTCTGCGTCAACGGGCACCGGGGATGGGACCCGGACCCCGACGCGCTCCCGTCGAGCGTCGCCAACGCCGGCCTCAACGGCTTCGTGAAGGGCCTCGGCCGCAAGCTCGCGGCCGAGAACGTCTTCGTCACCGCGGTGAGCCCGCCGCCGATGCAGACGCGCCGGCTCGACTACCTCGTCGACGCCAGGGCGAGGATCGCCGGCATCAGCCGCGAGGCCGCCCGCGAGGCGTTCCTGCGCGAGATCCCGGCAGGCCGATTCGCCACGCCGGAGGAGGTCGCGCCGCTGATCGCCTTCCTCGCCTCCCCGCGCAACACCTACGTCACCGCGACCACGATCGCCATCGACGGCGGCACGACGCGCGGCATCTGACGCGGCGTCGCGCCGCCCGCCTCGAGACGCCCCGTCCGACGAGGCGCGTCGGACGCCGGCTCGCCTCGGGCCGCGACGCAGCGAAAGAACCACGTTCTGAAAAGCGTTGACACGGCCCGCTGCCGTACTCCATGCTGATCCAGTGAACAGAACGAGACGTTCCGGTGAGTGGAACAAACGGATCCCCCGCTGACTCGCCGGTCGTGCGGGCGCTGCGGATCCTCGCGGCCGTGGCCGGGGCCGATGCGCCGCTCAGCCTGGCCGAGCTGAGCCGGGCGGTCGGCCTGCCCAAGGCGACGGTGCACCGCCTCGCCGCCCTCGTCGAAGGGGAGGGGCTCATCGAGCGCGATCCCCTCGCGCGCCGCTACGTCGTGGCGGGCCGCTTCGACGGCCTGGCGCTGAACGCGCTGCGGACCGCTCCGGTCCACCGCAACCGGCGGGCGGTGCTCAAGCGGCTCTCGGAGCGGCTCGGCGAGACGGTGAACCTCGGCGTCCTGCACGGGGGGGAGGTGATGTACCTCGAGCGCGTCGAGTCGTCGTGGCCTTTGCGGATGGAGCTCAAGCCGGGCAGCCGGGTGCCGATCCACTGCACCGCCATCGGGAAGCTACTCCTCGCCTTCGCCCCGAAGGCGGTGCGCGAGCGGCTCCTCATGGTGGCGGCGCTCGAGCCTCGCACCGGCAACACGCTCACGAGCCGGGCCCGGCTCGAGGACGAGTTGGCCGTCACGCGGGCGCGCGGCCACTCCGAGGACAACGAGGAGTTCCTGGCCGGGGTCTGCTGTGTCGCCGTGCCGGTGCGGGACGGGCGGGGCAAGGTGCTGGCGGGGCTCGCCGTCTCGGCGCCGAGCGCCCGGCTGCCGCTCGCGAGGGCCCGCGAGCACCTCGGCGATCTCCGCGCCGCGGCCGACCAGCTCGGCGCGTATCTCGAGGCGTCGCGCGAGGGCCGCGGCCGATCCTGACGCGTGTCCGCGACCGTCACGTCGAACAGGGAGGAAGCCAGTTCATGCCAGTGATGAGCCCCAGCGAGGCGCTGGTCGAGCAGTTGCGCGCCGAAGGGACCGAGGTGATCACCGGGATCGTCGGGTCGGCGTTCATGGACGCCCTCGACATCTTCCCGAAGGCGGAGATCCGATTCCTGCCGGTCCGTCACGAGCAGACGGCGGCGCACATGGCCGACGGCTACGCCCGCGTGTCGGGGAAGCCGGGCGTCTGCACGGCCCAGAACGGCCCCGGGATCACCAACATGGTCACGGGGATCGCGGCGGCGTACCACGCGCACACGCCGGTCGTCATGCTCTCGCCGGCCGCCTCGACGACGATGGTCGGGACGAACGGCTTCCAGGAGACCGATCAGCTCCCGATCTTCCAGCCGATCACGAAGTACCAGGTGCGCGTGCCGCGGCCCGACCGGATCGCCGAGTCGGTCCGGACGGCGTTCCGGATCGCGATCGCCGAGCGCGGCCCGGCCCAGGTGGACATCCCCCGCGACTTCTTCTATGCGGAGATCGACACCGAGATCCTGAGGCCCGAGCAGTACCGGTGGGCCGATCGGGGCCCGGGCGGCGCCGCGTCGCTCGACGCGGCGGCGCGGATTCTCAAGGACGCGAGGTTCCCGGTGATCATCTCCGGGCAGGGGGTCGTCATCGCCGACGGCATCGCGGAGGTGAAGGCCCTGGCCGAGTACCTCACGGCGCCGGTCGTGACGTCCTACCTCCACAACGACGCCTTCCCGGCGTCGCACCCGCTCATGGCGGGCCCGCTCGGCTACTGCGGGTGGAAGTCGGCGATGCAGCTCATCTCGAAGGCCGACGTGGTCCTCGCCCTCGGCACCCGGCTGTCGATCTTCGGGACGCTCCCCCAGTACGGCTTCGACTACTTCCCGAAGACCGCGAAGATCATCCAGGTGGACATCGACCACCGGCAGCTCGGGCTCACCAAGCCGATCGCCTGCGGCATCGTGGGCGACGCGAGGGAGGCGGCCCGGGAGATCCTCTCGCGGCTCACGGCGCTCGACGGCGGCGCGCGCAGGCCCGATGCGGAGCGCCGGGCGCTCGTGGCGGCCGAGAACGCGAAGTGGCAGAAGGAGCTCGACGAGCTGGCGTCCTCGTCGCGCACGCCGATGAGCCCGAAGCGGGCCCTCAGGGAGCTGGCGGCGGCGCTCACGCCCGACACCATCGTCACGACCGACATCGGCAACGTCTGCTCCACCTCCAACAGCTTCCTCGGGTTCGAGAGGCCGCGGCGCTTCCTGGCGGCGCTCTCCTTCGGCAACTGCGGCTTCGCCTACCCGGCCGCCCTCGGCGCCAAGGTCGCCGAGCCGAAGAGCCCGGTCGTGGCCATCGTCGGCGACGGGGCGTGGGGGATGAGCCTGCAGGAGGTCATCACGGCCGTCCAGGAGAACATCCCGGTCGTCGCCTGCGTCTTCAACAACATGCAGTGGGGCGCCGAGAAGAAGAACCAGATCGACTACTACGACAACCGCTTCATCGGGACCAATCTGAAGAACCCCGACTTCGCGGCGGTCGCGCGCGCAATGGGGGCCGACGGACACCGGATCGAGCACCCGGGCGAGGTGCGCGACGCCGTGTCCGCGGCGCTTCGGTCGGGGCGGCCGACGGTCCTCGACATCATGGTGGACGGCGAGGAGCTGGCCGATCCGTTCCGCCGCGACGCCCTCAAGAAGCCGGTCCGGTACCTCCCCAGGTACAGGCAATAGGCGGGGCCGGGCCCGAGCCCGGCCTCGCGGACGGAGGCCCTCACCATGGCCTGTGGATTCGGGTACTACGCATTCGCGGAGGGAGGCGACACGGCCTTCTCCGTGGACGCGAACGCGGTCAAGTACGGTCCGGGCGTGCTCCGGGAGATCGGCGACGACGCGCAGGTGCACGGCATGACGCGCGTCATGCTCCTCACCGACGCGAACCTGGCGAAGACCGAGCACGTCGCCGTCGTGCAGGAGTCGCTCGCCCGGGCCGGCGTGGAGGTCATCCTCTACGACCAGGTCACGGTCGAGCCGACCGACGCGTCGTTCAAGCAGGCGGCGGCGTTCGCCACGGAGGGGAAGTTCGACGGGTACGTGGCCGTCGGCGGGGGGTCGGTGATCGACACGGCCAAGGCGGCGAACCTCTACGCCACGTACCCGGCCGACTTCCTCGACTACGTGAACGCCCCCATCGGGAAGGCGAAGCCGGTGCCCGGCCCGGTGAAGCCGCTGATCGCCGTGCCGACCACCTCCGGCACCGGGTCCGAGTGCACGCCGATCGCGATCTTCGACCTCACGTCGATGCACGCGAAGACCGGGATCGTGTCGAGGCGGATCCGGCCGGTCCTCGGCCTCATCGACCCCACCGTGACGAAGACCATGCCGGCCACCGTGGTGGCGTGCAGCGGCTTCGACGTCCTCTGCCACTCGGTCGAGTCGTACACGGCGCTGCCCTTCACCAGGCGGGCCCGGTCGGCCCAGCCGAGGCAGCGGCCGGCCTCGCAGGGGGCCAACCCGTACAGCGACATCGCCTGCGCCGAGGCGATGCGGCTCACCGGCCGGTACATCGTCCGGGCGGTCAACGACCCGAACGACGTCGAGGCGCGCGAGCAGATGATGTTCGCGGCCACGCTGGCCGGCATCGGCTTCGGCAACGCGGGCTGCCACGCGCCGCACGGCATGTCGTACTCCGTGTCCGGCATGGTGCGCGACTTCCGGGCGAAGGACTACCCGGCCAAGCCGATGGTCCCCCACGGCATGTCGGTCATCCTGAACGCGCCGGCCGTCTTCCGCTTCACGGCGCCGGCCTGCCCGGAGCGCCACATCGAGGCGGCGGGGCTCCTCGGCGCCGACACGACCGACGTGGACCTCCGGGACGCAGGCCGGCTCCTGGCCGACACCATCATCAGGCTCATGAAGGCGACCCACATGCCGAACGGCCTGCGGGAGGTGGGGTACTCGGAAGCCGACATCGACGCGCTGGCCGAGGGGTCGTTTCCCCAGAAGCGACTCCTGCACAACGCCCCCCGCGAGATCACCATGGACGACCTCAAGGGGATCTATCGGGACGCCTTGACCTACTGGTAGGAGGGAGCACGGTGGAGACGACGGTGTCCGGGACGGCGGTTCTCGACGTGAACGAGCAGCAGTACGTCCGCGACCTCGTCGCCCGCGCGCGCGCGGCACAGGCGGAGTTCGAGACGTTCGACCAGGCGCGTACGGACGCGGTCGTGGCCGGCGCCGCCTGGGCCGGCTACGCGAACGCCGAGGCGCTCGGGCGGATGGCGTGGGAGGAGAGCCGGCTCGGCCGCCTCGAGGACAAGGTCTCGAAGCTGCGACGCAAGACCAAGGGGACGATGCGCGACCTCACGGGGGCGAAGTCGGTCGGCGTGGTCGAGGAGGACCCCGCGCGGGGCCTCGTCAAGATCGCCAAGCCGATCGGCGTGGTGGGGGCGTTCGTCCCGCTCACGAACCCGGCCGCGACTCCGGTCCACAACATCATGTGCGTCCTCAAGGGGCGCAACGCCATCGTCCTCTCCCCGCACCCCTCGGGCGAGAAGACCTGCCTCGAGGTCGTCCGCCTGGTCCACGAGGAGCTGAAGAAGGTCGGCGCGCCGCTCGACATCGTGCAGGTGCTGAAGGCCCCGAACCCGAAGCGCTCCCGCGCCCTCGGGGACGAGCTGATGAAGCAGGTGGACCTGGTGCTCGTCACCGGCGGGCAGCCGAAGGTCCGCTCGGCCTACCGCAGCGGCCGCCCGGCCGTCTCGGCCGGCACGGGCAACGCGGCGGTCATCGTGGACGAGACGGCCGACCTCGCGTCGGCGGCGGTGAAGATCCGCAAGAGCAAGACCTTCGACTACGCGACCTCCTGCTCCTCCGAGAACGCCCTCGTCATCCAGGCCGGCGTCTACGACCGGATGGTGGCCGAGCTGCGCAGGCAGGGGGGCTACCTCTGCACCCCCGAGGAGAAGGCGCGGCTCGGGGCCGTGATGTGGACGAACGGCGCCATCAACCGCGAGGTGGTGGCGAAGCCGCCGGCCCGGATCGCCGAGCTGGCCGGGCTCACGAGCCCGGAGGCCAGGGAGGCCGCGTTCCTGATGGTCGAGGAGACGGGCTACGGGAAGGCCTACCCCTTCTCGGGCGAGAAGCTGTCGGTCGTCCTCACGCTCTACCGGTACGGCGAGTTCGACGAGGCGATCCGCACCGTGGCGGGCATCCTCGACTACCAGGGCAAGGGGCACTCCTGCGGCATCCACACGCGGAACGACGAGCACGTCCGGCGGCTCGCCGAGTCGGTGACGATCAAGGTCGGCCGCGTTCTCGTGAACCAGGCACACTGCATCGGCAACGGCGGCGCCTTCGACAACGGGCTCAGGTTCACCCTCACGCTCGCCTGCGGCATCTGGGGCGGCGACTCCATCAACGAGAACCTCACCTACACCCACTTCCTCAACTACACCCTGGTGTCGCGCCCGATCCCGCTCGAGGAGCCGACCGACGAGGCGCTCTGGGGCGACTACCTCCGGCGGTACGGGAGCTAGGGCGTGTTCCTCGAGGAAGGGGCGGCAAAGGCGATCCTGGCCCGGGCGGGCGTACGCGTCCCCGGCGGGGCGAGGGCGACCACCGCCGACGAGGCGGCCGAGGCCGCCCGGGCCGTCGGGCGGCCGGTCGTCGTCAAGGCCCAGGTCCCGGCGGGGCGGCGAGGCAAGGGCGGGGGGATCCGCTTCGCCGCGACTCCCGACGACGCCCGGGTCGCGGCGCAGGACCTCCTGGGATCCGACGTGTCCGGCTTCCGCGTGGACGCGGTGCGCGTGGAGGCGCGGGTCGACATCGCGCGCGAGCTCTACGCCGCCGTCGTGACCGACGCGGCGCGCCGCTGCCCGGTGCTGCTCTTCTCGACCGAGGGCGGTGTCGACATCGAGGAGACCTTCGCCGTCCGGCCCGGCGCGGTGATCCAGCGCCCGCTCGACATCCGGCGTCCGCTCGAGGTCGCGGAGGCCGAGGCGGCGCTCGGCGGCGCCGGCCTCGGGCCCGCGGCCGCCGGCGTCGCGCGGCTCCTCTCGACGCTCTACGCCGTCTACCGGTCGACCGACGCCGACCTGGTCGAGGTGAACCCGCTCGCGCTCGAGCCGGGAGGCGGGGTGGTGGCGCTCGACGCGAAGGTGGTGATCGACGACGCCGCGGTCGGCCGCCACCCGGAGCTGCCGAAGCCGGCCCACGCCGGGACCGAGCTCGAGCGCCGGGGGGCCGAGCAGGGGCTCCTCTTCGTCGAGCTCGACGGCGACGTGGGGGTCCTCGCCAACGGCGCGGGGCTCACCATGGCGACGATGGACGCGGTCGCCCACTTCGGCGGGCGGCCGGCCAACTTCCTCGAGATCGGCGGCCAGAACTACCGGCGCGCCACCGAGGCGCTCGGTCTCGTCCTCGCGAACCCCCGCGTGAAGAGCCTCCTGGTGAACCTCTGCGGCGCCTACGCACGCACCGACGTGATCATCGAGGGCTTCCTGGCCGGGTGGGAGGCGCTCGCGCCGAGCCTCCCGGTCGCGTTCTCCATCCACGGGACCGGCGAGGCGCGGGCGATCGAGCTCGTGAAGGCGCGGCTCGGCATCACCCCCTGCGACCTGATGGACGACGCGGTCAGGGCCGCCGTCGAGGCCGCGAGGCAGCGGTCGTGATCCTGCGGCGCGACGCCCGCATCCTCGTCCAGGGGATCACCGGCAGGGAGGCCTCCTTCTGGACCGAGCGGATGCTCGAGTACGGCGCCCGCGTGGTGGCCGGCGTGAGCCCCGGCAAGGCGGGCCAGTCGGTCTCGGGCGTCCCGGTCTTCGGCAGCGTGCGCGACGCCGTGACCGCCGGTCCGGTCGACGTGTCGGTCCTCTTCGTGCCGCCGATGGCGGCGAAGGGGGCCGCCCTCGAGGCGATCGGCGCCGGCGTGAAGCTGGTCGTCGTCCTCACCGAGCACATTCCGGTGCACGACGTCATGGCCGTCCTCGCCGAGGCGCGCGACGCGGGGGCGCGCGTCGTGGGACCGAACTGCCCCGGCCTGGTCACGCCGGGCGAGACCTTCGTCGGCATCATGCCGGCCTGGGCCGACAACATCTTCCGGCCCGGCGAGATCGGCGTCGTCTCGCGCAGCGGCAGCCTCGGCACCCTCGTCTGCCTCAACCTCGTGCGCGACGGGTTCGGCGAGTCGGCCTTCGTCGGGATCGGCGGCGACGCGGTCAACGGGACGAGCCACCTCGACGTCCTCCGGGCCTTCGAGGCCGACACGCGGACCCGGGCGATCGTGCTCGTGGGCGAGGTCGGGGGCGGCATGGAGGAGGAGGCCGCCGAGTACGTCCCGCGGATGTCGAAGCCGGTCGTCGCGCTCGTCGCCGGCCAGGCGGCCCCCCCCGGCAAGCGGATGGGGCACGCGGGCGCCATCGTGTCGGGCGGGAAGGGGAGCGCGGCCGCCAAGATGGCCGCCCTGGCGAGGGGCGGCGCGCGCGTCGTGGACGTCCCCTCGCGGATCGGCCCGGTCCTTCGGGAACTGGGGCTCTCGGCCGGACCGCGGGGCCGGCCGTGAGCCTCTCGCCGGTCGTCCACCGGATTCGCCGGGCGGCGTCGGCGCTCTCGGCGCGCGTCGTCCTGCCGGAGTCGGCCGACCCGCGGGTCGTCGAGGCGGCCCTCGTCCTGGCGCGCGAGGGGATCGCGCGACCGGTCCTCCTCGGCGAGCCGGGCGCGCTGCGGCGCGCCGGCGTCGACCCCTCGTCGGTCGGCGTGATCGATCCCGCGACCGATCCCCGGGCGGAGCGGTTCGCGGCGATCCTCCACGACCTGAGGCGGGCGAAGGGGATGACGGCCGAGCAGGCCCGCGAGGCGGTCCGCGCGCCGCTGGTCTTCGGCGCCATGCTCGTGCGGACGGGCGAGGCGGACGCCTGCGTGGGGGGCTCGATGAGCCGCACGGCCGACGTCCTCCGGGCGGCCCTCCACGTGATCGGGCTTGCACCGGACGTGGGCCTCGCGAGCAGCGTCTTCCTCATGGCCCTGCCGGACGGGCGGGTCGTCACCTACGGCGACTGCGCGGTCGTCCCGTACCCCGACGCCGCCGGCCTGGCGACGATCGCCCTCTCGTCGGCCGAGACCCACCGGCGCCTCACCGGCGAGGAGCCGGTCGTGGCCATGCTGTCGTTCAGCACGAAGGGGAGCGCCGAGCACGAGGCGGTCACGAAGGTGCGCGAGGCGACGGCCCGGGCCCGCACGGCCCGCCCGGACCTCGACATCGACGGCGAGCTGCAGTTCGACGCCGCCTGGGTGGAGGCGGTCGGGCGGCGCAAGGCCCCCGGCTCGACGGTGCCGGGCCGCGCCAACGTCTTCGTGTTCCCGAACCTCGACGCCGGCAACATCGCCTACAAGATCACCGAACGGCTCGGCGGGGCCGAGGCGATCGGCCCCGTCATCCAGGGGCTCGCGAAGCCCATGCACGACCTGTCCCGAGGGTGCCAGGTTGACGACATCGTGACCGTGGCTGCGATCGGCGCCCTGCAGGCACGCGGAAAAGGAGGCGCCCGATGACACGAACGCGGAGGACCCTCGCGGCGGCCGCCGCGGCCACTCTCGTGGCGAGCGGACCGGCGGTTGCGCAGGAGAAGTACCCGACCCGGCCGGTCGAGATCGTCGTCACCTGGGGACCGGGCGGCGGGGCCGACTCGATGGCGCGCCAGCTCTCCCAGCTCGCGCAGCCCCACCTCGGCGTCGCGCTGCCGGCGGTGAACGTCCCGGGCGGCTCGGGCAACACCGGGCTCGCGCAGATCCTGAACGGCCGGCCGGACGGCTACCAGGTCGCCACGTACATCATGGACACGCTCTGCACGATCGCCCTGGGGCTCGCCTCCTACAAGGTCGACGACCTCGCCTGGGTCGTCCGGACGCAGGTCGCCGACTCGTTCCTCTTCGTGAAGGCCGACGGCCCCTTCCAGACGATCGACGCGCTCCTCGCGCACGCGAAGGCGAACCCCGGCAAGCTGCGCGTGGCGACGACCGGCTTCGGCACCGTCGACGACCTCACGGTCCGCTACCTCGGCCATCGGGGCTTCCCGATGACCGTCGTGCCGTACCCCAAGCCGGGCGAGCGCTACGCGGCGGTCGTCGGCGGTCACAACGAAGTCCTCTACGAGCAGGCGGGCGACGTGAAGAGCTTCCTCGAGGCGAAGCAGCTCAAGCCGCTCATCATCTTCGCGGCCAGGCGGCATCCGGCCTTCCCCGACGTGCCGGCCTCCGGCGAGCTGGGCTTCGAGGTGGAGCTGCCGCAGTTCCGAGGGATCGTGGCCAGGGCCGGCACGCCGCCCGACCGGCTGAGGACGCTCGCCGAGGCGTTCCGCAAGGCCATGGAGAGCGCCGAGTGGAAGAAGTTCGCGGCCGACTGGTACATGCGTCCCGACAGCTACATGGGGCCCGACCAGTTCCCGGCGTGGATCCGCGAGCAGGAGAACGTCCTCAACGCGTACGTCAAGGAATTCGGGCTCAAGGCCAGGTAATGGTCGGATCGCTCGTCGGGCCGGTCCTGCTCGTCGCCGCCGCGGCCCTGCTCTGGGTCGCGGCGGGCGACATCCCGATCGTCCCGGTGCCGGGGCAGCTCGGGCCGGACTTCTGGCCGCGGCTCGGCGTCGCCGGCCTCGCCGTCCTGTCGGGCGTCAAGATCGTCCAGGTGGTGCGGGGCCGGGGGCGGCGCGAAGCGGCGGGCGGCAACGGAGGACGCGCCGACGGCGAGGCCGTCGACCGGCGTCGCGTCACCCTGGCCGTCGTCCTCCTCTTCGCCTACACCGCGCTCCTCCCGGTCGCCGGCTTCGTCCTCGCCACGCCGATCTTCCTCGCGCTCTTCATGCGGGTCGGGCGCTACCGGAGGCCCGCGACGGTCGGGCTCTCGGCGGTCGCCGCCACGCTCGTGCTGCTCTACCTGTTCGTGAAGGTCGTCTACGTCCCGCTGCCGCGCGGCCAGGGGCCGCTCCTCGACGCGACCGTGTGGATCTACCACCGGCTGGGCCTCTTCTGATGGACGCGGATCTGCTCGCCGGTCTCGCCGCGGCGCTCGCACCGGTCAGCCTCGGCATGATCGTCCTCGGCCTCACGATCGGCGTCGTGGCCGGCGCGCTCCCCGGCGTGACGATGCTGAACGCCGTCGTCCTCGTCCTGCCCTTCACGTACCTGATGGGCATCGCGCCGTCGCTGCTGCTGCTGTCGTCCATCTACGCCGGCGGCGTCTTCGGCGGGTCCATCACCGGCATCCTCTTCAACATCCCGGGCGATCCGATGAGCGTGCCGACGACCTGGGAAGGGTACCCGCTCAACCGCCAGGGGCACGTGCGGCTCGCCCTCGGCATGGCGATCATGTCGTCGGCGCTCGGCGGGTTCGCGTCGGCGCTCCTTCTGGCGCTCGCGGCCCCTCCCTTCGCCAGGGTCGCGCTGTCGTTCTCGACCGCCGAGTACTTCGCCGTCGTGCTCTTCGGGATGGCGAGCGTCGTCGTGCTCGGGTCGCGCTCCATCGTCTCGGCGGCCATCGCGCTCTTCGCCGGGATCGTGCTCGGCTCGATCGGCACCGACTCGCAGTACGGGGTCACGCGCCTCGACTTCGGCATCCCGATCCTGCGCGACGGCATCGACTTCGTGGTCGTGCTGATCGGCCTCTTCGCGGTCGGCGAGATCCTCGACCAGCTCGCCGGCGGCGGCGAGGCGCCGGCGCCGGTCGACGGGCGGGTGGAGGGGCGCGCCGCGCTGCCGTCGCTCCGGCAGCTCTGGCCCTACCGGTGGTCGCTCCTGCGAGGGTCGGCGGTCGGCACGACCATCGGCCTCATACCCGGCGCCGGGGCGACCGTGTCCTCGTTCGTGTCGTACGGCGTCGAGCGGCAGTTCGCGCGCGAGCCCGAGCGGTTCGGCAAGGGCTCGCTCGAGGGGCTGACGGCGGCGGAGAGCTCGGTGAACGCCTCCACCGGCGGCGCGATGATCCCGCTCCTCACGCTCGGCATCCCGGGGAGCGGCGCCACGGCGGTCATGATGGGGGCGTTCCTGCTGCACGGGGTGCAGCCGGGCCCGCTCCTCTTCCGGAACAACGCGCTCGACGTCTACACGATCTTCTCCGGCTTCCTGCTCGCCAACGTGCTCATGATCGGGATCGGCCTCCTGGCGGCGCGAGTCTTCGCCTCGCTCATGCGGATCCCCGCGGGGGTCCTCGGCGCCCTCATCTGCGCGCTCTGCGTCGTCGGCGCCTTCGCCCTGCGCAACAACATGGCGGACGTCTGGCTCACGATGCTCTTCGGCGTCGTCGGGTTCGTCATGCGGCGTTACGATCTCCCGGTGCCGCCGCTGGTGCTCGGGCTCATCCTGGGGCCGCTCGGCGAGCAGTACTTCCTGACGACCATGGTGAGCAACGCCAACGACCTGACGGTGTTCGTCAGGCGGCCGGTGAGCGCCGCCCTCGTCGTGCTGTCGATCGCGCTCCTGGCCTGGCCGGCGCTCCAGCGGCACCTTGCCGGCCGCCGTCCCGCGTCGTGACCGTCGAGCCGGCGCTCCTCGCGCTCGTCGCCCTCGTCGGCTTCGCCGTGGGGTTCGTCAAGTCGGCGGTCGGCCTCGGCGGCGGCGCCGTATCCGTGCCGCTCCTGGCGGCGGTCCTGGACCCGCGCGTGGCCCTCGGCATCACGGCGCCGATCATGCTCGTGACCGACCTGACGACGCTCCGGGCCCACTGGCGCCGGTGGCACTGGCCCACGGTGCGCGTCCTCGTCCCCGCCGCCCTGATCGGGATCGGCATCGGCGCGCTGTTCGTCGCCACGGCCTCGGCGTCGGGGCTGCGTCGCGCGATGGGCGTCGTGGCGCTCGCCTTCGCGACCGTGCAGGCGCGGCGGCTACTGGGGGCCCCGGGCGGTGCCGCCGTGAACCGGGTCGTGCGGAAGGGGACCTCCCGCGCCCTCGCGTCGGCCTGCGGCATCGGCGGGGGGGTGGTGAGCATCCTGGCCCACTCCGGGGGGCTCGTCTTCGCCTTCTACCTGTTGCCGCGCCTGTCGCGGGCGGCCTTCGTGGCGTCGCTGGCGATGCTGCTGCTGGTCCTGGACGTGGCGAAGATCCCGCTCCTCGTCTCGGCCGGCGCGCTCACGCCGCGCGACCTCGCACTCGGGCTCGCGGCGGCGCCGGTCATGATGGCCGGCAGCCGCCTCGGAGAGCGGGTAAACGGCCGCCTGTCGGAGCGCATGTTCCTGTCCCTGGTGACCACAGTCGTGTTTGCCACGGGGCTCTGGCTCCTAGTACGATGAGGTGCGGGCCGTCGCTCCGGCCGGTCCCGGGAGGCCGTCGCTCCCTATGACGAGCACGCGGCGTTCGAGGCGCGTCGAACCGCTGCTGACCGCTCTGACGATCGCCGCGATCCTGCTGGCGTGGTACGTCGTGGCCGAGTGGCGGCTCCTGCCGGAGCTGTTCGTCCCGCACCCGGAGTCGGTCTGGCTCGCGTTCCAGGAGACGCTGACCGACGGGTACAGGGGACCGACGCTCCTCGCCCACCTGACCGACAGCCTCTACCGGGTGCTCGTCGGCTTCGGCCTGGCCGTGGTCACCGCCGTGCCGCTCGGCCTCGCCATCGGCTACTCGACGAAGGTCCAGGCGATCTTCGACCCGATCATCGAGTTCTACCGGCCGCTGCCGCCGCTCGCGTACTACACGCTGCTCGTCATCTGGCTCGGCATCGAGAACCCCTCGAAGATCGCGCTCCTCTACCTGGCCGCCTTCCCTCCGCTCTCGGTGAGCGCCATGGCGGGGGTGCGGGGGGTCTCGGAGGAGCGGATCCAGGGGGCCCGCTCCCTCGGCGCGTCGCGCTGGCAGGTGTTCCGGTACGTGCTCCTGCCGTCGTGCCTGCCGGACATCTTCACCGGCATGCGGGTCTCGATCGGGTTCACCTATACGACGCTCGTCGCCGCCGAGATGGTGGCGGCCACGTCGGGGGTCGGCTGGATGGTCCTCGACGCGTCGAAGTTCCTCCGGTCGGACATCATCTTCATGGGGATCATCGTCATGGGCCTCACCGGCGTGGTGCTCGACCGGGTCATCCGCGTGGCCGAGCGGCGGCTCGTGCCGTGGAAGGGGAAGGCGTGACGGCGCGGCGGACCGGCCGCCGCGCCCACGCAAGAGGGGAGGTACGCCCCATGCAACACTGGCGCTGGTTGGTCGGCATCGCGCTCGCGACCCTCGTCGCCGCCGGGGTCTCGTCGCCGCTCTTCGCCCAGGCGAAGCCGGAGAAGATCACGATCGCCTACCAGATCATCCCGAACGGGGAGATCATCGCCAAGGCCCTCGGCATGCACGAGAAGGCGCTCGGCGTCAAGATCGAGTGGCGGCAGTTCGACTCCGGCCGCGACGTGAACACCGCCATGGCGTCGGGCAGCGTCGACATCGGTCTCACCGGCTCGAGCCCGGCCGCCATCGGCATCTCGAGCGGCATCCCGTACGAGGTCATCTGGCTCTACGACGTCATCGGCGACAACGAGGCGCTCGTCGTCCGAAAGGGGAAGGGGGTCGAGAAGGTCGCCGATCTCGCCGGCAAGAAGGTGGCGGCGCCCTTCGGCTCCACCACGCACTACCACCTCCTCGTCGCCTTCAAGGAGTTCGGCCTCGACCCCAGGAAGGCGACCGTGCTCGACATGCAGCCGCCCGACATGCTGGCCGCCTGGACGCGCGGCGACATCGACGCCGGCTTCGTCTGGGAGCCGACGCTGATCAAGATGCTCGAGTCGGGCGGCGAGGTCCTCGTCTCCTCGCGCGCCCTCGCGGAGAAGGGCTACCTCACGGCCGACGTCGCGGTCGTCCGGAGGGACTTCGCCCGGAAGTACCCCGAGGTCGTCACCACGTACGTCAAGACCCTCTCGGACGCCGTCACGCTCTTCCGCGAGAAGCCCCAGGAGGCGGCCAGGGCCGTGGCCAGGGAGTTCGGCATCCCCGAGGCCGAGGCGCTGCGCCAGATGAAGACCATGACGTTCCTCACCGCCGAGGAGCACGTGACGCCGAAGTACCTCCAGGGCGGGGTCGCCAGGGCCCTCAAGGACGCGGCCGACTTCCTCGTGACCCAGAAGACCATCCGCTCGGCGCCCGACCTGGCCACCTTCCAGAAGGCGGTGGTCTCGACGTACGCCGAGACGGCGGCCAGGCGGTAGGAACGCGCGGCCGTGGCCGGCCGGCCCATCCTCGAGGTCGACGACGTCTCGGTCGTCTTCGAGACGAGGGACGGTCCGGTCACGGCCGTCGCCGGGGCGAGCCTCGCCATGCGGGAAGGCGACTTCGTCTGCGTCGTGGGCCCTTCCGGCTGCGGGAAGACCACGCTCCTCAGGCTGATCGCCGGCTTCCTGCCCCCGACCTCGGGTCGGGTCCTCATGGACGGCGTGCCCATCACCGAGCCGGACCACGAGCGCGGGGTGGTCTTCCAGCACCCCGCGCTCTACCCCTGGCTGTCGGTCAGGGACAACGTGGAGTTCGGCCCCAAGATGCGCGGAGTGCCCGCGGCCGAGCGGCGCCGGATCGCGACCGAGTACCTGGAGATGGTCCGGCTCGCCGACTTCGCGGCCAAGCCGCCGTACACCCTCTCGGGCGGCATGCAGCAGCGGGTCGCCATCGCCCGCGTGCTCGCGAACGACTCGCGAATCCTCCTCATGGACGAGCCGTTCGGCGCCCTCGACGCGCTCACGCGCGAGCACCTGCAGGACGAGCTCCTCAAGATCTGGAAGGCGACGAGGAAGACCGTCTTCCTCATCACCCACAGCGTCGAGGAGGCGGTCTACCTCGCCACGACGATCATCGTCATGTCGCCCCGGCCGGGCCGGATCATCGCCCGCATCGAGGCGCCCTTCGGGCGGCAGGCCGGGCAGGCCGGCAGCCGGTCGGTCAAGGCCCTGCCGGAGTTCGTCGCCATGCGGGAGAAGGTGCTGCGCCTGATCTGGGGCGAGGAGGAGGCGTGAGCCGCGGCGATCGGCGCGCGGACGTACAGGAGGGTTCACCATGAGCGACGATCTCTGCTTCACGCCGGCCACCCGCCTGGCCGACGAGATCCGGGCGCGGCGGCTGTCGCCCGTGGACGTGGTCGACGCGGTGCTGCGTCGGATCGAGCGGCTCGAGCCGTCGCTGAACGCGTTCGTCACGGTCACGCGCGAGGAGGCCCGGCGCGCCGCGATCGAGGCCGACGCCGCCGTCCGGCGCGGGGATCGGCTCGGGCCGCTCCACGGCGTCCCCTTCTCGGTCAAGGACCTCGTGACGACCGCCGGCGTGCGTACGACCTTCGGTTCCCGGCTCTACGAAGGCTTCGTCCCCACGGAGGACGGCGTGGCCGTGCGGCGCCTCAAAGCCGCGGGGGCCATCCTCGTCGGCAAGACGACGACGCCCGAGTTCGGGCACAAGGCGGTCACCGACGCGCCGCTCTTCGGGATCACGCGCAACCCCTGGGACCGGTCACGCTCTCCCGGCGGGTCGAGCGGCGGCGCCGGCGCCGCCGTGGCGGCCGGCATGGGGCCGCTCGGCGTCGGGACCGACGGCGGCGGCTCCATCCGGATCCCGGCTGCCTGCTGCGGGATCGTGGGCGTCAAGCCGACCCTCGGCACGGTACCCCACGGCCAGCCGCCCGACCTCTTCGGGACGTTG